>DASPXS010000372.1:0-3433 GCA_035637175.1 Haliangiales bacterium | reverse complement strand
GGCGATCCTTCTGCTGGTGTACGTTGGGATCACGGTTTGGAGCTTGCAGCGGCAGGCGTATTGGCTGGCTGGCTTTGGCTTGCTTTGGATCGGTGTATTTCTCATTCCCGTGTCGAACCTGGTCCCGATGATGCAGTATATTGCGGAACGGTTTCTCTATCTGCCCCTGATCGGCTTTTTGCTCGCGCTGGGCGCGTTGCTCCTGAACGTTTCCCGACCCGCCATCGCATCCGGCTCCGATCGTGCATTTCGACCCTGGCTGGCCAACACGATCGCCACGATATGGCTCCTGGTTTGGGGTCTGCTGAGCTGGAATCGTTCGGAAATCTGGCAGGATGAACTGACGCTTTTCGTGCGCAGCAGCCTCCAGAATCCCCGGAGCAATCGCGTTGAAAAGAATGCTCTGGTGGCCATTTTCCGTCTGCCGCACATGCGGGAACTTTTTCCTGACTACCTGGAAACCGACACCTTGCGCATGGCGGATAGCATCTCCCCTGAGAAAGCCGGGCCAATCATAGCAACACTCCAGGAGGCCCGCCGTATATTTCCCGACAACAACCTGGTCTCCACGACCCTCGGTTTTACCTACGCGAAATGCGGTCAATTGCCGGAGGCGGTTCCGCTCTTCGAATTGGCCGCGCGCCAAATGCCAAAAGAGCCGCAGTGCTGGATCAACCTCGCCGTTGTTTTAAGGGACAACAACGATGGAGCAAAGGCGCGCGACGCATGCGAAACCGCGCTGCGCCTGGCGCCGACGAATCTCGACGCGCTCCGTCTCGAGTTGAAGCTTTGTTCGGAGCTCGAGGATTATCCGAACGCTCTGGAGTACGCGAAGAAATTACAGAAGCTCGAACCACAAAACCCGGAGCTTCAAAATCGGATCAACGAAATCGAGAAGAAACTCGAAGCGGCCAACCCGAAGCCCGATCCGAAATAGGCGCCTTCCTCATTGGACCCCGTGTCGGTCAGTCGCGCCGGAATCGATGGGATCTCGCCGGCCGGCGGGCCGAATGAATTTTCGTCCTCGTCCTCGGAAGCGCGACGATCGAGGACGAGGACGAGCAGGAGGACGAGGACGATTTAAATTCGGTTTCGCCGCGCCGCGTTAGCGGGGTCCGATTTCCCCTTTTGCTCTTCTCGCCAGGTTCACCAGTTCCCAGTAAGGCGGGGTGTAACCGTTTTTCCTTCTGAAATCGTCGGCCAGTGTCAGAAGGTTCACTTTGATGGCCGCGTGCCGTTTTGAAAATGCCCTGTGCCGCAGCGCCGCGGTTGCGCTCATCCCTTCGGGAACGGGGCCGACCCGTCCCAACCAATTCAGCATCGCGCTGTATCCTTTAGCCAGTCGCGCCGCCGGCAGTCCGAGCCGCGGATAATCCAGTTGTTCTCCGGCGTCGGCGCCTTCCAGCATCGCATCAATCACCGCATTGTCGGCGTGGTCCTGAAACAGCGTCTCGGGGTCACGCCATTCGGCGACCACGCGAAGTTGCGGGTCATACTCGAGGTCGGACGGTTCCTGTGTCTGGAAATGTCTCGCCCCGAAAGCGGAGAGCCACGACGTGACACCGGGCGAGGAGATGTGCGAAATCCCCATCCACAGCCTGATGCCCCACGGTTCGTAGGCGGCCGAGGCGACTTCCGAGCAGAACTGTTTGCGGTGGTCGCTGTAGTCCATCGCGAAATCGTAAGGGATGTGCCGCGTCGTGGCCTGGCGGAGCGCCAGGGAAGCCGCTTTGTGCGGCAGCATCGGGTCGGCCACCAGGTGCGGCAAATCCGCGCGCAACCGCAGCACCATTACCCGCAGCTTTTTGTCGGCCAGATATTCCGCCAGCGATGAACCCACCACGCCCTTTTCGATGTGGGCTTCGATGACCGATGCGGTCCGCGTCGTTTCGTCCACGTGCGCCAGCGCAATGTGGGAAAAATTGCCCGGGAAATCGTTGCCACGCGCGATCAGCGCCGACGTGGGCGCGCCGCCGCGCGAGATCAAAATGTCGCCGCTGTGAATGGTCACCCCCAGGACAGTCGCCGAGGGCGTTTGTGAGGGTTCGTGGGAACCGGAGGTCAGCGCAGGCACGACTCCCGCCGGCGCTTGCAGCATCGCTTCTTCGAGCGCGGCGCGACCGCCATACAACAGCCGATAGACGCGCCGCCGCGCTTCGGCCGAATTCATGTTCCAATGTTCCGACTGCTTTTTGGCCGCGTTCCGCACTCGCGTGAAAAGCCGGAGACAATCGGGCAATCGTTGCGGGCAGGCTGCCGTCATGGGAGCCAGCAGGAACAGATTGGTCTCCAGCAAATCAAATTGCGCGTCCGCGGGGACAAGGTCCTGCGCGCCGATCCGGTCGATCTGCTGCTGGAGGACAGCAAGTGCGGAATCCATGCGCGGCGCGAGAACGGCGCAACCGCCGGCGCGGGCCTCTAGAAATTGTTTCTCCAGCGACGACCAAAAGGCGTCGCGATTCCAGGCAAACGGTTGTTGGCTGACCCCGGCGGGCGCCGTCGGCAGGGGCTCCGGAATGAGCAGCGCCAGGTAGAAGGCGGCCACCGCAACCGCCCCTCGAAGAAAGAATCGGCGCGTGAGCGGAGACGTTCTGCCGGTGGTTGGTTGTTCAAAGTTCAAGGTTCAAAGGACAGTGGTCAGTGGTCAGTGGTCGGTTGTCAGTTGTTGGTTGTGGTTTGTTTAAGGTTCAGGGTTCGGTGTTGGATGTTGGGTGTTAGATGTTGGACGTCGGCTCGTCGTCGTCCTCATCCTGGAAGCCAGGCCAGCCGATCGAAGTCGAGGACGAAAGGTCGGTTCATGGAAAGTCCCCTTTCGATTTTGCGCATGCATTGGGACCCTGAACCGCAGAGGCGGCTGCGCCGCCGCGATAGCGTCTTGGAGTGCGGCAGTCCTCTGCCGCTTTTGCGTCCCCAGACCAGATCGAAAAGCGCCAGAGGACTGGCGCAGTCCAAAACCTGGCGGCCTTGGGTCGGTTCGTGGAGCGCGCCCGAGCCGTGTTCATCGTCGCGGCGAGTCTGCGCGTTCACTATTGAATTTCAAGCCGATCGTGCGAAAGCTTGCAGCGCGACCGTGCCGCCCTACAATGCGCCGCAACCAACGTGGCAAGTTGATTGGGACGAACATCATGGATCACATCGAAGAAACATTGGTGCTCATCAAGCCTGATGCTTTGGAGCGCGGCCTCGTGGGAGAAATCATTCGCCGGTTCGAAGCGGCCGGTTTGCGGATCCAGAACATTCGTTGGGCGTCTCTCTCGCGTGCGCTGTTGGAAAAACATTACGCCGACTTGAATTCCAAAAACCCGCGCGCTTTCGATCGCAATACGCGTTATCTGGTCGGAAAAGATGCCGTCGCCCTTGTCCTCGCCGGCGCGAACGCCATCGGGAAGGTGCGGCTGTTGATCGGCCCGACGGAGCCGGCGTCGGCTGCTCC
>DASPXS010000371.1:0-4918 GCA_035637175.1 Haliangiales bacterium | reverse complement strand
CCTGGCGTATTTCCCCCCTCGGCGGCCGGGCCGCGATCACGGAAAGCCCCCTTTCGTTTTTCGCAGGCATTGGGACCATGAACCAGTGGAGATCCCCCTCACCCGTCCTTCGGACACCCTCTCCCCCAGTGGGGGAGAGGGATGGGTGAGGGGTACGCTGGTTCACGGAAAGTCGGTGCTCGACGGCCTCTTGCCTTGTCGTGTAAAACGTCGTGGCAAATCTATGCCTGCAGACAAAACAAAGCCTTTGGTCGGCATCCTCATGGGAAGCAAGTCGGATTGGGAAGTCATGCAACATTGCGCCGCGCAACTGGAAGACCTCGAAGTACCGTGGGAGGCGCAGGCCATCTCGGCGCATCGCGCGCCCGACGCGTTGTTCGAATATCTTTCGACGGCGATCGGCCGGGGCCTGGAGGTCATCATCGCGGCGGCGGGTGGCGCGGCGCATCTGCCCGGTCTGTGCGCGGCGAAGACCGCTTTGCCGGTGCTCGGCGTGCCGATGGAGTCGCCGTCGCTCAAAGGGCTCGATTCGTTGTTGTCCATCGTGCAAATGCCGGGCGGGGTGCCGGTAGGAACGCTGGCGATCGGCAAGCCCGGCGCGATCAACGCAGCGCTGCTCGCGCTGGCCATCCTCGGTCTGAAATATCCGGAATACCGCGAAGCTTACGAGGAGTTCCGTCGCAAACAAACCGCGAAGGCGCTGGCGGACCGGGTGTTGAAATTGGCGGAAACGCCCCCCAGGAAACAGTAGCTCCAGGGCGAGTTCAAGAATCATCGCAAGTGCCGTAGCCGCCAGGGTAACGAGGCGGAAGTGTTTTTCGCGCCGAATTCCGCCTCCTTACGTCGGCGGCTACAATTCTTGAACTCACCCTGCTGTAGCTCCAGGCTCCCAAAATTCATCTTGCGCGACCCGGGTTCACTGTTAGAGTCGCCCCACACAAATCCACCGGTGTCGGTGGCTTTTTGTTTTGGCGAAACCCGACTACAAGACGCAGTGAAAGTTTTCAGCGGCACCTCGAATGCGCCTTTGGCGAAGGCCATTTGCATTTACATCGGCATTGACCTGGGCAAATGCACCGTGAGCGCGTTTCCCGACGGCGAGACTTTCGTGAAGATCGAGGAAAACGTCCGCGGCGAGGACGTGTTCATCGTGCAGTCCACATCTCCGCCGACCAATCATAACCTGATGGAACTGTTCATCATGATGGACGCGCTGCGGCGCGCCAGCGCCTCGCGCATCACGGCGGTGCTGCCGTTTTACGGCTACGCCCGACAGGACCGTAAAGACCAGCCCCGCGTACCCATCACGGCCAAGCTGATCGCCAACCTTCTGGTTGCCGCCGGCGCGAACCGCATTCTGACGATGGACCTGCACGCGCAGCAGATTCAGGGTTTTTTTGACATTCCGGTGGACCATCTCTACGCGGCGCCGGTGATGTATGATTTTTTGAAGAAGAAGAATCTGGCCGACCTCGTCGTGGTGAGTCCGGACGTGGGAGGGTTGAAGATGGCCCACGCCTATTCCCAAGTGTTGGAGGCGGGATTGGCGATTGTGGCCAAGCGACGCAAGAGCGCCGAACACGTGGAGTCCATGGCGATCATCGGCGAAATCCGCGGAAAAAACGTCCTGATGGTGGATGATTTGACCGAGACAGCCGGCACGTTGACAACGGCGGCGGCGTTGCTGCGGAAGAAGGGCGCCAAGAGCGTTTATGCCTGCGTATCGCACGCGATTTTGAATGATTTGGGCGTCCAGCGGCTGCAAAATTCGATCATTGACGAACTGATAACGACTGATACTGTTCTCCGCCCTCCGATCGACGGGGTGAAAATCACGACGCTGTCGGTGGCGGGATTGTTGGGCGAAGCGATCAAGCGAATCCACAGCAATTCCTCGGTGACTTCGCTTTTTGAGTTTAAGGGTGGGCGCACGAGTTGAACGGGCGACCCACGGACGTTGCGGGTTGAAGCATGAAATCACTATCGTTAACAGCTTTTCCGCGCGCGTTGGCCAAACGCAGCGGCGTCAAAAAACTGCGGGTCACCGGACGCGTGCCGGCGGTCATTTACGGCCGCCAAAGCCAGTCGCAAAACCTCGAGGTCGGTTTGAAGGAGATCGAGGATCTGATTCACCACTCGGTCTCGGAAACCATTCTGGTTGACCTGGCAGTGGATGGCGATGCGAAGTCGCGCCGGCTGGCGCTGGTGCAGGAGGTGCAGCACCATCCGTTGAGCGGGAAGGTCCTGCACGTCGATTTTCACGAAGTCGCCGCGGACGAAAAGGTGACCGTCACCGTGCCCGTGGAAACGACCGGCGAAGCGGCCGGCGTCAAGACCAGCGGCGGCGTGCTCGAACACGTGTTGTTCAAGATCAAAGTCCGCGCGTTGCCAAAGGATTTGCCGGAACTCATCAGCGTGGACGTGACCAGACTGGAAATCGGCCAGTCGATTCACCTCGCCGAAATTCCCATGCCGCCCGGCGTCGAGGTGATCGGCGACAAACACGTTCCGGTGATCTCTGTTGCTGCGCCGATTACAGAGGCGCAGGAAGCGGCGACGCTCGAAGCGGCGACCACTCCGTTGGCTGAACCCGAAGTGCTGAAAGAGAAGAAGGAAGAGGGGGCGGCTGAAGCCGCCGCCGGGGTTGCCGCCAAGCCGGGGGACAAAGGCGCCGAAAAAGCTGCCGAAAAACCGGCGGAGAAGACGGAGAAAAAGCCCGAGAAGAAGAAGTAGTCGTCCGGGCCGCGGGCGATGGTTTCGCGGCCAACCGCAGGCCCTCGCATGGAGAATGTTTATCTCATTGTGGGCTTGGGAAATCCGGGAGCGGAATATGCCCGCACGCGACACAATGCGGGTTTCCTGGTGGTCGAACGGTTGGCGGGCCGCTGGCAGACAAAGTGGGCCTTGGAGCCGAAGTTCGCGGCGCGCCTGGCCAGGGCGGAGCGCGACGGTCGGCGCTTGATGCTCTGCCAGCCGCAGACGTACATGAACCAGAGCGGCGAGGCCGTCGGCAAATTGACGGAATACTTCCGGGTGCCGCTGGAACGGCTGCTGGTGGTGGTGGACGATGCCGACCTGCCGCTGGGCGAAATCCGGCTCCGACCACACGGGAGCAGCGGCGGGCACCACGGACTGGAGTCGATCGAGCAGCGTTTGGGGTCGCGCCAATATGTCCGATTGCGGGTCGGCATCGGCCGCGCGCAGAGCGCGGGGCGCGAGATAACCAACTATGTGCTGGGCCGGTTCCGGGCGGAAGAGACCGCCCTGGTCGAAAAGGTTTTGGACCGGGCGGCCGACCAGATTGAATGCTGGTTGAGCAAAGGCATCGGAAGGGCAATGAGTCAATTTAATGGAGCGGCGCAAAGCTCCGAGAGCGAAAACAGACAATGAAAAGATACGAAGGTTTGTTCATCCTGGAAACCGCGGCCAAAGAGGAGGGCATCAAGGACATCATCGATAAGATCTCGTCGGAGATCGCCGCGGCCGGGGGCAAGGTGGAAACGGTGCAGAAGATGGAGAAACGCAACTTCACCCGCGTGGCGGATCGCAAGCACAATTCCGGTTTTTACGTCAATTTCATTTTTGAAATCGAGCCGGGCTCGGTGAACCATTTGCGCCAGCGATTCGATTTGAACGACGACGTTTTCCGCGTCCTGTTTACGGTCGCGCCGCCGCCCAAAGAAGCCGTCAAATCCAAATAAACCAAAACCGTTATGGCAAGCTTCAATAAAGTGATCCTGATGGGGAACCTGACTCGCGACCCCGAACTGCGTTACACGCCCAAAGGCACGGCCGTGGCCAAACTGGGTCTGGCCGTCAATCGGACGTGGAAAACGGAAACCGGCGAAACCAAAGAGGACGTGCTGTTTATTGACATCGAGGCGTTCAGCCGCCAGGCAGAGACCGTCGGTCAATATTTAAAGAAAGGAAGTCCCGTCCTGATCGAAGGACGCCTTCGCATGGACACCTGGGACGACAAGCAGACGAACCAAAAGCGGAGCAAAATCCTCGTTACGGCGGAAAACGTCAGGTTCCTGGGTTCCGGCCAACCTCGCGAAGGCGGCGCCACGGAGGTTTCGCGGAGCCGACCGGCCGCGTCTCCTCCGCCGAACGCCAGTTCCAGCGAGCCCGTGGCCGAGGAACCGCCGCCGCCGGAGGACGACGTTCCCTTCTGAGTCAGTCGATCCGTCTTTTACGAACTTTAACACCCAGCTTTTTGTATGGCAAAAACCCAAGTCATCCTTACGCACAACGTCGTCGGTCTCGGCGCCGAGTCCGACCACGTAAAGGTCGCCGCCGGTTACGCCCGCAATTATCTTTTTCCGCAAGGTCTGGCCATTCCCCTCACGGCGGCCAACAAGCGCCGACTCGAAGCGCTGCGTCAACGCCGCGCCGAGCGCGAGGCGCACGAGTTCAACACGATGAGTGAACTGGCCAAAGGCCTTTCGAAAATGCTGCTCGTTCTCGCCGCCAAGACCGGTGAAGACGGCAAAATGTTCGGTTCCATTACAGCGGGCGCAATCGCCGACGGACTCCAGCACCAGTTCGACGTTGTCCTCGACAAGAAAAAGATTCATCTGGACCATCCGCTGCGCGCGCTCGGGGAGCACGAAGTGGAGTTGCGCCTGCATCCCGAAGTGACCACGACCCTCAAAATCCGGATCGACAGCGCCACGCCGCACCCACTGCCGCTTGAAATACCCGGCAGTGAACCCAAGGCAAAAGAGGCCGCGCCCGGCAAGGCCAGGGAAGGCGCGCCGGCGAAAGGCAGGGAAGCGCCCAGGGCGAAGGAGGCGGCCCCGGCTGAAGCCAAAAAGGAACGCCCACCCAGGAAGCCCAAAACGGAGAAGAAAGCGGAATAATCCCCGCGCAAATTTTTCCGAACAGGCAGGTCGAATTGGCTTGCCTGTTTTTTTTG
>DASPXS010000370.1:0-5885 GCA_035637175.1 Haliangiales bacterium | reverse complement strand
TCTGGCGGCCAAACCCTTTGACCTCGGTGACCGTCATTCCCTCGATGCCGATTTCACCGAGCGCATCCTTCACTTCCTCCAGTTTGAATGGTTTTATGATCGCTTCGACTTTCTTCATAGGTTTGTGGTTTTGGTTTCACTAATGGGAGTACCGCCGACGCGTTCGGTCGGCAATCGGCTGCGCGTCCCAAGACGACGGATTTGACCGCGGACAACGCGTCAAGGGAACCGACCTCCCTGTGTCGCATCGCAGGCGTGGAATGAGAGACTGTCGTAGCCGGAGCACGCTCGCTTTAGCACCGCCGGTGCCAGACGAAAACGGCGACGCAAACTCCGGGCGTAAGAACGCGTCATCTCCAACGGTTCAACGAATCGCACTTCTTGAAGCTGGCATGCGAAAATGGTTTCGTTCCTTGGAGTTTCAATCCTTCTCGCCCGATCGGCCCGGCGATTTTGCGGCGGTTTGTCGCCGCCAGGACGGACGGCATCAAATTGTTTTGAGCTTCTTCATGAATTGTTTTCACACACCGCCGGCCGGGTCTCTGCACCGATTTGTTCATGCGCGGTTAATTGCAACAGCCGCAAAGTAGTTTTTTTTGCAATTACGCTCGTCAGACGGCCGCGACATTGCGCCAAACACGCACCGGCGTAGAAAGGTAGAGGAGGAGCCGCCAAGGAAGGTCAAAGCTCAAAGTTCAAAGCTCAAGTGAAGCCCCAAATCGTCAAGCTCCAGTCGGTGGACGGCGACTTCGCTCAATCGGACCGCGCCATCGGTCGCCAAACTCGCACCGGCGGGAGCCAGGCGAACTGCGACTCTGGAACTTGAAGCTTGGTAATTCCTTTGGACTTTAAGCTTTGAACTTTGAGCTTTGAATGAACATGGCCCGTCCATTGCTAAAATCATTTTGATGACGAACTGAGCCGCATTCATTATATGACCTCCGTCCTTGATAGCCGGCAGTTGCAAGCTTTCGTAATGCTATCGCGCACGGGCAGTTTCACGCAAGCCGCCAACGGCCTTTTCCTGACTCCTTCAGCCGTCAGCCACACGTTGAAAGAGCTGGAGAAGCGGGTGGGGTGTCGCCTTTTAGACAGGCGGCGCAAGAAAGTCGTGCTCACCCAGGCTGGCGAGCAACTGTTGCAGCACGCGGAAAAGATTCTTCAGGAAATGTCCGAGGCTTGCGCTGCGTTGGAACATTTGGGGAAGTGGGGCAAGGACCGGCTCCGCATCGGGACCAGCGCCGCCTTTTGCCAGTATATTCTTCCGCCTGTCCTGGAGGAGTTTTATCGCACCTCCCCGAACAGCCGCGTGACCGTGGAACTGGCCGATACTCTGGAGACGGTCGAATTGGTGCGCGCCAATAAAATCGATTTGGCAATCACGCTGGAACCGAAGAACGAAAGAGAGATCGAGTTTCATCCGCTCTTCACGGATGAGCTGATCTTTGTCGTCAGCCCCCTGCATCCTTGGGCCAAAGCCAGGCAACCCGTTCAAGCCCAGATCGCGAAGCAACCTTATATCCTCTATAAAAGGAACAGCTACACTTTCAGACTCATCGAAGATTTTTTCGGCCAGGAAGAGATCGTGCTCAATACCGTGATCGAGCTGGGGAACATGGAGGCGATCAAAGAACTGGTAAAGCGGCGAATCGGAGTGAGCATTTTGGCGCCCTGGGTCCCGGCCAGAGAACTGGGGGAGAAGTCGCTGTTCTCCCTGCCGCTGGGGACAAGAAAGCTGAAACGGAACTGGGGAATTGTGTGCTGGCAGGGCCGGCGCCTGACCCTGGCGGAAGAAACGTTTGTGGGGCTTTGCCGGAAGGCCACGAAAGATTTCCCAAGTCAAACCCAATAGTTCAAAGCTCAAAGCTCAAAAAAACCATCAGCCTCAGTGCCGGATCAGAATACGTAGATGAGGTTCAGTCCCAGCGACACGGCGTTTTTAACCCTTGGCACGCCGACGGTCGTGCCGCCGAAGGGACGGTCGCCGCTCAAGGCGTGGTCCCACCGGAATTCGTAAAGGCGCTGAGCAAGTAACCTTCGCATGAACCCTGGCGCCGCCCTTCCTAAACTGTGTCGCATATGCGACAAGGTTTAGTCAACGCATGTCCATGGTCGGCGAACAAACAGCCAGAAAACATGGGATTGCCAATGATTATTCCAAGGAACCCAGCTTTCTTTCTACCTATTTTATGTTGCATATGCGACAAAAGTTCGTACGGGCAGCTTCCTCGTCCCAAGGCCCGCCCAGGAAGGCGTTGAAGCTGCCGATGAACGACCCGGTGCGGCCAGCGGACCTGGAGAGTGCAGGCCGGGTCCTCCAAGCTGGCGTCGGCGGTTCAGGGATTCGGGGTGCACAAAAAGTGCAGGGAAATCTCGTCGGAAAGGGCGCGAGCGCATGCACTCAAGCACGGTGGCGAAATCCATCTTGAACCGTCCATCGGCAGCCACGAACCGCGCGGCAGCGCAGTCGGTCATCGGGCGCGCGCCGCGCCTTCGCTGGTTTGCGTTGCGCCAGGAGATTCCGCACCGGGTTTATTGTCTGCTCGCTGCCGCCGGGTTCATCGCCGTCTTCGCCTTGTGGGCCTGGCTGAGCCATCAGCCGTTCGTCAAGCGGGTCTTTCTTCCCACACCTGAAACGGTCTGGGAGACGGCCCGCGTCTTTCTGCCCGACGAAAACCTGTGGACCGACGTCAAGGTCAGCGTCATGCGGGTGACTGCGGGGTTTTTGCTGGCGGCGGCCCTGGCCCTGCCGCTGGGCATCTGGATGGATCGTTCAAAGCGATTGAAGGACTGCTGCAGCCGCTCGCCAAATCGCCGGCGCACCTCGACGCGAACGTTGGCCTGGAAACGAAGACACTTCGAGTTGCCAACACGGGCGACCGTCCGATTCAGGTCGGCAGTCACTTTCATTTCTTTGAAGTGAACACGGCGCTTGATTTCGACCGCGCCGCCGCGCGCGGTTTTCGGCTCAACATCCCCGCTGGCACCGCGATCCGCTTCGAGCCGGGGGACACCAAGGAAGTCGAACTCGTCGCGCTGGCGGGCAAGCGCGAAGTTTACGGCCTGAACAACAAGGTGGACGGCCCGTTGGACAAGAAGGCGGAAGCCCGCGGATGTGACGCGGAGACTCTTTAACCACTAATCTTCGCTGATCAACGTTGATCAAATTAGCGTGGATTAGTGGAAATCAGCGGTTACTCTTGGTCTGCTTCGGGACCGTGCCAGGGCCCGCGGCAGGGACAGATAGGATAGCTGGCGGTCACGTGTCACTATTACTAGCGGCATCCAGAGCAGATGCGATCGATACTCAAGTTCCCGCGAAGAGACAGGCGATGAAAGTGACGCCGAACGAGGACGCTTCAGCGAGCCGCCGCCCCGTTGGGCAGTCGGACGGTGCGGGAGAATTTCAACGCGACGCTTCCAGCCGGAGCGCGTCCTCCGCCTTCGTTCGACCGTTCCACTTAAACAAAAGGCGGGACTACGGCCGGACAAGCCGGCTGTGGTCGCTGGCCTATATTGATCGTTAGCCGGCTCTGCCCATGCGCATTCCAGTCATCAAAGGCACAATTAAGAGACGTCTGCTCGTCAATTTCCGAGCCGACCCCGCAGTGGTGCAGCGCATCCTTCCACAGCCATTTGAACCAAAGCTCCACCAAGGCCATTCGCTCGTCGGCATTTGCCTCATTCGGTTGGAACAGATACGACCTGCCGGATTGCCGGGCGCGCTGGGCCTGTCCAGCGAGAACGCCGCGCACCGCATCGCAGTCGAGTGGACGGACGCAGCCGGAATCCAGCGCGAGGGCGTGTTCATCCCGCGCCGCGACACCGGCTCGTTCCTCAATCGCGTCGCCGGCGGGCGTGTGTTCCCGGGCGAACATCATCCGGCCAGATTCTCGGTCGTGGACACCGGCGGTCACATCGAGTTGTCGATGCAGTCACGGGACGGCTCAGTGGCTGTCCGAGTTATCGGTGATGACGCCGATTCCCTGCCTGCCTCGTCCTGCTTCAGTTCGCTGGTCGAGGCGTCAGCGTTCTTCGAGGGCGGCAGCCTCGGATACTCGGTCACTCGCGACGGCGGTCGTCTGGACGGCTTGCTATTACGGACAGTTGATTGGCGCATTCGTGCTTTGGCCGTCAGTGACGTTCATTCGAGTTACTTCGCAGACGGGCAGCGGTTTCCAGCGGGTTCAGTTGAGTTCGACCACGCCCTTGTGATGCGCGACATCGTTCACGAGTGGCACAAGGCAGAGGATTTGTATGCAGTATCACCAGCCGCATAACGAAGTGCGCTCCGGCGAATCGGATCGGTGAAAGCAATAAGCGGGGGCGTGCATTCGGGGCCGATTGATGTTAAGAACTCAGATGTGTTCCGCCTCGTTCCTTACCTTTCGATGCCCGCTGAGTTTCGTGCTTACGACCCACAGGTCGTCGAGGTCGCACGCTTTCTCGGTAGCGCCATCCAAGGCGTCGAGCCGCTGCTGCGGGTCGAGCATGTGGGGAGCACTTCGGTACCAGGTTGTGGCGGGAAGGGAATCATTGATTTGATGGTTCTGCATCCGGAAGGTTTGCTCGCTCGTGCCAGGACAGTCCTGGACGATTCAGGGTTTCAGAAACAGAGCGGGCGAGAGCTGTTTCCGGAGAGCCGGCCCATGCGCGTAGGTCGTGTTGAACACGCTGGCCGCTCATTTCAGATTCACGCCCACGTCATCGCACTCGGTTCGGATGAACACCGGGAATTGATCTGCTTTAGAGAGGCGCTTCGCGCCAGCTCTGAGCTGCGTCACCGCTACGAGGAACGGAAGCGCGCAATTCTCGCAATGGGCATTGAAGATTCAATCGATTACTGCAAGGCGAAGGGATCGTTCATCACCGATGTGCTCAAGGAGGCTCTGAAATAATTGCTGTTTGGCGAAGAAGAATGAGCCTCGTGACCAATCCGAATCCGCGTTTTCCGGAGAGATTGACCGACGCAACGTTGATGCGGCAGAAATGAAGCGCATCGCTCGGAGCAAAACAGGAACGTCACCGGCGGCCTGTCACCGCCGATGCGCAGATGGAACGGCTCCAAGCTTTGTTTCGATTCCGGGGTTTCCGGGGGTCAAACGGCGGGCGGCCACTGGAGCTACTGCGCGGTCCAACCGCCGTCGATCAGAAAATCGGTGCCGGTGATGTAGCCGGCTTCTTCGGAGCAGAGATAGACGGCCAGTTGACCGACTTCCTCCGGTTGACCCCAGCGGCCGAGCGGAATTTTGGAGATGAATTGCTGGTTTAATTCGGGGTTTTGGAGGATCGGCGCGTTCAGTTCGGTGGCAAATGGACCGGGGCTGATGCCGTTGACGGTAATTTTCTCCGGAGCGAGTTCCAACGCCAGCGCCCGAGTGAAGCCGAGCAATGCGGTTTTGCTGGTGCAGTACGCCGTCCGTCCACTGAGCGCGACGTGGCTCATGATGGAAGTCAGGTTGATAACGCGGCCGTAACCCTGGCCTTTCATGTGAGGAACGAACGAGCGGCAGAGGAGAAACACGCTGGTGACATTGGTGTCCATCACGTTCCGCCACTCGTCGAGCGTGAAGTCGGTAACCGGCTTGCGCAGGTTGATGCCGGCGTTGTTGATCAGAATTTGCACCTTGCCAAATTTTTCCACGATGGCCTGTTCCGCCCGGCGGACCTGTTGTTCGTCGGTCACATCGGCCGGGAACACTTCGGCGTCGGTTTCCCGCCGGCGAACGGCGGCGGCGGTGTCGTTCAACTGTTCGAGGTTGCGTGAGACCAGCGCGAGTCTGGCGCCGGCGTCGGCCAGCGCGAGCGCCATGGCTTTGCCGAGTCCCCTACTGGCGCCGGTGATCAGCGCCACTTTTCCCTGGAGTTTTTTCTGGTTCATATTG
>DASPXS010000369.1:0-3632 GCA_035637175.1 Haliangiales bacterium | reverse complement strand
AGCCGTTGAGACCCTGCTCGCCGAATAGCTTTGGGCGGCCGAACGACGCTGCTTCCATTCGTGGACACGCACCTGACGCAGGCGTTGACCGCCAAGCCTGGGCTGAAAGACGCAATCCCGTTCAGATTGCCGGGAGCGCGCCGTTCACGGCGCCTCATGGTCCGAACGACACCGTTTTCACATCGCGGACCACTCAATCGGCGTGGTAGCCGCGCCACAGCCACACGAGCGTGTCCGCCAGTGTTTGCTCGAAAACGCGGCGGTCGCAGTGGCTCGTGCCAAGGCTGAAAACGAAGCGGTGGTTGTAACCTTTGGCTTTGAGGGCGGCCGCGGTGCGTTCGCCGGCCATCACCCAGTTGTGATGGGTTTCCTCCGGATCGTTCGGGCGAAGATCGTTTTCGGACACATGCGTGAAGATGCGCAACGGCTTCTTCTCACTGTTCTCGATGAGCTTCATGCCCGAGTGGTATTCCCACGCGCCCAGCGGATATTTGGCTTCCTCCGCCGCGTCGTCATCCTGCTGATCGACGAACGTGCCGGAATAGGCGATGACACGACGAAACAAATCGGGCCGGAACCAGCCCATCGTCAACGCCGCGGCGCCGCCCGAGCTGCAGCCCATGACGGCTCGGCCCCAGGGATTTTCCGTGAAAACGAGCTTGGGATAGGCGGCCTTGATCTCGGCATTGTTCAGAACCGCCGGCAACACTTCGTCATGAATGAACCGGACGAGCCGATCGGACATCGTGTCGTATTCGAGACCGCGCTCGCTGTTCTTGCCATCATTGCCGCCGTTTTGAACGGCAACCGCGATGAACGCGGGCAACTTGCGGTTCGGATCTTTCGAAATGGTCAGATTATCCACTGCGTTGCGCACCAGGTTGAGCTGACCGGGTCCGTCATGAATAATGAGAATCGGGGCTTTGGTGCCATCCGCGTAAGCGGCCGGCACGTAAACAAAAATTTTTCGCTCGGTTCGCACCGGTTTCTTCTCCGGTTCGAGCGTGGTATCGTCGCCCCGGAAGATTTTGCTGTCCGCCAGACGCATCGTAAACTCGAAATATTTCCCTTTCGGATTGCCACGATCCGTGAGATCGGGATCAATCTTGTACTCCGGCCCGATGGTGTATTTGCCGTCGCCTTCTGTGCCGGGATTCTCCGCGTACGAGTCGGCCGCCATTGCGGTCTGGGCGAGCAGGCCGAGGAGGCTCATGGTTCCAAAACACCGGGCGCAAACTGAGGTAAGCTGTCCGTCGAACATGGAGGTTGGTTAGAACATCCGGCACGCAGAGTTACAAGCGCAAAGTCAGAAGGCGAATGAATTACGGCTCGTACGCCAGCGTGGAGGGATTCGTCTCCTCAAACTTGAGATATCAGGGGTGCATGAGCTTCTGTTAAAGGCGCGGGTCGAATTCGATGAGCGTTCTGGCTGGTAAGAAATAACTGGTGAAAGGTCCGATCGTCCGAGATTCGAGAAATTCACCGATGCTGAGCGTGGTTTCGAGCGGCGTCGGCAGCGCGAATTTAATTACGTCCCCCTCCGTGGCGCCGGTGAGCGCGGTTCGCGGCGTCCCTGGGCCGCGGTCCGCGGAGGGGGTGATGCGGATCGTCACCCACGTCACCCAGCGCAGATTGGCGGGGGTTGCGGTCGGCGCGAACCAGGGCCAGAAGGCGCACGTAATTCTGCCGATGGTTTGTCGGCAATCGTGCTCATCACCAGACAGTGCGAAATCGGAAGGCGAAACCTATCAGCGAATTGAAAGATTTTTTTCGGCAGGGTATCGCGGATTTCCAAACGGTCTGCATCGCTGACTCTGAAAGCACCTAGACAAAACATTGTCGCGTACGCGATGAAGTTTTGTCTTCCGTCATCTCGCCACTCGTGCCACCGTTCTCGCGTGAAACCCAAGACTGAAGAATTGCTCTATCTGTTGCTATGGGCTTGTGACATGGTTGCACGGCCCACCTTCCGAAACCTGACGGATTCCTTTGAAAGCTGGGCGTATCAAACTGGCTTCCATCGGCAATTGGCGGCGCTGGAGCGGCAGCAATTGCTCGATACCAAACAGGAGTCAACGGGCGGGCGGCTTCATCGCTTGACCGAGGCCGGACGTTTGTTGGCGCTCGGCGGGCGTGATCCCGTCACCCGCTGGAAACGTGGCTGGGACGGGAAATGGCGCATGGTCCTGTTCGACGTACCTCAAAGCAGAGCCAGCGACCGCGCGCGGCTTCGACGCTCGCTGGCCGGCCGCGGGTTCGGTTACCTGCAGAACAGCGTTTGGATTACGCCCGATCCGCTGACCGGAGAGCGCGAAGCGTTGCGCACAGGTCCAGTGGACGTCGAGTCGTTGATTCTCCTGGAAGCCCGTCCTTGTGCCGGCGAGAGCAACGCGGAAATCGTCGCGGGCGCTTGGGACTTTGCGGCGATCAATAAGCGCTATGAACGCCACGCCCACGTTCTGGAGCGACTGCCGCAACAACCGATCGCCGGTGAAGCCGCCGCCCGGCAGTTGCACCTATGGTTTCGCGACGAGCGGTTCGCTTGGACTGAGGCGATGGAACTTGACCCGCTCCTGCCCATTCGTCTGCATCCAGCCGGTTATCCGGGCGTGAAAGCCTGGGAGCGGCGGCGGGAGATCATGGCCGAAGCAGGCCAGCGAATGCGCGCGTTTCGAACCACCCGTTGACCGCACGCCTACAAAACATTGTCTCGTACGCGACAAAGTTTTGTACCGTGTTGCTAACCCTTAACCCCTGGCGCGTTGGCGAGGTGAATGGCTGCGTTCAAAATCCCGGCGTGGTTGATGAACGTCCTGTGAAAATTTCTCGCGCCGCCATGGTTTGATGATCTTGAGCGCGACGCGGCGGCGCACCGGCTCTTCCTGTTCGGCGAAGTAAACGACACCGCAGCCGCCTTCGCCGATTTGCTCAAGGAGCTTGTAGCGGCCAATCTTGTCGCCGGGCTTTTCGGTGGGTTTGCGCACGACCCCCTCACCCTGGCCCTCTCCCCCAATGGGGGAGAGGGAAACGGCCGGCGCCTTCATAAATCCTCCAGCCCGCTCGAAAGCGCCGAGCAACACGTCCACGCGGCGGCGCAGGTCAGCATCGTCCGCACAGGTTTTTATCGTGACGTGGAAAGACGGGCATGGCTCGGGCAGAGTGGAGGCCAGGTCGAGGGTGTTTTTTGTGTTCTGGCTCGATTCGCAGCGCGTGTGAGACGAGTCACGGTGCCGGGGCGATGCTGCGGATGCGCCGCAACTGTTCGCTTCCCGCCAGATAAACGTCGCGGCTCACGAATGTCGGCCAGCCAACCGGATCAATCCTGCCGACAACGTCCACCCGCGCGTCCTTCGGATCAATGCGCACCAGCACGTCCTTCAGGTAGGTCCACACGAAACCATCGGGGCCGCGCACGAAGGCATGATACTCATAGGAAGGATCGACCCAGTGAGGCCAATGATCGTCGGTTGAGGCGGGCGATGGCAGGTGTTTGGTGAAGAGCACTTCGCCCGTGGTCACATCTACGCCGTAGAGGATGCTGCCGTCGGCGCGTTCACTTTCTGAAGTCAACCCGAGCAAGCGGCCCCGCGCAACTTCGGCAATGAGTCCAGTGGTCCGCCCTTTTGGCACCG
>DASPXS010000368.1:0-7350 GCA_035637175.1 Haliangiales bacterium | reverse complement strand
CGAATTGGCGCCCGCGAGAAAGCACAAGGCCTGTTCGGCCACGTTGAGCCGGGCACGTCCGGCGGACAAACGCACGACGGACCCGGGCATTACGATGCGCGCGGTGGCAATCATCCGCAACGTTTCATCGAACGGCACGTCCGGCTGGTCCGCCAGCGGCGTTCCCGGCACCCTGGACAGAATGTTGACCGGAACCGATTCGGGGTGCGGGCGCAAGGTGGCCAGCGTGTGCAGCAGCGCAATGCGATCGGCAATACTCTCGCCCAGGCCGAGAATGCCGCCGCAACAAACGGTGATGCCTGTCTTGCGGACGTTTTGCAGTGTGTTCAACCGATCCCGGTAGGTCCGGGTGCTGATGATGGTCCGGTAGTGGTTTTCCGAGGTGTCGAGATTGTGGTTGTAGGCGTAGAGCCCGGCTTCCTCCAACCGCCGTGCCTGCGATTCCGTCAACAGACCGAGCGTGCAGCAAACTTCAACCCCCAGGGCAGTGACTTCGCGGACCATTGCCAGGACGCGGTCGAACTGCGCATTGTCCCGCACTTCGCGCCACGCGGCGCCCAGGCAGACGCGGCTCACGCCGTTCGCTTTTGCCCGTCGCGCCATCCTGACCACGGCATCCGTGTCCATCAACGGCTGCGGTTCGATTCCCGTGTCGTAGCGCGCCGATTGCGAACAATACGCGCAGTCTTCGGGGCAGCCGCCGGTTTTGAGGGAGATGAGTTTGCACACCTGCACTTCGTCGCTGTCATGATAACGGCGATGCACGCTCGCCGCGCCGAACACCAGGTCGAGCAGCGGCGCGTCATGAAAGGCCCGGATTTCCCCGGGCTGCCAATCGTATCGGATGTCTTCAGGCATCGGTTGTTTCCAGGTTCATGCGGACGCGCTCACGCCGAATCGAAGGCGACCCGTTATTCCGCGTCAACCCATTCCGCCCACACGGTTGACACCATAACAATCCCGGCGGGCCGTGCAAGCTTTTGCGGATTTTCTCCCCCGGGCCGGATCCTTTACCGCGACAGGAGCGAAAGTTTCGGCGCCTGGTCCGGGGCGAGAGGATGGATGGAAAATTCTCCCGCCGCCAGCCGTCCCAGCCAGTTTTCGATCAGCGTCAGAACTGCTCTCACGTCGAGCTCCTCATGAACCGCGGGATATTTCCGGAGGTTTGCGCGCGCCAGCTTGAACAGCGAGGAGGCCGGATGAAAGCGGCCCTTTTTCAAATGAACAAAAGCGCCGGCCAATTGAATGAGCCCCTGATAGAACGCGCCGTTGGCCCCCCGACGATCCGCCAGCCAAAGTTCTTCGAGCACTTCGTGCGCTTCGTAAAACAAACCGAGGTTGAAGCACTGGAAATAGCCAAGGTAGTGCGCATCCAGCCGCTGTCCGCGGCACGCTTCAATCAAGGCGGCGATCTTCGTGCTTTTTTTGCTCATCGCGCACAGCATACAATCTGAGGGGCAAAGAGTGAAGGACGGAAGGGTGCAGCGTTGACAACTGATTACCCGTTGGACACTCTCGCGCCATGGCAAAACCCGCTTTAGGCCGCGGACTGAGCGCGCTGCTGGGGGCCTCGCCACCACCGGCGCCGCCGCCGCCCGCGCCCGTCGAATCAGCAACTGCCGCCGCAGCCGCACCCGCCACGGACACGCGCGAGCGGGTGGAACGCGCCTCGTTGGCGCGCATCCGGCCCTGCCCGCTCCAGCCGCGCAAAGATTTCTCCGAAGAGTCGCTGCGCGAACTGGCTGACTCGATCAAGGAGCAAGGCATTGTGCAGCCGCTCATCGTGCGGGCCCGGGGCGACGGTTACGAACTGATCGCCGGCGAACGCCGCTGGCGGGCGGCCCGGATGCTCGGCCTGGATGAAGTACCGGTCATCGTGCGCGAGGCGGATGATCGGGCCGTTCTGGAGCTGGCATTGATCGAAAACCTCCAGCGGGAAAACCTGAACCCGCTCGAGGAAGCGCAAGGTTACGCGCAGTTGATCGAGCAGTTCCAGCTCAAGCAGGAGGAAGCCGCCGCCAAAGTCGGCAAAAGCCGCGCCGTGGTGGCCAACGCGCTGCGATTGCTCAAGCTCGCCCCCGAGATCCAGGCCTACGTCCGGGACGGACGGTTGTCCGTCGGCCATGCGAAAGTGATTCTCGGCCTCACCCGCGCGGAGGAACAAAAGCTCGCTGCGGAACGCGTCATCAAGCAGGCGCTGAACGTCCGCCAGACCGAACAACTCGTGGCGCATTTGCAAAACCGCGGCGCCGCGCCGAGCGGCGCAAAATCCGGTTCGCTGCCCCTGACCAAGGACTCGCACGTGGCCGATCTCGAGCGTCGTTTGCACGAGCGACTCGGTACCAAGGTCGATTTGCGCTACCGGCAGGGCAAGGGCGCCCTACACATCCATTTTTATACCGACGCCGATCTCGAGCGGGTGCTGGAGATGGTTGGCGTGAAGCCGGATTGAAGCGCGTGGGATTCTGCAAAGGAGACTTCCCGTGACGACCAGCTTCGAGCTTCGCGAGTTGTGCGCGCAAAAACTGCTGGCGGTCGCGGATCGCGCCGGACAATTGACCGCGTTTGTCGGCCTGGACGGTTTCGTTGACGAAATCCTGCATGTCGTGGACAAACGGATCGACGCGCAAACTTACGAGCGCGTCCCCACGATCGCCCGCCTGGCCGAACGCATTGCCGAGGCCGCCGCCAGGAGCACCAACATCGAACTGGTGAACCAACTGACCAAACTGGGCGGCAACGGCCCGATCATGGCCAACGCCCTGGCCAGTTTTGGATTGAAAGTCACTTATCTCGGCAACCTGGGTTATCCCCACCGGCATCCGGTCTTTGATGAGTTCGCCAAACGGGCGGAGGTTTATTCCATCGCCGAGCCTGGCCACACGGACGCGCTCGAGTTCGAAGACGGCAAGATCATGCTCGGCAAACATTCCTCCCTCAAGGAGGTCAACTGGGCCAACATCCAGGCGCGCTTCGGACGCGACCCATTCGCTTCCCGGTTCCAAAACTCCGACCTCATCGCTTTCGTTAACTGGACGATGATCCCTTACATGAGCGACCTGTGGGAAGCATTGCTATGCGAGCTTTGTCCCGGCCTGGGCGGGCCCCGCCGCAAAATGTTTTTGGACCTGGCCGATCCGGAGAAGCGCACGGCCCAGGATATTTCTCGCGCCCTGGAGTTGATCGCGCGGTTCGAGAAACACTTCGACGTCATGCTGGGTCTCAACGAGAAGGAGGCCAATGAAATCGGCGAAGTGTTGGGGCTGCGCCACAGGGCGCACAATACCGAAGCTTTGTCCTCCCTGGTGCGGGAATTGCACGCCAGGTTGCCCCTCAGCACGATTGTCATTCATCCGGTTTCCTACGCTCTGGCGATCAGCGGCGACGCGGTGGCTGCCGTCAAAGGGCCCTACGTTTCCAAACCGAAGATCACGACGGGCGCCGGCGACCATTTCAACGCCGGATTTTGCCTGGGTAAACTGCTCGGCTTTGACAACGCAATGAGCGTGTTGACCGGCGTCACCACCAGCGGTTATTACGTCCGAACCGCCACCAGTCCATCCATTCCCCAACTGGCCGAACTTCTGCGCAAATGGCCGGGCAGATAGCGCTTCGGACTTTCCACTCTTCCTGATATGCTTCTTCCGGTTCTGAATTACGGCCATCCGATGTTGCGGCAGAAAGGCGCGCGCATCGAAAAAATCACGCCTCCGATAAAAAAGCTGATCGCGGACATGCTCGAGACGATGTATTCGGCCGCGGGCGTCGGGCTGGCGGCGCAACAGGTCGGCCACGCCTTGCAACTGACTGTCATCGACGTGCGCGGGGTCAAGGACCGGCCTTCCACACTCGAATTGAAGGGGAAACCCGCGGACGTCGCCGCCTTTATGCCGCTCGTGTTGATGAATCCTGAGATCACGCCGGTGGGACAACCGGTGACCGGGCCGGAAGGCTGTCTGAGCTTCCCCGAAATTTTCGCCGATATTGCCCGCCCGGAATCGGTGGACGTCGTCGGCCTGAACGAAAAAGGCGAGCGCATCGAATTTCGCTGCGGCGGTTTGCTGGCCCGCGCCGTCCAACATGAGGCGGACCACCTGCACGGAATTCTCTTCATCGATCGGATGAACGCCGAGACGAAGAAGGAGCTGAAGCCGCAGTTGGAGGCGCTGCAAGCGGAAACCAAAGCGGCGTTGAAGAAGAAAGATGGGCAGCGCTAGTAAACCTTGCGCAGGTGCGAGGGGAGGATGTTCAGCTCGGAACGGTATTTGGCGACCGTCCGGCGCGCAATTTTGATCCCCTTTTGGTCGAGCAGCCGGACGATCTCTTCATCGGACAGCGGGTGGGACGTCTCCTCGTTCCTGATCATGTCGGCGATCATCCCCTTGACGCTGGTGTTGGAGACGCCAATGCCGCTGGCAGTTTGAATGCCGGAGGTGAAGAAATATTTCATCTCATAAGTGCCTTGCGGTGTCTCAATGTATTTGCCCGACACCGCCCGACTCACCGTGGTCTCATGCACGCCGACGACTTCCGCCACCTGCACCATCGTCAGCGGCTTGAGAAACGCAACGCCCTTGTCCATGAACTCGCGCTGTCGTTTCACGATTTCTCTGGCGATGTTCAGAATGGTTTGCTGCCGTTGGTGGAGGCTTTTTATCAGGAATTTTCCCGCGCGGATTTTGTCGCGGATATATTCGCGGACTTCCGCCGAGCTGTCCGCCTGCGCCATGAGGTCTTTGTAGGTGTTGCTGATGCGCAAGTGCGGGATTTGCTCGTTGTTCGTCGTCACGACGAAATCGTCGCCCAGTCGCTGCACGAACACTTCCGGCAGGATGTATTGATTGTTGTCCGGCAGAAACGCCCGGCCCGGTCTCGGCTCCAGATTGCCGATCCGCGCCACCGCCTTCTGCACGTCATCAACGGCTATGTCCATACCGCGCGCGATCTCCGGAATACGCCGTTTGCCCAGCGCTTCCATGTATTCGGCCACGATCCGGTATTCCAAAGTGTCTTGTTTGCCGTCGCGTTCCAGTTGCAGCAGCAGGCATTCACGCAAGTCGCGGGCGCCGACACCCAGCGGATGGAACGTCTGAATGACCTTCAGCACTTCGAGAATCTTCTCGGGGCGGATGTTGGTGGCAAACGCCAGCTCGTCCACGCTCGACTGGAGGTACCCGTAATCATCGATGTTCCCGACGATCATCTCTCCGATCTGGCGTTGCTCCGCGGTCAGATCCGACAATCGGATCTGTTCGAGCAGGTTTTCCTGAAGCGAAGTCCCCGCCACCAGCGAATCGAACATGAACTGCCGTTTTTCCTCTTCCTCCTGACTTTGGCGCATCGGGAGATTCGTCTGCGCAAAGTGGTCGCGCCATTCCTGGTCAAGCTGCGTCAACCGCTCGAACTCCGCCTGGAAATCGTCCACCGGCGCGTCGCTGTTCTTTTCCACCGCGGGATCAAACGTCACGTCCGCCGGCGGTTCCGCGGGATCGACGGGAGCGACGGTCTCTTCGCCCTCGCGATCCTCCTTCTCTTCCAGCGTCGTTTCCGTTAGCGCCGCTTCCTCCAAAACGGGGTTCTGTTGGAGTTCCTGCTCGACCATCGCCTTCAATTCCAGCGTGGGGGCCTGCAAAAGCGCCAACGACTGCTGCAGTTGAGGAGCCAGCACCTGCGACAGCGTCATCCTCTGCGAGAGATGTAAGCCCTGAGCCATTGGTCCGATGATAGTGACTCTTTGCAATAGCTCAAGCAATTTGCGGCACGATGTCTGCTTTCTCAAAACGCGTGCCAGCGGCACAACCCGCAAAGTCAACCTCTATTTGTTGCCCGCCGCCTCGACGCCTCGACCCGCCGTCTTGCGTAACGCAAAAGGGTTGCCCCGGCCGTTCCGCAGTTCTAACGTCGGCGCGTGGCAGTCCATCTCACCATTCTCGGCAGCGGTTCGGCGGGCAACTGCGCCTATCTTGAGACGGAGGAGACGCGCGTGCTTGTCGATGCGGGTTTTAGCGGCCGTCAGATTCGCCAGCGGTTGGCTTCCATCGGCCGCACTCCCGAAAGCCTGCACGGAATCCTGATCACGCACGAGCACAGCGACCACATCCAGGGCCTGGCCACTTTGTGCGCCAAATTGCCGGTTCCCATCTACTGCAATCGTCTGACCAAGGAAGCCATCGAGAATCAGCTCCAGGCCAGGTTCGACTGCCGCATTTTCAGCACCGGCGCCACCTTCGAAGTGGGCGACCTGACGGTCGATACTTTTTCCGTCCCGCACGATGCGTATGATCCGGTCGGTTTTCTTCTGCGCGCCAGCGGGGCGAATATCGGCTTTCTGACCGACCTGGGCCATGCCACCCGGCTCGTGATCGAACGGCTCCGGGCGGCGAATGTGTTGCTGCTGGAAACCAATCACGATCTGAAGCTGTTGCAGGAAGACACCCGGCGTCCCTGGAGCATCAAACAGCGCATCCTGAGCCGGCATGGGCACCTTTCCAACGTCGCCGCCGCCGACGTGGCCGAGCAAATCGTCTCCTCCGAACTGCGCCATCTCTATCTCGGCCATCTCAGCCGCGACTGCAATCGTCCGGAACTGGCCCATCAGATCGTGACCGAACGCCTGCAAAAACTCGGCGCCGCTCACGTCCGCGTCGAGTCCACTTCGCAGGATGTCCCCTGCCCGACGTTGAGCCTGTGAACGCCCCAATGAATTCGTCCTCGTCCTCCTTCTCGTCCTCGTCCTCGATTGTCGCACTTCCGATTACGAGAATGACGACGAGGACGAGGACGAAGAGTCGCGCGGCCTGCGCCCCACGCGAAAGCCCGCAAAGTTTCCCGTTTATCCGCCGCTTCATTCGTGGCTAAATCGGGCGATGGAAAAAACCTTGCCGCCCTTGGCGCCGGGCACGCTTTACCTGGTGGCGACGCCCATCGGCAACCTCGAAGACATCACCCTGCGGGCGCTGCGGACGCTGCAGGAATGCGACGTGATTGCCGCGGAAGACACGCGCCGCACCGGACAGCTATTGAAGCACTTCGGCATATCCAGGCCGTTGCTGAGCTGTTTCCAGTTCAACGAGGCGAAACGCAGCGAGGAAATCCTCGCGCGATTGCGGCGGGGCGAGAAGGTGGCGCTGGTCACTGACGCCGGCAGTCCGGGCATCAGTGATCCGGGCCAATGCATGGTCCAGGTGGTGCTGACCGCCGGCTTTCGGGTGGAGCCCGTGCCCGGCGCCTGCGCGCTGGTGGCCGCGCTCACGGCCAGCGGATTGCCGACCGACGAATTTCATTTCATCGGCTTTCTGCCGCACAAGTCCGGCCGGCGACGGGACAAGCTGGAATCGCTGAAATCCGTTT
>DASPXS010000367.1:0-15013 GCA_035637175.1 Haliangiales bacterium | reverse complement strand
GGCCCAACCGAAGCGGCTGCTGATCGGCCAGTAAACGAAGAAATATTTCCCGATGACGTTGGTGCACGAAAAGTCACCCCAGGTCCGGGAATCCGAACTGTTCAGGGTATTGTCGCCCATCACCATGTAATGGCCGGGCCGGACGGTGACGACGGTTTTTTCATCCGGAAAGAGCGGCGCGAGTCCGAATCTGCCGAAGCGCGCGGCGATCGTGCCGTTCAGATGCCCGGAGTAATGGTTTTCCTGTGGCGGCTGCCTCGGGTCAAAGGAATAAACGTTTTCAAAATGCGCCGCCGTGTGATCCAGCCGCCGACCGTTGATGGCCAGATGACGATCGTTCCCGACCAGAACCTGCTCGCCGCCCATCGCCACCATCCGCTTGATATAATACTGGTCCTGCGGCATCGGGGGCGGGAAAGAACTCCGAATGCCTTCGGTCTTGAAAACGATGATTTCACCCCGTTTCGGTCGCCGAAAATTGTAGCTCAAACGATCGACGAACAAATGGTCGCCGGCAAAGACCCTGGTTTTCAGGACCCGGTCACTCTGGCGATAAAGGGAGTGGGAAATGCCGTAGATCCAATAGTCAAAAAACTTCTTCAGCCCAGTGGGAATCTCGACGTCCGGATTGTCGCCCAGCTCGTCGGCAGTGATCCCACAAAGCGTCGGCTGCATCGAGCCAGTCGGAATTTTGAATGGCTTCAGGAAAAAGGTGTGGATGGCGACGGCGATGGCCACCGCCACGAGGATCACCTCGACGTTTTCTCTAACCGATGCATGGGGATGGAATTTCAGCCATCGCGCGGTGGCTTTTTCCAGGTCGGCCATCCGTTCTTCGAGGAGCCTTTTGTCCGCGTTGGAAGCAAGCGCCGCCCGGACGGCGGCAACCGCTGCGGCAATTTTTTCGACGGCTTCCGCGCGGAGTTGGTCGCGCTGGGCGTTGACCAGTCTCTGCACGTGCCGGCAGAGGTTGGTTGCCTGCCGGACCTTGCGCGAGAGGAACCAGCGCAGCATCGTGTCTCCCTTCCCCGGTTAACGGTAGCCCCAGCCAAACCGGCTGGGGATGTGGTCTCTTCCTCCAATCGGCCAGAAAACGAAGCTGGCCTTTCCGACAACTTTCTCCTGCGGAAAGTCGCCCCAGGCGCGACCGTCATGGCTGTTCATGGTGTTGTCGCCGAAGGCCAGATAATGGCCGGGCCGGACGACAAACTCGCTGTTTTCGTCGAGGAACAAAGGGGCCAGACGATACGGCGAATACTTTACGCCAACGAAGTTGTTTACGTGGCCGGAATAATGGTCTTTTAGCGGCGGCTGTTTCGGGTCGAATCCGTAAACATTCTCGAATCCGGGCGTCGTGGCGTCCAACCGGCGCCCGTTGATAATGACATGCCGGTCGTTGCCAATGCGCACGTGTTCGTTCCCCAGCGCGATCAGGCGTTTGATATAATGCGTGTTTTGGATCAGTCCCGGAATATTGTCCGAAGAAAACACAATGATTTCACCGCGGCGGGGATGCCGGAAATTGTAGGTCATCCGGTTGACAAACAAATGATCGCCGCTGACCACCTTGAGTTTGATGAACTCCTCTCCCGGTTCAATCATTTGCCCATTCGCCAGCCCCGCCCGTTGCGCCAGGTCTTCCGGGGCATCGGGAGGAAACCAAAACGTGTAAGGCTTTTCACCGACCCAAATGGTTTGTCTTCTAATGAATTTCAAAACTCTTTCAACTTCGCCAATCCGCAGCGCTCCGCCCGTTTCCGCCACCTCGTGGTAGTAACGAACTCCCGACCAGCACAATTGAAACGCCTTCTCCAGCCCGGTCGGAAACTTGACGTCTGCCCGGCCTTTGAGGTCCTCCGATACAATGCCCCACAAGGTCGGCTGCGCCGAGCCGGAGGGTATCGCCATCGGCTGGAAGAAAAACGTGCGCAACGCCAGCACGACCGCGCCGGTCACCAGAAACACCTCGACGTTTTCGCGAATCGAAGCGCTGGGATAGGGAAGCAAATGGTCGTTGGCCACCTTTTCAAGGTTTTTCATTCGCGCCTTGATGCCCTCGATCGCTTCGCCCGCGACCATTGCGCCTCGCAATTCCCGGGCGGCCTTGGCCGCCTCCTGGACCTTTTCGGGCGTCAGGAGGTCCTGCTGGGCGTGGATCCACTTGCGGACCTGCCGACACATATCGAGCGCCTGGCGCACTGTCCGCGAGAAAAACCAGCGAAGAATCAATGTTCCCATTTATGCCTTTAACACTTCAATGAAGGCTTCCTGCGGAATATGCACCGAGCCGACCGATTTCATCCGCTTCTTCCCTTCTTTCTGTTTTTCCAACAACTTGCGTTTGCGCGTGATGTCGCCGCCGTAACATTTTGCCGTCACGTCTTTGCGCAGCGCGCTGACCGTTTCGCGCGCGACGACTTTTCCGCCGATGGCCGCCTGGATGGCCACCTGAAATTGTTGCCGGGGGATGACTTCCTTGAGCTTCGCTGCCAATGCCCGTCCCCTGCCCTCCGCTTTGCTGCGATGTACGATGCAGGAAAACGCGTCCACCGGTTCGTTGTTCACCAGCATGTCGAGTTTGACCATGTCCGATTCCTGGTAGCCGTCGTGTTCGTAATCCATCGAGCCGTAGCCGCGGGTGATGCTTTTGATGCGGTCGTGAAAGTCGATCAGGATTTCGTTCAATGGAATGCGGCTGCTCAACATGACGCGCCGCGGATCGAGCGTCTCGGTGTGTTGCACGGCGCCGCGCTTCTCCGAGATCAATGCCATCATGTCGCCGATGTATTCGTTCGGACAAATCACAAACGCCTTGACCATCGGCTCGGCGATTTTCTCGATGTAATTCAGCTCCGGTAAATAGGCGGGATTGTCGATTTCTTTCAGTGTTTTGTCCGTCATCGTGACGTGATAAACCACGCTCGGATAGGTCGCGATGATGTCCACGCCGTATTCGCGACGCAACCGTTCCTGCATGATTTCCAGATGCAGCAGGCCGAGGAAACCGCAGCGAAAACCAAAGCCGAGCGCTACCGAGCTCTCGGACTGATAAACAAACGCCGAGTCGTTAAGTTGCAGTTTGGCCAGGTTCGCTTTGAGATGTTCGTAATCGGCCGTGTTGATCGGATAAATGCCGCTGAACACCATCGGGTGGACCTCCAGGAAACCGGCCAGAGCCGGCGACGGGACTCGTGAATCGGTCAAGGTGTCGCCCAGTTTGACGTCCAACGGGCTCTTGATGTTGGCGGTGAGATAACCGGTTTCCCCGACCTGCAGCCTTTCGCGCACATAAGGCTTGGGATTGAAGCTGCCGACCTCTTTGACTTCGACCGTCTTGCCGGAGTGCAACAGTTTGACCAGCAACCCCGCCTTGAGTTCGCCGTTGAACACGCGGACGTGCGTGACCACGCCTTTGTAGGTGTCGAAATACGAGTCGAAGGAAAGCGCCTGCAACGATCTTTCCCCCGTCGGTTTCGGCGCCGGAATGCGCGCGATGATCGCTTCCAGAATCTCGTCGATGCCGATGCCTTCCTTGGCGCTGGCCAGAATGGCCGATTCGGCGGGAATCGCCAGAATATCCTCCAACTGTTGCCGGGTCAGCGCGACATCGGCGTGCGGCAGATCGATTTTGTTGATGACCGGAATGATTTCCAGGTTCTGTTTCATCGCCAGGTGGACGTTGGCGACCGTTTGCGCCTCGACGCCCTGCGCGGCATCCACGATCAGGAGGGCCCCTTCGCACGCGCTCAAACTGCGCGAGACTTCGTAGGAAAAATCGACGTGGCCCGGCGTATCAATCAAATTCAATTCGTAGCTCTCGCCGTTCTTCGCCTGGTACAGCATGGTGACGGGATGCGCCTTGATGGTGATGCCGCGTTCCCGCTCCAGGTCCATCGAGTCGAGCAGTTGTTCCTGCATCTCGCGGTCGGAAATGGTGCCGGTGCGATGGAGCAGGCGGTCCGAAAGCGTGGTCTTCCCGTGA
Organism: Haliangiales bacterium; assembly: GCA_035637175.1. Taxonomy (GTDB): domain Bacteria; phylum Verrucomicrobiota; class Verrucomicrobiia; order Limisphaerales; family AV2; genus AV2. The sequence continues at coordinate 11,031 of DASPXS010000367.1, read as the reverse complement.
TCGATATGGGCGATAATGCTGAAATTGCGTATGTGCGCCGCGTCCATGGTTCCAATGCGGAATGCGGAGAGCGGAATGCCGTCTCATCCGGTTCCACCTCGACCGCACTCGGTCTCTAATTTTCCGGCAGAACATACCGGTGTCCACGCCGAAGAAAAAGGAAATTTGCCAGTCGGCGTAGTGGCACGGGCGTCCCGCCCGTGCGAGCCTGGGCAACCACCTCACGCGCGGGACGCCCGTGACACTACCGGACATTGCGCTGCGTTGTCCCTGGCCGCGTCCGAGCGGACGGAACCAATCGTGCCGGACCGGAGGTCGGTCCGACCTCCGCAGTAACTCTGCTTCGGAGGATGGACGCTCCGGTGGCGGCTTCTACGTGCGCCCCTCGGCTCCCTATTAGGCTGCGATTTTTCAACGGGCTGCTAGACCCGTTTGGTCAAGCCGATTCCCAGCTTCAGCAGCCGCCGGACTCCGGCGTCTGACCCTGCTTCCGCATAAATCCGCAGTATCGGTTCCGTGCCGGAGCCGCGCAGCATGAGCCAGGAACCGTCTGCCGCGATGAACTTCACGCCGTCGAATGATTTCACAGCCGCCACCGGCGAGCGCAACAACTTCGCCGGCGGATTGGCCTTGCAGAATTCCATGAGTGCCGTCCGTTTCTCCAACGGGAAATGCGTGTCGATGCGCGCGTAGCGATGCATACCGAATCGTTTTTCCAGTCCGGCAATCAGTTTGTTGACGGATTTGCGTTCCGTGGCGAGCAGTTCGAGCAACATCAGCCCGGCCAGAATGCCGTCGCGCTCCGGGATATGGCCCGGAAAGCCGATGCCGCCGCTCTCTTCGAAACCCAGCAGCACGCCGCCCTTGAGCATTTCACTGGCGACATATTTGAACCCGACCGCTGTCTCGACCAGTTCCAGCCCATGCGCCGCGCACATCCGGTCCACCATGGAAGTCGTGGTCAGCGCTTTGACGACCCGTCCCCTGCCCTTGCGATTGGCGATGAAATGGTGCAACAACAGGCAAATCAACTGATGCGTCGAGAGCGCGTGGCCGCGTCCGTCCATGCCCCCGACCCGGTCGGCGTCGCCGTCCGTCACCAGACAAAGGTCATGGGGATGCTTCCTGAGAAACGCGGCGCTCGGGCCGTAGTTCTTCGGAATCGGTTCCGGATTGAGGCCGCCGAAAAACGGGTCATGCGCCGCGTTCAACGTGGTGACCCGGCAACGCGTCCCCGCCAGCAATTCGTCGAAGCAACCGGCGCCCACGCCGAACAAGGCGTCGTGCGCGAAGCGCAGTTTCGAGCGCGCGATCAGCGGGAAATCCACCAGACTTTTGACCGCCGCGTAATGGGCCGGTCGAATGTCTTTGAGGATGATCTCCCTCTGTTTGGACGTGTCGTTCGGCGCGGCGGCGCGAACCGGATTTTTGTCCAACAACGCCTCGACACCCTGGCAAATGACCGCCTCGGCGGAACCGCCGTAATGGGCCTTCAACTTGAAACCGTTGAACACAGGCGGATTGTGGCTGGCGGTGATCATCACTCCGCCGATGGCGCGTTGGGCTTTGACGGCGAGGGAGACGGCAGGCGTCGGCGTCGGCGCCGAAGTCAGCGTGACCTGAAAACCATTGCCGGCGAGGATTTCGGCCGTCCGCCGGGCAAACTGGTCGGAGAGAAAGCGGCGGTCGAAGCCGACAATGGCTTTGTTCTCCGTTCGGGGCACGGGATTAAAGTTCCAATAATCCGCCGCGGCCTGGGCGACGCGCTCGACGTTTGCGAAGGTAAAATCCTCGGCGATCACCGCCCGCCAGCCGTCGGTTCCAAACCGGATTTGTCCCATGGCTTCAACTCCTGCTTCGGCGCTGTTCGTCCACAATCTTCTGCATCCGGCCCAGCGCCGACTTGAAGTTTCGATGCCGGAAAAGTCCCGTGCCGCTCACAAACGTGTCCGCGCCCGCATGGGCGCATTCGGCGGCCGATTGAAAATTGATGCCGCCGTCCACTTCAATGCGGTAGCGCAGACCCTTCTCTTTGCGCCATTCGTAGGCCTGCTGGATTTTCGGCAACGTTTCCGTAATGAACGGCTGCCCGCCAAACCCCGGATTGACCGTCATGATCAGCAACACATCGATCTGGCCGAGCCGGGATTCCACCTGCGACATGCCGGTGGGCGGGTTGATCGCCAGCCCGACTTTTTTTCCGAGTGACTTGATTTTCCACAACAACGGCGTGACGCGTTCGCCTAATTCGACGTGCACCGTCATCTGGTCGGCGCCGGCTTTTGCAAAGGGGTCCAACAGAATCTCCGGCCGGGCGCACATCAGATGCACGTCCAAAAACATTCGCGTGAGCGGTCGCACCACCCGAACCACCTCCGGGCCGAAGGAAATGTTCGGCACAAAATGGCCGTCCATGATGTCCAGATGCAGCCATTGGGCGCCGGCCTTGTTCACCCGAATGGTCTCGGCGGCGAGTTTGCCAAAGTTCGCCGCCAGCAGCGACGGTGCGATAATCATGCGGCCAGCATAATCGAGCGGGGGCCGGCAAGGGAAGATGGAAGATCGAAGAGCGAAAGGTTTGTAGTGGCACGGGCGTCCCGCCCGTGTGGTCGTTGCCCTGGCTCGCACGGGTGTGCAGCGTTACGCCGTGGCGGGCGCCGCGGCGCCGAGGCCGGGATCAAGTTTCGGGGGTACCGGTTTGGGGATTTCCGGCAACGGCGTTGCCGCCTGCGCTCCGGAGGGCGGGTCCAACTGCGGCGTGGGCGGCGGCGGAGTGAACCGGCCGGTGCGCACGATCTCGGCGACCTGAGTGCCGTCGAGCGTTTCATATTCGAGCAGGCAATTGGCGATCAGCTCGAGTTTATCGCGATTGTTGTAAATGATCTCCTTCGCGATCCGAAACTCCTCGTCGATGATCCGCTTCACTTCGGTGTCGATCTCCTGGGCCGTGCGTTCGCTGTAATCCTTGCTGCGAATCATCTCGCGCCCGAGGAAGACGTACTCGTTGTTGTCGCCGTACTGGACCATGCCGAGTTTGTCGCTCATGCCCCAATGGCACACCATCGCGCGTGCAAGCTGAGTGGCCTGCTGAATGTCACCCGCGGCGCCGGTTGAAATGTCGCCGGCAACGATCTCTTCGGCGATGCGGCCGGCCATGGTGACCGCGATCATGTCGAGCATTTCCTTGCGGCGCCGGTTCAGCACGTCGTCTTTCGGCAATGACATGGTTGAACCCAGCGATTGGCCGCGCGGAATGATGGTGACTTTATGGAGCGGATGCGTGTGCGGCAGTATGACGTTGACCAGCGCGTGGCCGGCCTCGTGCCATGCCGTGTTGCGTTTCTCATCGTCGGTCATCGCCAGGCTGCGGCGTTCGCGGCCCCAGCGGACTTTGTCGCGCGCTTCTTCCAGTTCCACCATGCCGATGGCTTTTTTGTTCATTCGTGCGGCCAACAGCGCAGCCTCGTTGAGCAGGTTGGCCAGTTCGGCCCCGGAATAACCGGGCGTGCCCCGCGCAATGACGCTCAAATCCGCGGCCGGTTCCAATTTAACATTCTTGGCGTGAACCTTGAGGATGGCCTCGCGACCCCGGACATCGGGCAGGTTCACCGTGATCTGCCGGTCAAATCGACCGGGCCGCAGCAACGCCGGATCCAGCACATCCGGCCGGTTCGTCGCCGCGATGATGATAATGCCTTCCTGCGTATCAAAGCCGTCCATCTCGACGAGCAGCGCATTGAGCGTTTGTTCGCGTTCGTCGTTGCCGCCGCCCAGGCCGTGGCCGCGGCTGCGCCCCACGGCGTCGATTTCGTCAATGAACACCAGGCAGGGCGTGTTTTTGCGCGCCTGCTCGAACATGTCGCGCACGCGGCTGGCGCCGACGCCCACGAACATCTCCACGAAATCCGAACCGCTGATGCTGAAAAACGCGGCGTCCGCCTCGCCGGCGATGGCTTTGGCCAGGAGCGTCTTGCCCGTGCCCGGCGCGCCGACCATCAAGATGCCTTTGGGAATGCGGCCCCCGAGTTTCTGGAATTTCTTGGGGTCCTTCAAAAACTCCACCAGTTCAGACACTTCCTCTTTGGCCTCTTCCACACCCGCCACGTCTTTGAAGGTGGTGCGGTTTTTTTCCTTGCTGAGCATGCGCGCCTTGCTTTTGCCGAAACTCAGGGCCCCTTTACCGGCCATCTTGAGCTGGCGAATCAGGAAAAACCAAACCAAGGCGCCGAAGAGCACAAAGGGCAACAACGAGTAAACGACGCCCAGCAGCAGCGTGTTCGGCTGGATACCGTCGAACCTGCCGGAGTCCAACAGAACCTTTTCGACGGGCTCGAGAAGACGGTACGTGCCTTTGAAAGCAATTTCCGCCGTTTCCCCGTTCGGCTTTTTGTCGAGGTATTTGCCGCTGACCTCGCGAAGGTCCGGAGACTGGGGACTGTAGTTGATCGTGCCCTTGACGATCAGGTTATTCGTGACCAACCCGATGAATTCCGTGTAGGTCGGCGTGCGGTACTTCGTTTCCACGGTGCTGTGAAACTTCCAGACCAGCGGGATGAGCGCGATGATTCCAATCCAGAGCAACCAGGTGCGGGGCGGCACGCGGATTTCCCCGCCTTTCTTGTCGTTCTTTCCGTTGTCGTTATGTCTGTCGTCAGCCATTCGAGCGCAATTGATTCGCGGCACACTAACACGGCTCAGTTGCACCCGCAACCGCGCATTAGCGACCCGACCACCGCCATTTCAACCGATGAACCGTCCGACTGTCGAGCTTGAAACGCTCGGACATGCGCAAGCCTTCCACCCAGAACAACTCGCCCGCCGCCGTCGTCGCGACAACCAGTTGATGTCGTTGGGCGTGGGGGATTTTCCGGTTCACCAACAGATCCTGCAACTTGACCGGCGCCTTCAGGCCAATCGGTTGAAAACGGTCTCCGCGGCGCCAGTGGCGAAGAATAATCGGCGAACCGACTTTGTCCGCGTCGAAATGCTCGCAGCTTCGGCTGAACTTCACGTTCGGCTTCGCCGACATCACGCACGAAACAATTTGCCAATGGATATTCAGCCCGCCCAACTCGGCTGCTCCATCCTTCCCCTCCAATTCGATCGTCCTTAGGTCCGGTTTGAAAATGGCGCCGATGTTCGGTTGCTTGACAATGCGTCCGGTGCGTTCCCGACAAACCGTCTGGCCCGCGCCCACCGACACGGCCCGCTGCGCGGCGCCGTGCAACTGCTCCACCAGGTCAAAGTCGGGTGCAACATCCATCTTCATCAGTTGAATTCTGATGATCTGCCGCTGGACAGCCGGATGAAGATTTTCAAAATCGCTCCGCCGCCGCCGTTCCAGCCATTCCTCCGCCGCGCGCCGGACGAAGTCGGCTTCTACGCTCACCAGGTCCATCGTCCGCAACACCGACCGGGCCAACGCGGGCTGATACTTTTGCGACAACAGGGGAAGCAGCTTGTTGCGAATGCGGTTTCGCAGGAAATGAAGTTGCGCGTTCGTGGCGTCCTCACGAAACGTGATCCCCTGCTCTGCCGCGAAACGGCGCAAGGCCGCTTTGGTCCGGTCAAGCAACGGTCGAACCAGGCGAACGCCCGGATCATTGGGCGAAGGGCTGTTCCATTTCATCCCCGCCAGACCTTCTCCCCCCGCACCGCGCAGCAGCCGAAGAAAGAACAATTCGACCTGGTCATCAGCGTGGTGGGCGAGCGCAACGGTTTTGATTTTCAACCGCTTTGCGGTGCGGGCAAGAAAGTCGTGGCGCAGCCTGCGCGCGGCCATTTCAACCGAAACTTTCTCCCGCCGGGCCAGCGCCGCCGCGTCCCCGGCGCTGCCGACGAAGCGCAAGCCCAGCTTTTCCGCAGTCGCGCGGACCAACCGCTCGTCCGCATCGCTTGCCTCTGCGCGCAACCGGTGATTGAAATGAGCGACGGCCAGCCGCCATCGGTTTCGCCGCGACAGCGAGTGGAGAACCCGCAGGAGCACCATTGAATCCAGCCCGCCGGAGACGGCGAGCAACACGGGCTGGCCTCGCCCAAGAAGTTGCCGGGCGATAATTGTTTGTTCAACAGACTCGATCAGGTCGCTCACGCGGCCATGCTATTGGCTTTGGCGATCGAGGCAAGCCGAGCTATCCACCTCAATTTGTGGCGGCAGCCATCCTGGCTGCCGTGGAGGGCGGCATCCTGCCGCCCGGAGCGAGAGAGGCAAAACGCGGGAAGCGTTTTGCGTGCCGAACACAAGTGGCGGGACTCTCGCCGCTACGCGACAATCGGCAACGGCTCAAATTTCCCGCCCAGGACCGGTTCGCTGCGCGTCTTGAGCCATTTTTCCAGAACGGCGGCGTAAACACAGCGAAAGTCCACCTCATATTTCAGGTCGCCGTTCAGCAGGTCTTCGGGCGCCAGGCTTGGGTACTTTCCGAGGAAGCCGGACTTCACTTTCGGCGCGACAACGAACAGCGGCGCGGCGGCGCCGTGGTCCGTTCCGCCGCTGGCGTTTTCCGCGACCCGGCGGCCGAATTCACTGAACGTCATCACGAGCACCCGCTGGAAATTCCCCTGCGCCTTCAAGTCATCGACGAATGCCTTCACCGAATCTCCCAGGTCCTGCAACAGGCGCGCCTGCGGGCCGGCCTGGTTCGTGTGCGTGTCATAGCCCCCTTGTGAAACGTAGAAAATGCGCGTCGGCAATCCGCCGCCAATCAGGCGCGCAATCAGTTTCAATCCGTTGCCGAGTTGCGACGCCGGATAGCTGGCCTGGTTCGCGACCTTTTTGGAAATCTCGCGAATCTGCTCCGAGCTGACTTGCGCGTCGAGCGCGGTGCGTTCGACGTAATCCAGCACCGAACCGCCGATGCGCGCTTTGCCGGCCACCGCGCCGATCGTGCCGCCGGAATCGGCGTCCGCCCCGGCGTCGGCTTTTGTCCGCGGCCGGTTCATCTCGCGCAATGATTGCTCGGCCGGGTCCATGCCGCCGGACGAATCAACGCCCATCAGGCGATAATTGTCCGGGTTGTCCAGGCTGATGCCCGCGGGATTTTTTGCCGCGAACGCCTGGGGCATCTGGCGGCCGATATTGACGCCGACCGTCGGGTCCGCGCCGGAGCAGCAGTTGTCAAAGTAACGGCCCAGCCAGCCGTATTTCTCCACCTTCTTCGAATCGCTCGCGGTCTGCCAGATTTCCGTCGAGCGGAAGTGCGATCGGTTCGGATTGGGGTAGCCGACACCCTGCGCCACCGCCAGATATCCCTGGTCGAACAACGCTTGAAAACCGCTCAAAGACGGATGCAATCCCACCTGGTCGCTCAATTTCAAAACCGTGTTCGGCTTGTGCGCCAGCCTGGGCCGGGCGCGGAAATAGTGATCGTTGGTGAAGGGCGCGACGGTGTTCAGGCCGTCGTTGCCGCCGGCCATTTGGAGGATGACGAGGACGGGCGAGTCTTTGCCGCTCGCGACGTTCGCCGCGTTCGCCGCCTCCGCTTGCAGCGCCGAAAAGGTTTTTGCCAGAAACGTCGGCACCGTCCAACTGAGCGCCCCGCCCAGCACGGTGGTGCGCAGGAATTCCCGGCGCGTTTTGAGCGTGAATTTCGCTTCCATAACTTGCCTCAGGTTAATTGATATTCCGGAGTGCAGAGGATGAGCCGCACCGCGTCCAGCACCACCGCGTCGGTCAGTTCGCCCTCGGCATCGAGAAATTCGCCCAGCGCCGAGCGCGCCTGCTTGCTCTGCAACCCGGACTGAATGAATCGTCGCTGCAGCGCGGCGAGAAACTTTTTCCGGCTGCTCCGGTCTTCCGGGCTGAACAGCCTGGCGGCCTCGACCGGCGTTTCGCGGCGATTGATCCGGTTCAATCGCGCCTGCAGGCGCATGGCTTTCTGCCGGTCCGCGGCGATCATCGGCAGCGCATTGCGGCCCATCACCAGGAAAGCGGCGTAGTTGTAGCGGTTCAGCAAATTATTCGTCGTGATCCACGCGATGCCGCCGTCCCAGCCCTTGACGTTGGGCGGGGCGAACAGGTCCTGGCCCAGCGTCCGCAACGTGTTCGACGCCATCATGGGCGCGGGCAGCTCGCGCTCGAGCATTTTCACGCTGCCGACCAGCCATTGCACGGGGCTTTTGACCTGCGTGCGAACCACCTCCGGCGCATAAAATTCCGCGCTGCGGAACAGGGTTCGCAATAGTGGAAGGAAATGGCCGTTGGCCCGGTGGAAGGTTTGCGCCAGCGACTGGACCATCTCCTCCGAAGGATTTTCCGCGGCGAAAAACGCCCAGAGTTTCGTGCAGATGAACCGCGCTGCCTGGGGTTGCGCGACGATCTGCTCCAACACGTCGTTGCCGGTGAGATTTCCGCTGCGTCCCAGCACGGTCTTCAATCCGGTGTCGTGGATCGGGGAGCGGTATTCGAATTTTTGTTGGACCCGATTCAATGTCCAGCCGGTCAACGCGCGAGCGGCTTCGGTAATGTCCTTTTCGGTGTAATGCCCTTCGCCGAGCGCGAACAGTTCCATCACTTCGCGGGCGAAATTTTCATTCGGATGTTCCTTGCGGCTCTCCGCCTGGTCGAGCCAGAGCAACATCGCCGGGTCCTTGGCCACCGCCGTGAGGAGCTGCAGCCAGTTGCCGGCCGCATGGCGGCGGAAGGTCTCGTTTTGCAACCACATGAAATAGGTGTCCCTCACCTTCTGCGTGCTGGTGGCGAAATGACCGTGCCAGAAGAGGGTCAGTTTTTCCTGCAAGGGCCGCGGGCCTTTGACCATGCGCTCCAGCCACCAGCCCCGCAGTTCGAGCAGATGTTGTTGCTGCGTCTGGCGTTCCTCGCGCTGCATCTCGCGGCGTTTCTCCTCCAATTCCTTCCGCTTCTCGTCGTTCGCCTGCCGCATTTCCTGATTCATTCTCCGCAGGGCCATGAATTTCTCCACCCGGCCCGGGTCCGGTTTGGCCCATTCGGGGTCGGGCGTGGGATCGGCAACCTGCCCGTAATCGACGAAGTGGGAAACCGCCTTCTCGGGGCCCATCGCGACGAGCCTCTCGATCTCCTCAGGTGTGCCGCCAAAACCGGCCCGGTTGAGCAGATGGGCGGCGGTCGTGAAATTCCATTTCTCAGGCGGCAGCGGCTGAAGCATACGCATTGCCTAGACGACCCGGCGCGGCAAAAGGTTGCTGGGAATCTCGCAGCGGCGCCACTTTTTTCATGGTCTTCGCGCGCCGGTTTGTTACATCTGCGGCGATGCAAGTGAAGGACAAGCCGGCAACAGTCGCGAGGGCGACCCGCGAACCCCCGGCCGGCGAATCATTCGCCATCGAACTCGACAACGTGGTCCGGCGGTTCGGCCGTGTCGAAGCTCTCGGCAACGTGACGTTGTGCATCCGCAAAGGCGAATTCTTCTCGCTGCTGGGCCCGTCCGGTTGCGGCAAGACCACGCTGCTGCGCATCATCGCCGGACTCGATCTGCCCGACGAGGGAACCGTCCGAATTGGCGGCCAGGACGTGCGCGACGTGCCGGCGCACAGGCGTCCGGTCAACACCGTTTTCCAATCTTATGCGCTGTTCCCGCACTTGAACGTTTTCGACAATGTGGCCTTCGGTTTGCGAATGAAAAAATTTCCCCCGGGCGAAATCGACACCCGTGTGAAGCGGATGATGGCATTGGTCGAAATCGAAGCGCTGGCCGGACGCAAACCATCCGAATTGTCCGGTGGCCAGAAACAACGCGTTGCCCTCGCCCGGGCCGTCGTCAACGAACCGCAGGTCCTGTTGCTGGACGAACCGCTGGGCGCCCTCGACCTCAAACTGCGCAAACAACTCCAGGTCGAACTGCACGGCTTGCAGCGCCGGCTGGGCATCACTTTCGTTTACGTCACCCACGACCAGGACGAGGCGCTGACCATGAGCGACCGGATCGCCGTGATGAACGCCGGGCGCTTCGAACAACTCGGCTGTTGCGCGGAATTATATGAACGGCCCCGCACGCGGTTTGTCGCGCAGTTCCTCGGTTCCTGCAATTTGCTGGAGGGCCCGGTCAAATCGCGCGACGGTTCGACGGTTTGCGTGCAAACACCGCTCGGCGTGTTGCAAGTGGATTCGACCGCGCCCACGCGCGCCCCGGCGCCGGGCGACCGCCTCACGCTGGCAATCCGATTGGAAAAGGTCGGTTTGAATCCGGCCGGCGCCGGCGCCAATTGCTTTCGCGCGCGGATCGAGGACGCAGTGTACTCCGGCGCCGAAACCCTATACCTCCTGCGCTCCGCCGGACAAACCCTCAAAGCCTGCCTGATGAACACGCGATGGAACCAGGAGAACTTGCGCATCGGCGACGAAGTCACCGTCCACCTGCCATCCGGCCAATTGATTGTGCTCGACGATTGACCCGTGCCATGGAGAGCAAACCGGCAATCGAAATCCAATTCGGCGAGCGCCTGACTCCTCTCGGCCATCTGCTCCGCTCCGCCCTGACGAGCGGTCCCGGTTTGCTCTGGATGCTGCTCTTTTTGCTGGCGCCATTGCTGGTCATGGCGTTCCTGAGCTTTCTTACCCGCGGCGCTTACGGCGAGCTGGAATGGCCCTTGACGCTGGATAACTACAAACGGCTCGTCGGGTTCGGTCCCTTGGGTTTTGATTCGCTCTATCCGGCCATTTTCGGACGGAGCCTGGCGCTCGCGGCGTTGACGACTGCGCTCTGTGTATTGGGCGGATTCCCTCTCGCCTTTTTCATCGCCGGTCTGCCGCCGCGTTTCAAGACCGCCGCCTTGACTCTGGTGGTGATCCCGTTCTGGACCAACCTGCTCATTCGCACGTACGCGTGGCAGATTTTGCTCGCCCCGGAAGCCGGGCTCAGCAAACTGGCCGCCTCGCTCGGCCTCATCCCGCCGGGCGAGCCGCTTTATCCGGGAATGTTCGCCGTTGCCATCGGAATGTTTTGCGATTTCCTGCCGTTCATGGTCCTGCCGCTCTACGCGTCGATGGAGAAACTGGATTGGCACATCGTCGAGGCTGCCATGGACCTGGGCGCCGGTCCGCGTCAGGCGCTC
>DASPXS010000366.1:0-7535 GCA_035637175.1 Haliangiales bacterium | reverse complement strand
ATCCGCGAATTGTCGAGTTGCTTGAAGACCATCCCGTGCCGGCGATTGGCCAGAACAACGTTTCCTTCCACCAGAGATTGCCGGCTGAACATCAACGTGGCGCCGACCGTGTTGTGTGTCAGGGAATTCATCAGCAGCCGGTTTTGATGGGAATACATGTAGTGGATGCCAAACCGGGTGTTCCGGATGCGATTGCCGGAAATCAAATTGTCATCTGCGTACGAGAAATACATCCCATCCCTCTTATCGTAGATGACATTGTTCAGAATGCGATTATGCCGCGTGTTCCAAAGATGGATGCCGTTGCCGCGGGAAGCTGAGGCCGGATCTTTGCCGCCAAAGATTTCGTTCCGTTCGATCACACAGTCGCCCACGCCGCGAAGGTAGATGCCGAATCCGTCATTTTCGATATGGCAGTCTCGAACGATTGCGCCCCGTCCGGCAATCATGACGCCTGAATCGAACGTCGCGAGGTCATGGCCGGAATTGCCTATCGCCAGCCCGCGCACTTCACTGTCCGGCGCAACAATCGTCAGTGGCGTGCCGAAGCCGTCGGCGTCGATGATCGGAGCATTCGTTCCCAGCAATCGGATCGATTTGTTAATAACGACACGTTCATGGAAAGCGCGCGGGCCCTGAATCAGAACGGTGTCTCCGTCCCCGGCCCGCGATATTGCCCGGGAAATGGAATCGGTCACCGGCACGGTCGCGGCGAGGGCCATGACCGAAGACGACAAAAGAGTTGCCAGTGTGAGTTTCACAGTTGCGCCAATGAGGATTCGGGATTGCCTCCCAATGCGGTAAGCAACGTGAACACGACAGAGTTGATAAAGCGGGTGCGGTCAAAAGCAATCAGCACGGCGACGGCGATCATTACAGTCGCGCTGGTCCATTGGAGGCCTCGTGTGAGCCAGGGACGATGCACGAACTGCCAACTCCAGTTGCCAACGGCCACCGCGATTGCCGCCATCGGAATCGCCAGCGCCAGCGAGTAAGTGCCGAGTATCAACGCGCCCCAATACCAGGTGGATGTGCCAACGAAAATCAGGAGCGGATAAAGAATCGCTCCACCCATGCACGTGAGACAACTCACGGACAGGCCCAACCCGGCGCAGAAGGAATTCATCGGGGTGATATTGCCCGGTTGGCGCAGGCTCAGACCGGGCGCGCGTATGACGGCGGCGCGCTTTGGCGAAACCCATCCGACCACAGCGGCAATGCCCAAGCGGAATCTGCGTCCCAGTTGCGCCAGCCGGACAAAACATCGCCCTCCGCGTTTGAGCACGCCGACAGACTTCAGTGCGAAAAAGACCAAAAATGCGGCGCCCAGCCAATTCGCGTAACGCGCCCAGGCCCCAAAACCTGCACCGTGGTTCATGGGTCCGCCTTTTTCGGGAGGAACGGCGGCAATCGCCGCATTCATTTCATTCGGTGGAGTTCCGCAAAAGACTTCCGTCAGGGTCGCGCCGGATTGGAGCTTCGCCTGCATGCCCAGCAATTGTTGGCCCATCCACGCCACCGTCGCCCCGCTCGCCATGTAAAGAATGGTGAACCCGGCCACGAACGCGGCGAGGTTTCGCAGGATGCGTCCGCGCACTTCGAGCGGCATACGCGCCCCCCGTTCTGCGATGGCGGCGGAACTGACGACGCCGGCAATGATGCCTGTGTAATAGGTGGTGAGCTCGATGGCACAGGGACTCAGAATGACCATCAATGCGCCAATGACGCTGAGGACCAGCATCAGTGTGCTGGCCATGGTGCGCGCAGGCGTCGGTTCTACCACCGGCAATTTCCATTCGAAGATGCGCTCTGCCGTTTTTCCAACGCCGGCGACCACCAACTTGAACCGGCCGCGTTTCGCCCCGAAAATGGGCTGGCCGGAATTGTCCACGAGCGGGAACACCAGCAGGTACATGTTGTGATGCTCACTCAAAACCACCGGTGTGCCCAGAGAGGGAAAGCGGTCGCCGTTGCTGTCTTCGACCAGGACTTTGCCGCGCAGATCCAGATTCGCGATGGTGCCCACATGGGTGTTGATCCCGATGAGAAACGGTTGGGCGCGACCCTGCCATTGCTGAAGATACGGTTCAAGTTTGACGCGCTTGATGAACTCCGGCGTGGCATACGTGGCATCCAAAAACACATCCGACAACGACACGCGTGAAGCGTCGCTCTGACGGGCCGTGGCCGGACTGCCGGACTGCAACCTGGGAACGATGTAAATGCCGGTCACAAAGACGGCCAATAACAGCAGAACGCCGGAAATGAAGAGGATGCGAGTGGCTTTCATGATGCGTGTGTAACTGCCGGAGTGAGGCGGACAACGTCTTGCGCCGCCGACGTTTTCAAACTGCCGGTTCTCGCTTGCCGTTGGCGGCTCAACCAGGCTGCGCCGAGCTGCAATGTCAGCGCACCGCCAACCAGCCAGGCACCAAGACCAAGTCGGGAGCTTACCGTGAATTGGGCAATCTTGTTCGTCCCCAGGAATGGCGGCGTGAAATCCTTTACCCCGGCCAACACCGTTTTCTGATCCCGTTTGTGCCCGATGTCGTGCATCTGGAACATTGCCTGAACCGCTGCCAGCGCCAGAGCTGCGGCCAGCGCACAACTCACGAACAGTAAAGCGCGGCGGCGGACCGGAACCCGCAAGAGGCCGGCGGCGAAGCCAAACACGGCGCCTGCGATCAACAATCCCGGCAGCCATTTGAACTGAGGGAGTGTCGGAGGCACATGAACACCGATGTACTGGTCCAGCACGGACAATTCTCTCAAGTCACCTCGGAGCGAATTCGGATGAACCGCTACCTGGAGCGCCTCCCGGTCACGATACTGCGGCGCTTCGAGCCGCATCTGCCAGAGCGGCAGCTTAAGACTGACCAGCAACATGGCGGAAGCGAGTATGGCCAATAGGATTGGCATGGCTCGATTCAAGCCGCGGTCGGCGGATCCTGTCGCTGCGACTTTATTCATAGACATTGCCCTTTCGTTGACCGGCGCTGTGGAGCTTTTCATCCCTGGCAAGCGGGCCAGGGTATTCGTTCAGCTCCGCCCCTTTCGGTTTCACGAGGAGACGCCCGCGCATTTCCAGATGAAGCGCCGAACAGAACCAGGTGCAGTAGTACCAATACGTGCCGGGCTTGCCGGCGACGAACGTGGTTTCCGCCGTCTGGCCCGGATCAACCGCCAGATTGATCCCCATTCGGGAGACGGCCAGTCCGTGGGTCATGTCGCGAACGGTCTCCACGTTGGTCAAATGCACTTTGATCTCGTCGCCTTCATGCGCCTCGAATTGTTCGGGCACAAACTTTGACCGGATGCAGGTCATATAAACGTCCACTTTGTTTCCACCGCGCACGACCTTTTCCTCGCCGAGCTTCACGGCGGCGGGCTGCTGTTCGTACGTTTGCACCACGTAGTTCTCCAAAACCTTCCGATGAATCATCACCGCGTCGTGCGGCTCCGGCAGCGAGGGGAACGCAGCCACAACACGCATCTTCTCGCCGGAAATGTCCACGAGTTCCTGCGACTCGGGCATGCCCGGACCGACGGGGAGAAACATTCCTTTGCTCAGTTTGTTCAATGAAATCAACCAATCGCCGCTCGGATAACTGGTATCCGCACCCGCAGCCTTGGTGTGGCCGACATTGTAATGAACATCGACCCGGTCCACGATGTAATCGGTTTCTCCCTTGATTGCCTTCTCGATGTTCCATTTTACGATTTGCGAATCCACGAAGAGGGATGTGTAGGCATTGCCGCGCCCGTCAAAAGTCGTGTGGAGCGGGCCCAGGCCGACTTCCGGTTCGGCGATTGTTTTGAGGGTCTTCGCGTCAATGATCGTGACGGTCGGTGAGAGTTTGCCGCTGGCGAGCACATACCTGCCGTCGGGAGTAACGTTGCACCCGTGGGGATTCTTTGGGACGGGAATCAAAGTCATTACACCGGGAACTTTTTCGGAATCAATTACCGGCACGCCATTGATTTTCGTGAATTGACCGTCGGCCAGCGCCTTCTCGGCCAGGGGAACGTCTATCGCGCCCACGGCATCGCGGTCGCGCTCAATCATTCCTTCGGACGTAACCGCGTTCTCCGTGTTATACATCGTGACAAAAACGTAGCGGCCGTCCTTGCCGGAGCTGGCGATGTCCGCGTTGCCGACGAAGCTGATCTGGAACTTTGTCTCCAGGGTCTGTGCGTCGAGAAAAGCGACCAGCGAACGATATTTGTCGGCGTCCGTGGAATTGCCGGCGGCGTCGGTCTCCAGTTCACCGTTTACAAACACGTATTTGCAGGTCGGCAGGTACGCCGCCAGGCCGTGCGCGCCCTGAATGTTCGGCACCAGCTTGATCTCCGCGACTTCGAACGTGCGCAGATCGATTTTGGCAACGCGGTCGTTGGCTTTGTCATTGATCCAGAGCCAATGGCCGTCGTAGCGACCCTCCGTCTGGCTCAGCACCGGATGATGTGTGTCACCCCAAAGCGGACCGGTTGCCGCAAGCCGTTTGTAGGACTCCGACCCGGGGTTGTTGGCATAGCCAAGGCCGGCCCGCGGTTCGAAGATCGGAATCTCCTTGATGAGCCGGCACGACGGAATGCCATAGACAAATACGCTGCCGCTTTGACCGCCGCTCAGAATCGCGTAGTAGTCGTCCAGCTTGCCCGGCGGGACGTACACCTGTTGAGCGGCGGAGGCGGATTGCGCCGCTGCCTTTTGTTGTTTGGCGGTGGAATCAGAGTTGCAGCCGGTGAAGGCGATGGGGGTAAGACACGCCAAAGCGAGTATGAGTGCGCTATTCCCCCTCACCCCGGCCCTCTCCCTCAGGAAGAGATTTCCCCGAACTTTGATCGCGCCTTGCGCCCTTGAACCTCCGAGCGGCCCCCTCACCCCATCCCTCTGCCCCTCCGAGGGGGAGAGGGTGCCCGAAGGGCGGGAGAGGGGGTTCATGGGCGGGGAGAATCGTTCCCAGCGCCGGGAAACACCGACACGCTCGAGAGATCGCGCGGGTGCCATGTTACATCTCCCTCTCCCTTGGGGAGTGGGTTGGGGTGAGGGGACATCGGGTTTCCGGTTGTCCGACGATTGTGCCTTCGAGAGGAATGTAGATTTCATATCACTAAAAGTGTTTTGCAGTTATTGAAGCGAAGCGGTCTTCTTCGGGGCGTCATCTTCGACGATGAACGTGCCGTTCATCAGCGGGTGCAGTTTCTCGGTCGAGCACTGCGTCGCGCAGTAGTAGGTGAACTTTCCGGCGCGATCGGCCCGGAACTTTACCGTTTTGGGTGCGCCGACCATGACGCCGTTGATGAAAGCAACCTCGTCATAACTGCTGATGGCGAACCCATGCCCGACGCCAAGGCCGTTGTCGGTTGGCTCGAATGTAATCTCAACGACCTGGCCTTTCTTGACGCGAATGATCGCAGGATCATACTTCCAGGCGCGTTCGGTCAGCTTGATGCGCACCTCCGGTTCGCCGAGTTGCTCGCGCACCAGAAAGTTTTGTGATGCCCGCGCGATTGGACCCGGCGCGGCGGGTCTGGCGAATGTCTCGACGTAGTAGGCAAGCTTCCACGCGTCCGTTTCGGTGACCGTGCCGTTGAAGCCAACCATCGGGGTGCCGTTGAAGCCGGTCAGTATTGTGCGCACAATTTCTTTGGTGGCGTAACCCGACTTGAACGCTCCCGGTCTTCCAAAGTCGCGCGGCCTGATCCTGCAGTCGCTGTCATCGAGCAGACTGATCGCAGAAGGACCGTCACCGCGGCCGGTTTCGCCGTGGCAATTGACGCAGGCGAGCTTCGTGAAGAGCGCCTTGCCTTCCGCGAGGGTGACGCCGTTACGCGCCGGCGGGGTAACGAAAACTGCCACCGTCCTGCGATCCTCGTTGGTATCGGCAAAACGCGTTGAAAACGTCTTGATATATTCGACCACCGCCCAGCGGTCATTGTCGTTGAGCATCACCTTCCACGGGGGCATGGGGGTGCCTGGCATGCCCAGTGAGACAGCGCGGAACAAATCGACATCCGTTGGCAGGTTACCGGGCGCGGTCGAACGCAACCGGAAATTGGCCTGGACGAAATTGCGCGGTTTCGGCAGCAGGAAACCGGCGGCGTCGCCCCTCCCATCTCCATTCACGCCGTGGCAGGCGAGACAATTTTGCAAGTAAACATCTTTACCGTGGTGGATGAACTCAGCGGTCACTTCCGGCTTCGGAGGCGCTGGCAGATCGGAGAAGGTCAGGCTGGCGTTCGCGGGTGTTGAAACAGCCGTTGCCTGTTTCACCTGCTTTGCGGGGTCTTGCTGGTTCGCTGCCGGTTTGCAGCCCGCAGCGAGGAAGACCAAACCGGCTGCAATTGGAATTGATCGAACAATTATTGTAAAATTTGTTCATCGTCACCTCCGTTGGAGCAGGCAGGCACCGCTCTTTTCACGCGATTGCCCCAGGGGAGAAAGAAATTCTGGAATGCTTGACGCACGTCAAAACCTGAAAGCATCCAACGGTTAACCTGAACGCATGTTTGTTCGTGTATAACATGGCGCGTACGTTGCGGCGTGTTCCGAAGTGGAATATCACGGCCACGGCGGTCAGCGCCGCGTTGTTCTGGATTTCACTTACCGTAACGGCAGGTATTTTCATCGCTGCCGGCAAATGCAGTTACGAAGCCACCGAAGGACTGGCGACGGAGGAAGGAGTGCGGAGGTTGGTGAGCGGATTGCGCTCCGTCGCGGGATTCATGTCGCATTTCGACGCCATTAGCGCCATGCACGCGCACGCCCATCTGGGAGGCGTTGGCTGCTTCACAATGCTCATTGTCGGCGTGTCCTACAAGCTCATCCCCATGTTCACGCTCAGCGAAATGCAGAGCCGGCGGCGGGCGGCACTGAGTGTCGCATTGCTGAACGTCGGTCTCGCGGGTTCGTTTGCAGGCATTCTGTTGCGCAGCCCCTGGAAACTGGCCTTCGCCCTGGTCGTGATCGCGGCCCTCGCAATTTATGGTTGGGAACTCATTGCCATCCTGCAGGCACGGAAGCGCCGCACATTGGATTGGGGCATCAAATACTTCCTGACGGCCGTTACGCTGTTGTTGCCTTTGTCGGCGCTGGCAGTCGTGTTGTCCTGGCCGGGCATGCCGTTGAACCCGTTCACCGGCCGGCTTGAAAACCTCTATGGGTTTCCTGGGCTGATCGGTGTTGTGTCATTCGCCATCATTGGAATGCTTTACAAGATCCTTCGCCGCTACGCCCAGTGCTTGCGACGTGTGGCGGCCCACATTCACGGAGTGAAAATGGACGCTTCCCGATGCGACTACCGCACTGGCGGCCTGCTGGCGTGGCGAAAACAGGTGGACGTGATTCGACTTTCAGCGATTTCTCCTGCTGCTGCTGTTGCTGACTGGAACTGAGGGAACACACCCGCAGGCGGCGTGAAAAAGTTGACGTTCGGAAAGAAGCCAGCACAATGACTCGACGCGGTTGATTGTGCTGGGCCTGTAGCTCAATGGTTAGAGCATGGCACTCATAATGCCGGGGTTCTCGGTTC
>DASPXS010000365.1:0-16862 GCA_035637175.1 Haliangiales bacterium | reverse complement strand
GATTTGCGGCTTTGGTCTTTCCCGCTTCTTGTCAATCGAAACGGCGTCCGGCTCCGGCTTTGGCTCCTTCTGCGTCTCCGGTGGGGGTTTGCTCCTGACTTCAGCCTGCTTCGGGACGGGCTCCGGCGGCCTGGTTTGCACGGGCGGCGGCAATTGAACCGCTTGAGCTTGCGGAGCGGCTGGGGGCGGTTTCACGTTCGGGTTGCCTCCGCCGGAAAATGGTAGGTCCGTCAGCTTGTCCGGAATGACTTCGAGGACGGGCAAGTCCGAAAACTGTTGTTTCGACGACAGGAATGCCGGTCCGACCAGCAAAATCAGGCAGAGCAACGCGTGCAATGCCATCGAGGCAATCAGACACTTTTTTTGCAGCCGATTCATCGTTTGCTTTCCCGCGGCTCCGAACGGAGCGAGATTTTGATGCCGTTATTGGCGCACATATCGGCTACCTGAAAAAAGAGGTCGAACGGCGTCACCTCGTCCGCCCGAATCCGCAGCACCATATTGGGATTCGCCCGCGCGTCGGCGACCACCGCCTTTTCAATCTGCGCCAGGGCCATTTGTCTGCCGTCGAACTTGTAGTAGCCTTTGGGGCTGATCTCGACGGTGTGAAAATCCCGCTCGTTCACCGGCCGGTCCGGTCGGCCGCCTTTGGGCAGCTTCAGTTCCAGGCTCTGCTCCAGCAACGGCGTGGTGATGACGAAGATGATGAGCAACACGAACGCCAGGTCGAGCAACGGCGTGATGTTGATCTCGCTCAGCGTCACCAGCGAACTGCGTTGGGAAAAGCGGCGCATGGTCAGGTGGCGAAGGCCGTGTCAGCCTTGTGTTCCCTCACCCTGACCCACAGGGAGAGAACCCTCCTCCGAACTTTGTGCGCGCATTGCGCCCCTGAAGCAGCAAGCCGCCCCCTCACCCCATCCCTCTCCCCCTCTGAGGGGGAGAGGGTGCCCGAAGAGCAGGTGATTGTCAGCTTAATCATCTTTGGCGCGAAAGATTTCATCCTCGTCCCTGAGGTATTCGATTTCCATTTTAGAAACGAGTTCCTGGGCGAAATTGTCCAGGTCCACCGTCAGCACGCGCAGGTTGTGGACGAGCCAGTTGTAGCCAAACATGGAAGGGATGGCGACGAGCAGGCCGGCCACCGTGGTGATCAACGCCGCGGCCACCCCGGGCGCCATGGCGGTCATGCTGGCGCTTCCCGACTGGGCAATGCCGCCGAACGTGCTCATGACTCCCCAGACCGTCCCCAGCAGTCCCAGAAACGGCGCGCCGCTGACCGCGATCGCCAGCAGGATCAGCCCCGACTCCAGTTTCAACGATTCCTGGGCGACGGCCCGTTCCAGGGTGCGTTTCACATGCTCCGTTGCCTTGAGCGAGAGGACCGGTTTGCGACCCTCGCCCCCCGCGGTTTTCAGGCGGGCATCGAGTTCCAGGCACCCTTCCTGATAAACCGTAAACAACGGGCAGCCTTCGACTTGAATGCGCCGATCGTGGATGGCCAGGACGTTGTTGAGTTGGCGGAACTCGGTGTTGAAAAGTTGGTTCAACTTCTTCGCCCGCCGCATCTGGACCGCTTTCGACGCCATCACGGACCAGGCCATGATGGAAAAAACGACCAGAACGAAAATGATCACCTTGGCTTCGGGCCGGGCGTGTTCCCAGACATAGACCAGCTCGTATTGGCTCGAGGCGGCCGCGAAAAGACAAACCGGAACGTTCATTCAAAAACTGGCAAACCGTGCATTGTTGTTGACCAATTTGGTTTAACGTCCCAGGGCGAAATGGTCAAAGGCTTTTGGAGAATTTCGAGTCAGCCTCCGGCACGACAGCGCTCAAAAAAGAACCGCTGGCAAACCGACTCGCGGGTGGTTGACTGTGTCAACCGCGAATCCATTCAAAAATATTTTCAGTTATTTTGAAAGAAAAATTTTTCGCGCGCCGGCCGTCGCCGTCCCGCGGACAAAGGAGCGCCGGTTTGCGGACGGGCGCAAGCGCGCGGCGCCACCACCGCCAGAACCGCATTCACCTTGTCGGGTCCGCGGTCCTTTGTTAGCGTCCAGACCTATCACATGAGTTCATCCAGCCCCGACAACCGGCCCGCGTCCCGCCCGGCCTTTCGGCTCCAGGAAGGCGGCCTGCTGATCGTGATTTTCCTGCTCGGCCTGTTGCTGACCGTCTTCGGCGGCAAGGTCAGGATGGTCGAATACAAAACCAACGCCGCCGGCGAAACAGAACAGGTCACGGTCGAGAAGAACAAGTTTCTCAACGCCCAAAAACTCACCAGCCTCGCCAAGGACACCAGTTTTTTCGCCATCATGGCTGTCGGCGCCACCTTCGTTATCATTTCCGGGGGCATTGACCTGTCGGTGGGCGCCATCTATGCGCTGGCTTCAGTGCTGGCGGCATTGACCTTGCACCATTTCGGCCCGGACGGTCCACGTAGTTCAGTTGCGCCCTGGGTGAGCGTGCCGTTGGGCATGGTGGTGTGTGTGGGCGCGGCAACGCTTTGCGGCCTGTTGAACGGCGGCATGATCGTCGCCCTGCGGGTTCATCCCTTCATCATTACGCTGGGGACCATGGCGATCTACCGGGGAATCGCTTTCGTCATCACCGAGGGACAGTCCGTGGGGGGGTTCCCGCAGGCGTTCCGCGACCTGGTACTCTGGCAACCCGGTGGCGGATTGAACGTGGTGCCGATGCTGGTGATGTTGCTGGTGACGACGGCCGGGGGCATCTACCTGGCGCGCATGGCATTCGGCCGACGCATCTATGCGATTGGCGGCAATGAACTGGCCAGCCGTTACAGCGGCGTGCGAGTCGAACGGGTCAAGCTCGGTGTCTATGTCATTTCCGGCCTGACGGCCGGCATCGCGGCGTTGCTGGCCATTGGCTATTATGGCGGCGCTACCTCGGCCGACGGCCCGGGTTACGAACTGGATGTGATCGCCTCGGCCGTGGTTGGGGGCGCGAGTCTTTCCGGTGGCAAAGGCACCGCGCTCGGCGCGCTGCTCGGCGCGTTGATCATCAAGATCATCGACAACGGCATCGTCGTCCTTGGCATCAACCAGAATTACAGCCGCATCATCATCGGGACGGCGGTGATCCTGGCGGTCGTGCTGGATCAGTTCAACAATTTGCTGGCAAAACGGCGGCTCGCGAAAACGGTTTGAAAAGCCTGTTGGGTTCGGGTTACAAATCCACCAACCGCAATACCGGGCCGGATGCAAAAAGACCAAAACAAGCGTTCACTGCTGATTGCCCGCGAGGGCGTCCACTTGGGGACGCTCTCCGAGCTCGAAGTCCGGGAATTGTTGGCCGCCGGATTCTTGCACCCCACGGACGTTTACCGGCGCGCAGAGGAACCGAAATGGAAGCGGCTCACGGAATTGGAGCGTGAAGCGGGACAGCGGGCCGATGTGTATCGCGTCATCAAACGGACCGGCTCGCGCATTTTTTTCGCCACTGAAGCGATGGCCGACAAGGCCGGCACATTAACCGCCCAGGTGAAATCATTTGTGCTGGCCAACAAATCGGCGTTAACGGCCGGATCGCGGCGCGTCCTGGAAGATTACCTCGTGGAAATCCGAAGATTGACAGCGGAGCAGGTCATCGCCAGGCCCGCGGTGGCAATGCGTTCCGCCCTGCGCAACGACGCATGGATGCGGATCGTCTTCGGCGCGGTGCATGATTGCCTTCCAAAACCGATCCGACGATTCATTCCGGAATCGGTTTTCATCGAGTTCTGCCTTCGAAACAGGGTGAGACTGTTCGATTCCCGGTCCGGTGAACACAGCAAGGCAGGGCCTTCTCCGCCGCCGAATGAAACTGACAAACCAAACCAGTGACCGCCTGAATGAAGAAACGCTATGAAGCCAAAACTCATCCTCACCGCCCTGGCCGCGCTCGTTCTTGCGTTTAATGTTCAAGCCCAGAAGAAATCGTACACCATCGGCCTGGTCGCCAAGTCCCAGAGCAACCCCGTTTTCCAGGCCGCTCGCGTCGGCGCCTTGGACGCCGCGCGCGACCTGGGCAAAAAATACGGCATCGACATCAAGATAGACTGGCGCACGCCGAATGAAGAGGACGCCCAGAAACAGGCCGAAGCCATCGAACAGCTCGCTTTGGTCGGCGCGGACGGCATCGCTGTCAGTTGCTCGGACGCCAACAAATTGACCGACGCCATCAATACCGCGGTGAAGAACGGCGTTCCGGTGGCCACCTTCGACTCCGACGCGCCGAACAGCAAACGGTTTGTTACCTATGCCATCGACGATGTAAAATGCGGCGAACAGGTGATGGATGAACTGGCGAAGTTGATGGGCGGCAAGGGCGCCGTCGCCATCCTTGCCGGCAATCAAAATGCGCCGAACCTCCAGAAGCGCGTTCAAGGCGTGAAAAACGTCGCGAAAAAGTATCCGGGCATCACCATCCGCGACACCTATTACCACAAGGAAACGCCCCAGGACGCCGCCGCCAAGGTCGAGCAGGTCATGCAGGCCAACCCCGATATCACCGGTTGGGCGATGGTCGGCGGCTGGCCGCTGTTTACCGACAACGCGTTGAAATGGAAACCCGGCACCGTGAAATGTGTTTCGGTCGATGCCCTGCCGCCCGAGCTCGCCTACCTGCGCAGCGGTCACGTCCAGCTTCTGCTCGCCCAACAGGTCTATGAGTGGGGTTACCGTTCGGTGGAACATCTCATCAACAAAATCCATCTCAAGAAGGACCCGCCCAACGCCAAAGACGTCAGCGCGCTGATTCCGGTGACCAAGGCAAACGCCGACGAATTCGCCAAAAACTGGGAGAAGTGGCTGCCGAAGTGAATTGTTCAATCACGAATGAACGCAGCGCGGCGGAGCCGCAACCGAAGTATTCCCTCTGCTCGGTCCTCTTCACGCACCTTCGTCGTGGGGCGAGAAAAAAGCATGGAAATCATCGCCCATCGGGGCGCGTCGCGTGACGCGCCCGAAAACACGCTCGCTGCGGTCCAACTCGCCTGGCGGCAACACGCCGACGCCGTCGAAGTGGATGTCCAGTTTTCCAAAGACGGAAAACTGGTTGTCATTCACGACGACAGCACGAAGCGCACGGGCGGCTGGAACAGAAAAGTCAACGGCCAGACCCTGGCTGAACTGCGCTCGCTCGATGTTGGCCGTTGGAAAGGCAAGCACTGGAGCGGCGAAAGGATTCCGACCCTGGAAGAGGTCCTGGCGACGGTTCCGCTGCGCAAGCGCCTTTTCGTTGAATTGAAGTGCGGTCCCGATGGCATTGCAGAGTTCGCGCGAGCGGTTGCGAACGCCCGCGAACTTTCCACCCGGATTGTCGCTATCGGCTTCTCGCAGCAAACGATGAAACATCTCAAAACCGAAATGCCTGAACTGGAGGTTTGCTGGATCCGCAGTTTCAGGCGGAACTGGAAGACCGGACGCTGGTCCCCCGCCGCCGAAGAGTTGATTGCCGCCGCGCAAGCGGCGGGATTCGATGGCGTCGATCTGGACGCGCGCGGCCCGGTGAACGCGGCGCTGGTGAACAAGCTCAAGGCTGCGGGCCTGAAAGTTTACCTTTGGACCGTCGATGCACCCGCCAAAGCCCGCAAGCTCATTGCCGCGGGCGTCGATGGCATCACCACCAATCGTCCACAGTGGCTGCGCCAAAAGCTCGCGGAATGACTTTCCTTTCCTTTCACAACATCACCAAGCGTTTCCCCGGCGTCCTGGCGCTCGACCGCGTCAGCTTCGCAGTCGAACGCGGCAGTTGCAACGCTCTGATCGGCGAGAACGGCGCGGGCAAAAGCACGCTCGGTAAAATCCTTGCCGGCATTTACACCGCCGAAGAAGGAGAAATCCGGCTCGACGCCAAACGAATTCTTCCAACCAATCCGCTGGCGGCGCGCCAGCTCGGCATCGCCATGGTGCACCAGGAACTCGCCTTCTGTCCGAATCTCACCGTCGCGGAAAGTCTTTGCTTGGGCGATCTGCCGCACCGCGCCGGCTGGGTGGATCGCCCGCGGATGTGTGACCGCGCCCGCGCCATGCTCCGGGAAATCGAGGCGGAGCTGGACGTGAACCGGCCCATCGGCGATTTATCGACCGCTCAGGAGCAGATCGTTCAGATCGCCGCCGCCGTGGGAACCAACGCCCAGATCATCGTCATGGACGAACCGACCAGCTCCCTCTCGGTTCACGAAAGCGAACACCTGTTCCAGTTGCTGGCCCATCTGAAGCAACGCGGCATCACGGTCATCTACGTTTCGCACCGGATGGAGGAAGTTTTCCAGCTCTGCGACACCGTCACCGTCCTGCGCGATGGCCGCCACATCGCCACGGAAAAAACCGCGGCCACCAATCCCGACCGTGTCATCCAGCAAATGATCGGACGTGAAATGATCTCACACACACCGCGGCACCTCTCCCGTCCGCTCGGCGACGAAGTCCTGCGCGTGGAAAATCTTTCGTCACCCGGCAGATTCAGCAACGTCAGTTTCACGCTGTGCGCCGGTGAAGTGCTCGGTTTCGCCGGACTTGTCGGCGCGGGCCGCAGCGAAGTTGCCCAGGCTGTCTTCGGTCTGGATGAAGCGCCCACCGGCAAAGTCCTGGTGCGCGGCCGGGAACTGCCGCCCGGTTCGGTTTCGGCCGCCCTGGCCGCCGGCATCGGGTTGCTGCCGGAGGACCGAAAACGGCTCGGCCTGGTGCTGTCGATGAATTGTCGCGAAAACACGTCGCTCGCCACGTTGCCCCGTTTGACCCGCCTCGGTTTCGTGCGCCGGCGCGAGGAACGGTCGCTGGTCCGGCGTTACACGGACCGTCTCCGCGTCAAGGCGCCTTCCCTCGACGCGCTCATCGCCGGGCTGAGCGGCGGCAACCAGCAGAAGATCGCCCTGGCCAAATGGCTGGCGCGCCAGTGCGCCATCCTGATCGTGGACGAGCCGACGCGCGGGATTGATGTGGGCACCAAGGCGGAGATACATCAATTGCTCGACGAACTGGCGTGCCAGGGCCTGGCGTTGCTGGTGATCTCGTCCGAGCTTCCGGAAATCATGAACCTCAGCCGCCGGATCCTGGTGATGCGCGAGGGCCACATGGTCGGCCAGCTCCAGAGGGAGGAATTCTCCCAGACCAACCTGTTGCGCCTCATGGCGGGTATGCAAACCCGCCCGGCATAATGCTGGCGCCTGGCAACGGTTTTATAGACCCGCTTCCCAGCAGGGAATTCAGCTCTTCGTTGTTTCCGTCCGGTAACTGGCCACCACCCATTCGCTCAATACTTTGTCGGGCGCTTCCACCGCGTCGGCATCGATCGTGAATTCCTTTCGACCGGTGTTTTGGGCGATGAGCTTCAAGCCGAACTGAAAATCCTTGAACCGCTCCGCGCACAGATCGCGAACCGGTTTCGACTGCTCCAACGCCTGCGCGACCAGCCGGTCCGCCGCGGCCGCGCTGAAGGCAATTTGCAATCCGTGGCTTTCCTGGAACCGTTGCGCGAATTCATGAACCAGTTGCCGCATCACCACCCGCTCCTCCTTTTCGTGCTCGGCCAACAGCTTCTCTAACTCGGCCGGCGGATTGTCCACCAGCTCGCGCGCGACGACGAACCGCTTCACCGCCGTCGAGGGCAGCTCGAACTTCAAATCGCGGAACACCCGCTCGCAAACCGTCATCAACCCGCGCGCGCCGGTCTTTTCCTCCGCCGCCAGCTCGGCGATGCGCCGCAAGCCGTCGTCGCGGAACAATACTTCGATGCCATACGCCGCGAACGATTGTTCGTATTGCCGGATGATGCTCCCTTCGGACGTTTTCAAAATCAGGAACAGATCATCCACACTGAGTTGCCGGCATACGACGCGCACCGGCAAACGGCCGATGAACTCCGGCTCGAAACCGAACTCGATGAAATCACGAGTCTGCGATTCCGAAAAGAGGCGGTCCTCCTCCACGGCGGATTTCGTCGCCGCCGCAAAGCCAATCGTCGCCTCGCGCAACCGTTTCTGAACGATCTTCTCCAACCCGCCGAATGCGCCGCTCACCACAAAGAGGATGTGTTTGGTATTGATGGTGGCCGGCTGTTTCTTCCCGCGCCCCTGGGTCATTTCCATCATCGCCTGGATCTGACCGGCGATGTCGTGAGGCGCGCGCGCGGGCACTTCCGTTTCCTCCATCAATTTCAGCAGGTTCGTCTGCACGCCGCGGCCGCTGACGTCGCGGCCGGTCAGGCTCGGCGCGGCGGCGATCTTGTCGATTTCGTCGATGTAAATGATGCCGTACTGCGCGCGGACCACGTCGCCGTCGGCCCGCCGCACCAGATCGCGCACCAGGTCCTCCACATCGCCGCCAACATAACCGGTTTCGGAAAATTTTGTGGCGTCGGCCTTCACGAATGGCACGCCGATCAGGTCGGCGATGCTGCGGATCAAATACGTTTTGCCCACACCCGTCGGCCCGATGAGAATGATGTTCTGCTTGGCGTAGTTCGCCGGGTCCCTGCCTTCCCGGGCCAACCGGACGTGATGGTAGTGGTCGCACAGCGCGACGCTCAAAACCTTTTTGGCTTCCTCCTGCTTGATCACGAACCGGTCGAGGTAGGCCTTCACGTCGCGCGGTTTGTAGTCGAACTTGAAGTCCGGTTCTTTGGCGTCCGTTTCGGTCTTCTCGCCGGTGGCCGAGGTTTCCTGCCGGGTCAAGCCGCTTGCCGGGCCGCCGGGAAAATGCTGCCGCATGAACTCCTGCAGTTGGCGCTGAAATTCCTCCGGCGATGGAGGGCCGTTGAAAACTGGCTTTTGCATCATATTAATCAAATGTGACAGAACAACGTCCAGGATGGCCGGAAAGTCAAATCGCCTGAAACGGCCGAACTGCCCGCGGTGCGGAAATTTCCCGCATATGCGTGAAATTTCCGCACCGGTCGAGGCGCGTCGGCAAAGTTGCGAACCTCTTCGCGGCACTGCGGGCGAGGCAGGGCCTCAGAAACTCTGCGGCCCGTCAACCGGCGGGCTTGAACACCGTCACACTGACCGGCGGCAGGGTAAAAACGGCGGAATACGGCTGGCTGTGCACCTGGTATTCCTCCGCGGTGACACCGCCGAGATTGCCCCGATTGCTGCCACCATAAATCTCGGCGTCGCTGTTTAATGCCTCACGCCAAAAACCGCCCTGCGGCAGGCCGACACGGTATTGGTCGCGCACCAGGGGAGTGAGGTTGAGCACGACCAGCACGCGACTGGTGCGGTCCTGATTCTGCCGGATAAATGACAGCACGCTGCTCTCGTGGTCGGAGCAGTCCAACCAGAAGAAACCCTCGTGATCGAAATCGCTTTCCCACAACGCCGGTTCGCTCACATAAAGCCGGTTCAGATCTTCGACGAACCGTTGCGTGCCGCGATGAAACGACCCCGCGTCGAGCAGCCACCACTCCAATTCCGCATTCGCGTTCCACTCGCTGGTCTGGCCGAATTCGCAGCCCATGAACAGAAGATTCTTGCCGGGAAACAGCCATTGATACGCGAGCAGGGCGCGGAGGTTGGCGAACCCCTGCCAGTCGTCGCCGGGCATCCGGCCGCGCAACGAACCTTTGCCGTGCACCACCTCGTCGTGCGACAGCGGGAGAATGAAATTTTCGTGATGATGATAGAGCATCGCGAAGGTGAGATCGTTTTGATGGTACTTGCGATACACCGGGTCGCGCTTGAAGTAGCCGAGCGTGTCGTGCATCCAGCCCATGTTCCACTTGAAGGAAAACCCCAGGCCGCCCAGGTAAGGCGGCCGCGTCACCAGCGGCCAGGCGGTCGATTCCTCCGCAATGGTGACCACGCCGGGATGCTCCGTGTGAACCAGGTGATTGAATTTGCGCAGGAATTCGACGGCCTCAAGGTGCTCGCGGCCGCCGAACTGGTTGGGAATCCATTCTCCTTCCTTGCGCGAGTAGTCCAGATAAAGCATTGAGGCAACGGCATCAACCCGCAAACCGTCGATGTGATAGCGTTCGCACCAGAACAGCGCGTTGGCCGTGAGGAAATTGTCCACCTCGTGCCGGCCGAAATTGAAAATGAGCGTGCCCCAGTCCTGGTGGGCGCCCTTGCGCGGGTCTTCGTGTTCGTACAATGCCGTGCCGTCAAAACGGGCCAGCGCCCAGTCGTCGCGCGGGAAATGCGCCGGCACCCAATCCACCAGCACACCGATGCCCGCCGCGTGCAGAGCGTTGACCAGATATTGAAAATCGTCCGGCGTGCCGTAGCGGCCGGTCGGCGAATAAAATCCGGTGACCTGATAGCCCCACGACGGATAAAAGGCGTGCTCCGATAGCGGCAAAAATTCCACGTGCGTAAACCCCGTTTTTTTCACGTAGTCTATCAAAGGGCCGGCCACTTCGCGGTAGCCGAGCGATTCGGCCGCCGATTTCTTCCGCCACGAGCCGAGGTGCACTTCGTAGATGCTCATCGGCGAACGGAGCGGGTTTTGCCCGCGCCGCTTCCCGAGCCAGGCGTCGTCGCCCCAGGAAAATTTGCGATTATCCCAGACGATGGAGGCGTTTTTGGGCGCCGGTTCAAAGAAAAAACCGTAGGGATCGGTCTTCAACCCCAGCGCGCCGTTTGCATCCTTGATCTCATATTTGTAGAGCGCCCCTTCGCGAATGCCCGGAATGAAAATCTCCCAAACGCCGGACGGACCCAGATGGCGCATCGGGTGAATGCGTCCGTCCCACCCGTTAAAGTCGCCCACCACGCTGACGCGCCTGGCGTTCGGCGCCCACACGGCAAAGCTTGC
This sequence comes from Haliangiales bacterium, assembly GCA_035637175.1. Lineage (GTDB taxonomy): Bacteria > Verrucomicrobiota > Verrucomicrobiia > Limisphaerales > AV2 > AV2. The sequence goes on along the minus strand of DASPXS010000365.1, from coordinate 6,105 downwards.
GCCGGGCACACCGTCTATCACCCGCAATTGCGCGCCGAGCTTGTCGTAAATGCGACGCTCATTGCCCTGACCGAACAAATACAAATCGGTTTCGCCCAGCGTCGGCAGGAATGAATACGGGTCGCGGGTCCGGCGCGTGTTTCCCCCCTGATCGGTGATGACGAGGTCGTAGGCATAAACCCGACCGGTTTCGCGCGCGGTCCCCTCGAACAGGCCGCCGTCATGCAACCGCTTCAGCTTGATCTTCGGTTTGTCCTTTTCGATGACGGGAACAATTTCAACCGCTGAAGCGTGCGGCAAAAACGCCCGCACGACCACACCCGAGCCATCGCCGAGCGGGTGCATGCCCAGCAAGGCGTGAGGGGACCGTTGCTGAACGTTGACGAGACTCTCCAGTTCCGCGGCCGTCAGGATCATGCCCGCCATTGTGCCACCGCGACCTTCAAACAACAGGAAAAAAGGTGTTTCCCGGGTTGCGGCCGGGTGGGATTGTAATAACTTGTCCCGTTAACCAACCGCGCATGAATATGATTCCGACCATCGCTCTTTGCCTGTCACTCGCGTGCCTCCTCGACTGCATCGCCGCCAATGAGGCGCAGCCGCTCCCGATTCGCTCTCTGGCGAAAGGCGGGTTCAGCGGCATCCGCGACGCGAAGCAGGAAGTCGTCAGGAGCGCCGACCACTGGGAGAAACTGTGGAAGCAACACGCCGCCGCCGTCGGGGCGGCCGGGAAGGTCCCGGCCGTGAATTTCCCGAAGGAAATGGTCATCGCCGTGACCATGGGCACCAAACGCACCGGCGGTTACACGATTGAAATCGTCCGTGTGGAGGCGGCGGGCAAATCATTGAAGGTTTTCCTCAAGCGAACCTCCCCGCCGCCCGGCGCCATGACCATCCAAGCGTTGACCGCCCCCTTCCATTTCATCGCGGTGCCGAAGAGTGATTTGAAACCGGAGTTTGTGGAGGTTAAGCAAGCCGCGACAAATTAAGCGTCATCGCAACCGCGCCGGTGATTTGATTCAATGCTGAACGATGCGATAGAAGCGCCCCGCCTGATTGGTCGAACTGGTGTCCTGCAAGATCAGCAAACCGTTCGACACCGTCAGTGAATTTGCCAATGCCGTCCAGTCCACCAGATTGGAACTTGCCTGAGTCTCAAAGCCGGGCAGGTCATCGGGAGAAATCGGCCATCCGTCGGCGTAGCCGGCGGTGAGTTGAATGACGCCAGGGGAAAGGAACTGCGGGTTCGTCAGCCGTTGCGGTATCTGGACTGTCAGCATTGCGCCGTTACTCGGAACACTGCCCGCGGAGTTGCTGACCACAACGGAATAGGCACCGGCGTCTGCGCGAGTAACGTTGGTCGGTGTTAAAGTTCCGTTGGTCGAAGTCAAAAAGGGTTGCCCGTCCTTAAGCCAAGTGTAGGTGAGCGGAGAACCAATTTCAGCGTGCCCAAATAATTTCTGCGGAACTCGCAATGCCTTGGGAAAGCTCTTTGAAACTCTCAGCTTTTTTGCAACTCTTTTACAAGTTTCTGACAAGCGGCGGCGCGCCGTCCGTAGGATGCGAATATGAAAACAACTCTCTCATTACCGCACCACATCGCTCGCCACGCCCTCAGCGCGTCGGGAGTCGGCGCGCGCGCTTGCGCGCGATGGAACAGCCTCAAACTCACGACCGTGCTCCTGGCGCTGCTCGGCATCGGCGCGGCGCGCGCGCTGGCCAGCGATCCGGTGGGCATATACGCCCTCGTGGACAAAGTCGTTCTGGAGCCGAACGAGACGAATCCCGAGCGGATCCAGGTCTGGGGCGCATTCGCCATCGCGGAAGGTTCCGGTTACAGCTACAAGAACGCCGAACGCGGTTATCTCTATTACAAGCTGAATCCGGAAAAGCCGGGCGCCTGCCACAACGAGTGGAGCGACCTGAAGACCGTCGCCGGCACCGGCCAGATCGTCGCCTTCGGCAGTCGCTACGGCGGCAAAGGCGTCCTGCGAAAGAAAGACGCGAAGCCGGAAAATCCGGACGTGTATCCGGTCGCGATGGGGTTGACGAAAGTGAAGGAGGAAAAGGACTATGAACCGTTGAAACAACTGGCCAAGCTGCGCGATGCCAAACCACGAAACCCTGAGCCGTCCGCCCCAAACAAAAGCCAATAAACGACCCGCTGTACTCGGCTGCGAACATTATTGAGGAGTCACTAGAATATGCGACACTCGGTGGCTGCAGCTGTCGAACCGTCGTTTCCCCTCACCCTGACCCTCTCCCTCGGGCAGAGGGAACAGCCTCCGCGAGGCGTGTATTTTGCGCACACCGCCTTGGCAAACTCCGTCGCGGGTAGGGCTCAGAGACGGCGGACGATTCTCCCTCTCCCCAGGGAGAGGGCCGGGGTGAGGGGAAAGAAAATGTAGTGCATCCAAAAGTTCCATGAGTACGTTTGCGAGGTTTTCCAACGAATGGGTGAGTCCACGCCCCCGAACCTGCGCGCCGCCCGGCCGAACTTGTCAGATCGAAGGGCAACACAAGCGCCGCGTTGCAGAACCGGAGGAATCACTCCTCGCGGATGGGAGTATTCCGCTGCGACCAGTGGGCGTCCTGCGGCATTCGCCGTGGGACGCCCTGTTTATCGCGCTGGCACTGGTGCATGGATTGGCCTTGATCGAGTTCCCGTCGATCCCGCTTATCGCCATCGGCTTTTGGTGGAACGCCAACACCATCGCACACAACTTCATTCATCTGCCGTATTTCCGGTCGCGCAAAGGGAACGCGCTGTTCTCGGCCTGGGAAAGTCTGCTGCTGGGAATTCCGCAACGCCTCTGGCGCGAGCGGCATCTGGCGCATCACGCGCGAAGGATGTGGCATTGGCGCTGGTCGGGTCAACTGGCATGGGAATCTTTTCTCGTCCTGGCACTGTGGAGCGTCTTGCTGACCTTCGCGCCAAAATTTTTTCTAACGGTTTATCTCCCGGGCTGGCTTTTGGGCCTGGGCCTCTGTCAGCTCCAGGGATTTTTCGAGCACGAACACGGCACCACCAGCCACTACGGCCGGCTCTACAACCTGCTGTTCTTCAACGACGGCTTCCACGTCGAACACCATGCGCGACCGGCCGCGCATTGGACGCAATTGCCGGACCGACGCTCCGCCGCCGCCCGCGCCAGCCGCTGGCCGGCCGTGTTGCGCTGGCTCGAGTATTTCAGCCTCAATGGCCTGGAACAATTGGTGTTGCACTCGCCGACACTGCAACGGTTCGTGCTGCGAAATCACGAGCGCGCCGTGCGCCGATTGCTGCCCGAACTGGCGGACGTTCGCAGGGTGGAAATCGTCGGGGGCGGAATGTTTCCCCGCACGGCGTTGATTCTGCGGCGGCTGCTGCCGAAGGCGCAGTTGACCGTCATCGACGCCAGCACGGAAAATCTTCGCGCAGCGCGGCAATTCGTGAACGGCCAGGTGGAACTCGTCCACCGGTTCTTCGACGCTTCCCGGCAAACGGACGCTGATTTGATCGTCATCCCGCTGGCGTTCCTTGGCAGCCGTTCGGCCATTTATCGTCGCCCGCCGGCACCACGGGTGCTCGTGCACGACTGGCTTTGGCATCCCCGCGGGGTCGGTGTCGTCGTGTCGCTGCCGTTGCTCAAACGACTGAATCTTGTCCGGCGATGAAAGCCCTCTGCCTTTTCGGCGTCCTGTTGCTTGCGCGGATTCTGGTGCTGTTGGGACATCCCGTTCCCTTTTCCTTCTGGTCGCCTCCGGCTTATCTCTGGCAGGACCTGCTGGTCGTGTTGCTGTTTGGTTTGTTCGAGGGGATCACCCGGCGCCGCCCGTGGATTTCGTGGACGGTTTACTTCGCCACGGCCCTTTACGTCGCGTTAAATCTTCCGTTGATACGATGGATGTCCTCGCCGATGACTTTGCCCATGTGGCGGGCCACGCGGGGCGCGCTCGCCGATTCGATTCGCCATCATCTCACCGCGGAGAATTTGCTCCTGATGGTCCCGGTGCTGGGCACGGCGGTGGCGCTGCCGGCATTGCTGCGCCGGGTGAAGCTGCGACCCCCGATTGTCGTCGGACTGGGAACCCTTTCCCTGACACTGGTTGCCCTGGGACCGGCGGCCACCGCGCGGGTGGACACCGGGGGTCTGCATCGCAATGTTTTCTTTGCTTTGCTGGCTACTGCGCTTCCGCGGGTGGAAGCCACCAGCGCGGAAAACAGGGACTGGCGGACAAGTCCGGTTCCGACCGTGGACTCCCCCGTGCCGCCAGGCCCAGACGATTTGTCCCGTTTCAAAGGCGCGGCGCGAGGGCGCAACGTGATCCTGATTCTTCTGGAATCGACGGGCGCGAAATATCTCAGGCCCTGCGGCGCAGCCGAAGATCCCATGCCGCATCTGACGGCGCTGGCCAGTCAGGCGATCCTGTTTGAAAACGCGTATGCGGTTTACCCGGAAAGCATCAACGGGCTCCTCTCGGTGCTCTGCGCGCGCTACCCGGCGTTCGACACCAAATCGGAGGTTTGCGCGCGGATCAGGACGCCGGCGATTGCCTCGCGACTGGCCGGGGCAGGCTACCGGACAGCGTTGTTCCATTCGGGCCGGTTCGCGTATCTCGGGATGGAGGAAGTCGTTCAACATCGCGGGTTTCAAACCTTGGAAGACGCGGGGGACATCGGCGGCAATCATCAGTCCAGCTTCGGCGTCGATGACGCAGCCACGACACAACGGATGTTGAATTGGATCGATTCGCTGCCGCGCAGCGAGAGATTTTTCATCACTTATCTTCCGGTGGCCGGGCATCATCCCTACGATGCTCCGGCACCGGGACCGTTTCCCGGGCATGACGAGGTGGGACGTTATCGCAATGCGCTTCACTATAGTGACGCCGTGTTGGGAGAATTTCTCGGCGCTTTGAAAGCGCGCGGACTGTTTGAGAAAACCCTCTTCGTTATTTTTGGCGATCACGGCGAGGCCTTCGGACAGCACGAAGGAAACTACGGTCATACGCTGTTCATTTACGACGAAAACGTGCACGTGCCGCACCTCATCGTTGCGCCCGGGCTTGTTTCTGAACCAATCCGCGTCAGCCGCGTCGCCAGTCTCATTGACACGGCGCCGACGATTTTGGATTTGTTGGGACTGCCGGTTCCGGAACAATGCCAGGGCGCGTCGCTGCTGGAACCGACGCGACAAATGGCTTTGTTCTACGCTGATTACTCCCTCGGTTTATTGGGACTGCGCGATCGCCGTTGGAAGTTCATTTATGAACTGGAAAGCGGCCGCTCGAAGCTGTTTGACCTGGCGAATGATGCGGGCGAAACGAAGAATGTCGCCGGCGACCAACCCGAACGGGTCCAGGCTTATCGCCGCCATTTGACAAGCTGGGCGGCGGCGCAGCGCGAGCTGATTCTGCGTCCAGCGGACGACACGGCATACTCCGCGCGCTGAATTACTGAAGCCTTTCGTTCCCGCGACTATTTTTCCGCGCCGGAACATCGCAGGAAGCGCGAGTTGTTAATACCAGCAGCCCCTTTTCCACGTTTTAGTGTCATTAGTGAGGACTGACCCCTCTGGCGATGCGATCGAGTTGCGCCTGGTGAACCTCGAGTGGGCCTTCGGTCCAGACCACGTAGTCCGCCAGCAACATCTTCTTTTCGACAGGCCACTGGGCCGCCAGCCGCTGGTCAATCTGCTCGTCGGTCCAGCCTCGCGCGCGCAGGCGATGGCGCTGCGTTTTTTCGGAACAAGCCACGCAGATCGTGGCATCGAAGTGACGGCCGGCGTCGGTCTCGAAGAGCAAGGGGATCACGGCAAGGGCCGCGGGACGGCCCTCGGCGCGCCAGGATTCAAATTGGGCCTGCCAGATGGCCCGGATGCGCGGATGAAGCGCTTTCTCCAGCTTGCCACGCGCTTCGGCATCGGCGAACACGCGCCTGGCCAGTTCGTCGCGGCGAAGCCGGCCGTCGTCACCGACGATTTCCCGGCCGAACAATTGCTGAATTTCAGCCAGGGCGGGTTGACCCGGCTCGACGACCTGCCGGGCGATGACATCGGAATCGCTCACGGGCAAACCGCGTTGGCGCAACAGATCGGCGGCCGTCGATTTGCCCATGCCAAT
>DASPXS010000364.1:0-6133 GCA_035637175.1 Haliangiales bacterium | reverse complement strand
CACCGACTTCCGGTTGTCCGGCACCAACTGCCTGATCAGTTTCACCACGTTTCTGGGCGTCGGTTACGACGTGCAACGCGCCAGCGACGTGATGGGCAGCGCCTGGTCGCAGGTGGTCACCAACCTTCCCGGCACGGGCGGGATCGTTCAGTCCACGGACACCAATGCAATCGGCCAGGCCCGACGTTTTTATCTGGTGCGATTGTCGCCGTGAACGGACGCGATTGCGGATGAATGCGGCGGCAGTGATGGACCAAATTTCTTTTGGGCAGTGATCGCTGGTTCATGGAGAGCCCCCTTTCGTTTTTGCGCATGCATTGGGACCATGAACCGCGGAGGCAGGTGCGTCGGTCGCGATAGCGTCTTGGACTGCGGCAGTCCTCTGCCGCTTTTGCGCGCCCAAACCAGATCGAAAAGCGCCAGAGGACTGGCGCAGTCCAAAACCTGGTGGCCCTTTGGTCGGTTCATGGAAAGGGAACACCTCCAAAATTTTGACGTGAGTTGAGGCCATGAACCTAGGATACGTAACTTGTTCATTTACAAGCAAGGCATCGTACGGTTCATGGAGAGCCCTCACGACTTTTTCGTCGCGCATTGGGACCACGAACCCGGTTGGACAATTTCATGTCGCATATGCAACACGAATCTGTCCGAGCGCTTTGTACGGTTCATGGGTAGCCTCCTCTTCGTCCTCGTTCTCGTCGTCGTCCTCGTCCTCGAAGCCAAGTCATCCGATCGAGGACGAGGACGAATGGACGGTTTCAAGAAAGGGATCAGGAGGCACTCGTTTTGGAATGGCGTTGTGCGGCTGGGTGAGGTGATTTCAGCCGGTTGATATTGATTTCTTTTTCCAGCGTTTCGATCTCCGGTTTGCCGGTGACGAGGTCATCCTGCGTGGCAGTATTGCGGAGAGCGGATGGGGAGAGGGGCGGGATGAGGGGGCGCGCGCCCGCATATTTGGCGGCGACCTTTTCCGCCTCGGCGGCGACGAGTTCCTTGAGCCGTTCAGGCGCGAGCACGTCCGCCATCGAACCAAACGACAAAACCCAACCGGCGAGCCATTCCAGGGAGCAATCCAGCAAAGTAACCACGACGCCCGTGTGGTCCGCCTTTTCGTCCACCAGTCCCCAGGACCGTTCGCGGCGCACGCGCTCTATCGCTTCGGGCTTGAACCTGATTTGGGCCAACTCGAAGTTTCGGTCGCGCGTTTCGGCTTCAAGGTAACGCTTCAGCGAGAAGTCGGCATGGCCTGAGAAAAGTTCGTTTTGCACCTGAAGCTTGCGAATCCGGTCGGTGCGAAAGTCGCGCACATCCCGGCGCAGACGGCAATAGGCGATCAGGTGCCAGTTGTCGGAGTAGTAAACCAGGCCGAGCGGCTCGACCTGACGCCGGGTCACCTCACGACGCTGACCACCCTGATAGTCCAGGGCCAGGACGTGTCGTTCGGCAAGGGCGCGCTGGATGGGAATCAAGGCTTCACTCGACAACCTCGGAACGGCATTCGAGCCGCGGGAAACCACGGCGGTCGAACGGTCCAGACGGTCGAGATAATCCTGGCGGTCCCGAGGCAGCACGGACCGGATTTTCATCAGCGCGGACTCCATCTGTTTTCGCAATGAAGCGTCCGTGAGACGGTCCACGAGTTTTCCGCCGATGAACAGCGCGCTGGCTTCCTCGGCGGTCAACATCACCGGCGGCAGATGATAGCCCTTGACCAGACTGTAGCCAACGCCTGCCTCGGCCATGATGGGAATGCCTGCCTCACCCAGAGCCGCGATGTCGCGATAGACGGTGCGAATGCTGATTTCGAAATGCGCGGCAAGATCTTCCGCCCGCACGAGCCGCCGGCCCTGCAGCCGCACCACAATCGCCATGAGTCGGTCCACTCGGTTCATAACCGACAAGATAATACACGCGCCGAGCCGTTCGGGGAGCTTCTTTTTTTCTCAGGCGCGGTTGGTCATTGGAGTTTTTGCCTGGTCGGCGACGCTCCTTTCGGCTAACACTCGCGCCGTCATCCTTATGTTCCTCCTTCAGGTCACTGGACTCTGCAAAACGTTTGGCGAGGTGCGCGCCGCCAGTGATGTCTGTTTCGAGGTGCGAGCGGGTGAAATTTACGGCCTGCTCGGCCCCAACGGCGCGGGCAAAACCACCACCATCTCGATGATCTCCGGCCTGCTGCGGCCCGACGCCGGCAAAGTCGCCGTCGATGGCGCAGACTTCTGGAGCGACCCGGCCCGAGCGCAGAAGATCATGGGCGTGGTGCCGCAGGAGGTCGCGCTTTACGAGGAACTGTCCGGCCGCGAGAACCTTGAGTTCTGGGGGCGGCTGGCCGGCCTGACTGCGCTCGAGGCCCGCGGACGCGCCGATGAAGTGTTGGACGCATTGTCGCTCGCCGACCGTGCGCGGGACGCGGTGAAAAATTACTCCGGCGGCATGAAGCGGCGCATCAACATCGGCTGCGCGCTCATGCATCGGCCCAAACTGCTGCTTCTGGACGAGCCGACCGTCGGCATCGATCCACAGGCGCGGGCGAACATTCTCGAATTCGTGCGGAAGCTCGGCGCCGAAGGCGCGGCGATCCTTTACACAACGCATTACCTGGAGGAAGCCGAGACGTTGTGCGGCCGCATCGGCATTATTGACCACGGCAAATTGCTGGCCGAAGGAACCCTGCCGGAACTTCAAAAGAGGCTCGGCGGCGATCAACTGTTTGTGCTCGAGGGCAACCTGCAGCAGGCCAATCCCGATGACTGGCCGGGATTTCGTGAACGGTTTCGCATCATTCAGAAGTTGGATCATCAACTGGTCGTGTCCTCTCAGAACAGCCGTCATCCTTCGGAATGCCTGCGCGATTTGCTCGAACTGCCCGTGCGGGTGGAGAACGTGACGTTGAAGCGGCCCAGCCTGAACGACGTGTTCCTGCAACTCACCGGACGGGAACTGCGCGAGTAGCCATGCTCTGGACGCTGCTCATCAAAGACCTCAGGCGCGCCCGGCACAATCCCTGGCCGTATCTGCTCAATCTCGCGCTGCCGCTCTGCATCACCGCGCTGATCGGCCTGGTGTTCGGCCCTTCCTCGAAAGGCGGCGGCCTGGACCGGATTAACCTGGCGGTCGTGGATGAGGACGACTCCGTGTTGAGCAGCCTGCTGCGTGGCGCGATGAACCAGGGCGATTTCAAAAAACACCTGGAGACGCGTTTTCTCGAAAGGAAGGAGGCCTTCAAGCAAATCAATGACAACAAAATCAGCGCGGTGCTGATCATTCCGAAAGGGTTCACGCGAAGCTATCTGGCGGGCGACGGGCCGGTCGCTTTCGAGCTGATCAAGAATCCCGCGCAATCATTTTATCCCGCGATTCTGGAGGAGCTGTTGCAAGTAGCGGTTGCGGGCTTGAACGCCGCCGCCCGCAACCTGCGTTCTGATCTGCCGGAATGGAAAGAGATCTTCGAGAAAGAGGGGCGGCCCGACATGAAGCGGATCGCCGGCCTCATGGTCCGCGTCGGTGACAGGTTCGAGCAGGCAGGGCACTACCTGTTTCCGCCGTTGGTCGGTTACGAAACCACCACTCGAAAGAAGGCCAAAGCAGAAGGACCGGCGCTGAACGTTTTTGCCTTTCTGCTCCCGGGCATGGCGGCGATGTTTCTGTTGTTCCTCGCCGACCACGCCATTCGCGATCTCTACCGGGAAGTCGGCGCACGGACGCTCGACCGGTTCCGCACGCTGCACGATCGGCTGCTGCCCTTCGTGATCTCCAAGGTGGTTCTTGCAATGGCGGTCGTCGTGCTCGGCAGCATTGTGATGTTCGGCGGCGGCGTACTGATCTTCGGCATCCGTTGGGAGAAGCCGCTGGCGATGGCTGCGGTGATTCTGGCCTTCGGTCTGTTTGCCGCCGGGTTCATGGCCTTCATCGCCGCGCTGGCGCGAAACGAGCGACGCGCCAATGCGGTAAATGGGGTCATCGTGATGTGCCTGTCGTTTGTCGGCGGCAGCTTTTTTCCCGCGAGGCAACTGCCGCCTCTCTTCCGCGATCATCTCAGTCCGCTCACGCCGAACTACTGGTTCATCGAAGCGCTGCGCGCATTGCAGTCGGGTGGCAGCGACACGCCGTGGACTTGGGCCGCGTTGAAGCTCCTCGTTCTGGGCCTGGCGCTGGTGATCGCTGCGTCATGGCTTTTCCAGCGCGCTCTCGCAAAAGGCATCCGGGCATGAAACGCGTCCTCCAAATAGGCCACAACGACATCCGCCTCTTCCTTCGCACAAAGGCAGGCTACGTCTGGCTCTTTCTCGTCCCTTTGGTGTTCGTTTATTTCTTCGGCATGGCCTTCCGCGGACCGGGCGATCCGGCCAACCCGCGGCCGGCTGTGCTCATCGAGAATCGCGACGCCGGTTTTCTCGGGACGTTGTTGATGGAGGAACTGGACGCGCAGGGAATGCGCCTCGTTGACCAAACCAAACGCGACGAAGCCGAGCGAGGCATTCGCATCCCCGCCGATTTCACCGAGAAGGTCATGAAAACAGAGCCGGTGAAAGTGGAGTACTTCCAGGTTGAAGGTTCGGGCGCTGAATCGGCCTTCCTCATTGAACTGCGTTTGATTCGGGCGGTCGTGGCGATGAACTCGCACCTGTTCGAGCTGGCGTCCGGAAGCAAGGAGCCGGTGAACGAACCGGAACTGCGCGCGCTGGCAAAAGCGGAGAATCCCGTGAGCCTGAAGTCGCGGTTCGCCGGCCGCAATCCCACGCCGTCCGGTTTCAATCAGTCGTTGCCCGGCACGCTGGTGCAGTTCCTGATGATGAACCTGATGATCTTCGGCGGCGCGAGCGTCGCCGGAGAACGCGCGGACGGCGTCTTGCGGCGGCTGGCGGTGTATCCGATTCGCCGATGGGAACTGGTCATCGGCAAAGTCTATGGACGGTTCCTCCTGGGCGGCGTGCAGATAATTTTCTTCCTCTTGCTGGGACAGTTCATCTTCAAGGTCAACCTGGGGCAGAACCTGTTCGCCATCCTGGTGACGCTCGGCCTCTACGCGTGGGTCGCGGCTTCGCTCGGCGTATGGATCGGCGCGGTGGTGAAGAACGAGGACAAGATCATCGGCCTCTGCGTGCTGGCGAGCTCGATCATGGCGGCGCTCGGCGGATGCTGGTGGCCTTTGGAAATCGTCCCGGCGACATTGCGGGTCATCGCTCACTGCGTCCCGACCGGTTGGGCGATGGACGCCCTGCACCAACTCATCAGCTTCGGCGGCGGCTGGGAAACGGTCCTTTCCAAGCTCGGCGTGCTGGCGCTGTTCGCCGTCGGCGCAAACATCGGCGCGGCGAAGATGTTCCGATATTGAAGTGTGCTCAATTCTCTTAATGACCTCGTCGCCACCGGGCGCCGTGCGGACGCGCTTGCGCTCTTCGCCCGATTTCTCCGTGAAACTCCGGACAACAGCATTGTTGCGACGCGCATTCTCTCCGCGTTGAGCCAGCGTAATTTCGCCCTGCCAGTCGCCCGGCCCATGCGTCACGCGGGGAAATTGGGATCGCTTCAGTTTAGCCCGGCAGGCGACCAGGTGCTGACGTCAGGGGCGGATGGCCTGGTCAAAATATGGCGGGCCGACACCGGTGCTTTGCAGCTAACTTTGACGAACGGCAGCGCCGGTTTCGCCCGTTTCAGCCCCGACGGCCGGAGGGTCATCGTTTCCTCCAACGACGGCCAGACCAGGGTTTGGGACGCCGTGATTGGAAGACTGATCGATCGGTTGCAAGGCGGCGGGGCGAATGTCTGCCCGGCTGACTATCGGCTCGCCGTCCTTGCGCCCGATCGGTCGCTGCGGATCTGGGATGGCCGGCCGAATGCGCCCCTGGGCGAAGCGTTGAAGCACGTGCCTGAATCCTGCGGTTCACCAGCATGGTCCGGGCGGCCGAAGCAATTCACAGACCACACCGCCTCGATACTTTTAGGGATACCGCCCGGCTTCGCAGTCTGCCATCTTGCCGGTGATGCGGGTCAACATGGATGGAACACTTATGAAAACGACAAGGGATCGCTCAACATTTATCTCACAAAAAGCATGGTTATGAACATAGTCCAAACAGCCGAAAGCGCGCCCGCGGTACCGGCCTGGATCGACCTGACACCGCCTGCG
>DASPXS010000363.1:0-3745 GCA_035637175.1 Haliangiales bacterium | reverse complement strand
TCGATCAATGACTATCTCATCGCCTTTTTTCGCGGGCAGGTGATGGTGGCGCTGTGCGATGGCGTTCTCTACACGATCGGTTTTTTCATCGTCGGTTTGCCCTACGCGTTTCTGCTCGGCGTCATGGCCACGGTGCTGACGATGATTCCGTTTCTGGGAGCGATCACCACCTGCGTCACGGCGCTGGTGATCGCGTTCGTGCAATTCGCCGACTGGTGGCATCCGCTGGGTGTGCTGGGGGTGTTTGCCATCGTGCAAACGCTCGAAGGCCTGGTGATCTCGCCGAAAATCATGGGCGACCGCGTGGGGTTGCATCCGCTCGCCATCATCGTCTCGGTCATGGTCGGCACGACGCTTTTGGGCGGTTTGCTCGGCGGGGTTCTGGCAATCCCGCTGACTGCGGCGCTACGCGTGATCATGTTCCGCTACGTGTGGAAGAAACGCGAAGCGTGAAACTGGACGCCTTTCCTCACCGTTTCACCGTCGTTCTCGCCACCACAATGCCAACGCCCGACGATTTCTTACGCCGGAAATATCGTTGCACCATGAAACTGATCAAGGCTTCATAAGCAGTTTCCTCACATCCACCGCCTCCATCCCCGCCGCGCGAATCGCCTGCAACCCCAGTTCCGTGTCTTCGTAAGCCCGGCAGAATTGCGGCGGAACGCCGATGCGGCGCGCCGCTTCGAGGAAAATGTCCGGCGCCGGTTTCTGGCGCGCGACATCTTCGCTGGTCACAATCGCCTCGAACAGCTTCACGATGCCGAGATGTTCGAGCACCTGTGTGATGATCTTCTTCGTCCCGCCCGAGGCCACGGCCAGGGGTATTTTTCCGTGATGAGCGCGCGCCACGGCAACGACGGCGTTGACCGGTTCCACCTGGTCGATCAACGGCAGATACTCCCCTTCCTTTTCGCGCGCCACGGCGATGGGATCAATCGGCACGTCCTGTTCCCGGCTCAGCATTTGGAGAATATCGCGTGTCGGCACGCCGCCCAGGGCGTAAAAGCGTTCCTGCGGGAAATGCAGTCGATGCCGCCAGGCGATCGCCTGCCACGCGCGCCAGTGCAGCGGCATGGTGTCGGCCAGCGTGCCGTCACAGTCGAAGATGATCCCTTGCGGTGCTTTGATTTTCATCGGACCGGGAAAATGTTGCGCGTTCCTTTCGCGGCGCAACCGGCGGTTCGTTTCACAATTTCAACGACGCGAGCCGGTCCTCCAGATCGTGCGCCATGAGGCGGTCGAGCAGCGGGTCGAGCGCGCCGTCAATGATCGCGGGCAGATTGTAAAGGGTCAGCTCGATGCGGTGGTCGGTCACGCGGTTTTGCGGAAAGTTGTAGGTGCGGATGCGTTCGTTGCGCTCGCCGGTGCCGACCTGCGCCTTGCGTTGCGCGGCATACTTCGCGTTTTCTTCGGCTGTTTTTTGTTCGAGCAGCCGCGAGCGCAACACGGTCAACGCCTGTTGCTTGTTCTTCTGCTGCGACCGCCCGTCGGCGCAGCGCACGATCAGGCCGGTCGGCTTGTGGAGCACTTGCACGGCGGAATCGGTGGTGTTGACGCCCTGGCCGCCGGGGCCGGACGCGCGGCAAACAGTGATGTCCAATTCTTCAGGCTTCAGTTGCACATCGACTTCCTCGGCCTCCGGCAGCACGGCCACGGTCGTGGTGCTGGTGTGGATGCGGCCTTGCGCCTCGGTCGCCGGCACGCGCTGGACCCGGTGAACGCCGCTCTCGTATTTCAACCGCTTGAAAACGTCCCGTCCGCTGACGCTGAAAATGATTTCCTTGAAACCGCCGAGGTCGGACGGGCTGGAATCGAGCGTCTCCAGTTCCCAGCCCTGCGATTCGGCGTAGCGGCTGTACATCCGGTAAAGATCGGCGGCGAACAGCGCCGATTCCGAGCCGCCGGCGCCCGCGCGGATTTCGATGATGGTGTTGCGCGAGTCCGCCGGGTCCGGCGGCACCAGGCCGCGCTGGACCTCGAGCGCGAGACGTTTTTCCTCGGTTCCCAGTCGCGCGATTTCTTCCTTCGCCATTTGCGCGATCTCGGAGTCGCTGGCTTCGGTCTTGAGCAAAGCGCGATTGGCCTCGAGGTCGGCCACGGTTTTCAAATATGTCGAGCCGTGCGCGACGAGTTCTTTCAGCCGGGCATATTCCTTCGACAATTCCTGGAAGCGGAGGTTGTTGGCGAAGACCTTGGGATCGCTCAAGGCGGCTTCCACCTCCGCCAGGCGATGGGAGAATTTCTCGATGTGCGGGCGCAAATCCATTCGGGAAAAAAATATCCGCCCGCAGAGCGACGAGGCTGCTGCGGGCGGAAGGGCTGGAAATCCGCTACTTCTTTTTCTTCTTCGTGGCGGCGGCGGCGGCGGCCTGGGCCTGGGCGGCCTGCGTCTTGGCCAGGCGCTGCTGGAATTTGTCCACGCGACCGGCGGTGTCCACAAACTTCTGCTGGCCGGTGTAAAACGGGTGGCAGACATTGCAGATACCGATCAAAATCGTCGGCTTGGTGGAGCGGGTCTTGATCACATTGCCGCAGGCGCAACGGATTTCCGCATCCATATACTTCGGATGAATGTCGGCTTTCATAACAAAGGGCGCACAACTTACCACCCGTCCGCCGGTTGACAAGTGCGAATTTGGGCGCAGGGACTTGTGGGGAGTTTTACGCGAATTTCGCCCATTAACGCGGATTCGCCGAATTCGCGCCAAAACTCCTTCGTTCCGTTTTCCTTTTGTGCTTTTTGTGCCTCTTTGTGGCAAGAATCGGTGGTGACTTCCAGCGGGTACAAAATCGTCCGGCTCGCGAACGGTGTTCACAGCGTGCATTCGCTGGCCTATCGCGAAACGTTTCATCCGGTCGTCGGCCCGGAAGCGGAGGCCGAGGCGCTCTACGTCAAACAATTGCGCCTGGTGGAGCGAATTCGCGAGCACGTTGGCGAGTTCGTGATCTGGGACGTCGGGCTGGGCGCGGCGGCCAACGCGCTCACGGTGTTGCGCGCCACCCGCGCGCTTCCGTGTTCGATCCGAATGGTGAGCTTCGACCAGACCCTCGAGCCGCTTCAATTTGCTTTACACCATGCGGTAACACTCGGTTATTTTGGCGGCTACGAACAGCTCCTGCGGTCGCTGCTGAAAAACCATCACGCCGGCTTTTGCGATGCGGCTGCGCGCGTCGAATGGGAATTTCACCTCGGGGATTTTCCAACCCTGCTCACCGGCGCGCTTGCCCGTCTGCCCGCCCGCCCGTTCCCTGTTCCCAACGCCATTTTGTTCGACGCGTTTTCGCCGGCCAGAAATCCGGCGATGTGGACGCTGCCGCTGTTTACGAATCTGTTTGGTCTGCTCGATCCGCAACGTCCCTGCGCGCTGCCGACTTATTCACGCAGCACGATGCTGCGCGTGACTTTGTTGCGGGCCGGCTTTTACGTCGGCGCCGGGCACGCGACAGGCGAGAAGGAGGAAACGACCATCGCCGCCAACACGCTGGAACTGATCGACGAACCGCTCGACCGCGAATGGCTGCAGCGCGCCCGGCGCTCGAGCAGCGCCGAACCGCTGCGCGAGGAGGTTTATCGGCAGACGCGACTTGTGGCGGAAACGTGGGAAAGATTGCAGGGACATCCGCAGTTCAGATAGACTCCGTCCGGTGAACCCGGCCGAAGAGTTCAATCAGATGTTGCGCGGCGCCGCGCCGATCCTGGCGCTGGCCCCGATGCAGGACGTGACCGATCTGCCGTTCTGGA
>DASPXS010000362.1:0-3943 GCA_035637175.1 Haliangiales bacterium | reverse complement strand
GGCTTTCTCGCGCAGAAACGACTCGCGCGCGGCGTTCGGCTCAATCATCCCGAAGCCATGGCGCTGATCGCGACCCAATTGCTCGAATTCATCCGGGATGGCAAAAGCGTTGCCGAGTTGATGGATCTCGGACGGAAGTTTCTAGGTCGCAACCAGGTCATGTCCGGCGTGTCCGAGATGATTTATGACGTGCAGGTGGAAGGGACCTTCCCGGACGGCACCAAGCTCGTGACAGTGCATCATCCCATCGCGAGCGAGAACGGCGACCTGAAGCTCGCGCTGTATGGGAGCTTTCTGCCGGTGCCACCGCTCGCTGCTTTCAAAGCGTCAGGCAGCGACGTGGAACCAGGCGCGATCGAAGTGCTGCCCGGAGAGCTCGAGCTGAACGTGGGTCGCGAAACCGTGTCGCTCGCGGTTGCGAATCTAGGCGATCGCCCCGTTCAAGTCGGCAGTCACTACCATTTTATCGAGACGAATCCGCAGCTCCGCTTCGATCGCGCGAAAGCTTTCGGCAAGCGTCTCGATATTCCCGCCGGAACCGCGGTCCGCTTCGAGCCTGGCGAAACCAGGACGGTGCAGCTCGTCGAGATTGCCGGTAACAAAGTCATTCGCGGCGGCAATAATCTCGCGAGCGGCGAGTTGAATGACGAATCCAAGTCCAGAGCCCTGAACCAGGTGAAGCAGCGTGGCTTCGCCCACGAGGAGGCGAAATGAGCCACCGCATGAATCGCCGGCACTATGCCGACATGTTTGGCCTGACCATAGGGGATAAGGTTCGCCTGGGCGACACGTCGCTCGTGCTCGAAGTGGAGAAGGACCACGCCGTTTACGGCGACGAATGCAAATTCGGCGGGGGCAAAGTCATCCGCGAAGGAATGGGCCAGGCGGCCGGCGTCGCCGCGGACCTTGCGCTCGATTGCGTGATCACGAATGCGCTGATTGTGGACTGGTCCGGCATCTACAAAGCCGACATTGGGATCAAGAACGGCCTCATCCACGGCATCGGCAAGGCTGGCAATCCGGATGTCATGGCGGGCGTGACGCCGGGCATGATCGTCGGCGTGACGACTGAAGTGATCGCGGGCGAAGGGCTCATTGTCACGGCGGGCGGACTCGACGCGCACATTCATTTCATCTGCCCGCAGCAGGCGCAGGAGGCGATCGCCGCGGGGCTCACGACGATGATCGGCGGCGGCACGGGCCCGGCGGTCGGGACGTGCGCGACGACCTGCACGCCGGCACCGTTCTATTTTCGGGCGATGCTCCAGGCGGTCGATTCGCTGCCGCTGAATTTTGGATTCACCGGCAAAGGGAACACGTCGTTGCCAGCCGGGCTGCCCGAACAGATTCTTGCGGGCGCGATTGGACTGAAGCTCCACGAAGATTGGGGCACCACGCCCGCGGCCATTGATTGCTGCCTCGCGGTGGCGGACCAGCACGACGTTCAAGTCACGATCCACACCGATACATTGAACGAATCCGGCTTCGTCGAGGCGAGTATCGCGGCGTTCAAGGGGCGCACGATTCACACGTACCACAGCGAGGGCGCGGGAGGCGGGCACGCTCCGGACATCATCCGCATTTGCGGCGAGTCCAACGTGCTTCCGAGTTCCACCAACCCGACGCGGCCCTACACCGTTAATACCCTCGACGAGCACCTCGACATGCTGATGGTGTGCCATCACCTCGATCCGAATTTGCCGGAGGACGTGGCGTTCGCCGAGAGCCGCATTCGCGGCGAAACCATCGCGGCCGAGGACATCCTCCATGATCTCGGCGCCATCAGCATGATGAGCAGTGATTCGCAGGCGATGGGTCGCATCGGCGAAGTCATCACGCGCACGTGGCAGACGGCGGACAAGATGAAGCAGCAGCGCGGGCGCCTGCCGGGCGAGCGCGGCGACAACGACAACCAACGTATCAAGCGTTACATCTCGAAGTACACGATCAATCCCGCAATCGCTCACGGCGTGAGCCACCTCGTCGGCTCCGTCGAAGTCGGCAAACTCGCAGACCTGGTGCTGTGGAAGCCGGCGATGTTCGGCGCAAAGCCGGAGATGGCCATCAAGGGCGGGGTGATCGCTTGGTCGCAGATGGGTGATCCGAACGCGAGCATTCCCACGCCGCAGCCGGTTTACATGCGCCCGATGTTCGGCGCGTTGGGCCGCGCCGTGGGTGGCACGTCGATCGCGTTCGTGAGCCAACTCTCCAAAGAGAACCGGGTCGCGGAGAATTACAGCCTGTCAAAGCGCATTGAAGCCGTGCGTCACTGTCGAAAGATCAGCAAGCGCGACATGAAATGGAACGACGCGCTTCCAAAGATCACCGTTGATCCGGAAACGTACGAAGTGCGCGCCGATGGCGAGTTGCTGAAGTGTGAGCCGGCCGGCGTACTGCCGCTGGCCCAGCGTTACTTCCTGTTTTGATGAATTGCCCGGTCACAGAGCCGCAGATTGCCATGGACGCGCTCCCTGTCTCGCCACGTCTCCGCGGTCCAACTGACTGGCTCGTCTGGCAACTGGCAGATTCCGCGTTTCCAACCGGGGGTTTTGCGCACTCGGGCGGACTGGAAGCCGCGTTTCAGCACCGCGCGGTGACTGGCGGCGCGGAGCTGGCCGAGTATCTCCGCGCAGCCCTGACGCAATTGGCCTGCGGCTCGTTGCCATTCGTGCACGCGGCGTTTGCCGCGGAAAGGGCATTCGGTGACGTGGACCTAACCTGTGATGCATTTCTATCAAACCACGTCGCCAACCGCGCCAGTCGTTTGCAGGGCCAGGCTCTTCTTTCAACAGCCGCACGGACGTTTTCATCTCCTGCGCTCAGTCAATTTCGAACTGAACTATTGGACGCCGAACTGCCAGGCCACACGACGACGGCGTTCGGGCGCGTCACGAGATTGCTCGACTTCCGTGCGGTTTCCACCGCGCGATTGTTCGTGTTCACACAACTGCGCGGCTGGATCAGCGCGGCGGTGCGATTGAACATTGTCGGGCCACTGGAAGGACAGAAGCTTCAGTGCGAACTGGCGGAGGACGCCGAACGCGTTGCGGCACAATTCGGCGAGATCGCTCCGGAAGACGCAGCGCAAACGGCGCCTCTGCTCGACCTTTGGCACGGCACACAAGATCGCCTTTACTCACGACTGTTTCAAACCTGACCTATGCGCATTCTTCTTCATGACGGGCATAATCACGACCACGGCAATGGCCACGCGCACGAGCATCTCGGTCATCCTGGACACTTCCACGAGCGCGAGAAGCCTTTGCGGCGCGATTTCGGCCAGCGGGCTTTCACCGTCGGTGTCGGCGGCCCGGTCGGCAGTGGAAAAACCGCGCTGATGCTTCAGCTATGCAAGCGATTGCGCGAGCAGATGAGCGTCGCGGCTGTGACGAACGATATTTTCACGAGAGAAGACGGTGAATTCCTCGTCAAGCACGGCGCGCTCGAGCCCGAGCGCATTCGCGCGGTGGAAACCGGCGGCTGCCCTCACGCCGCGATCCGCGAAGACATTTCCGCCAATCTCCTCGCCCTCGAAGAACTGCACCGAAAATTCAAGCCCGACATCCTGCTCATCGAATCGGGTGGCGACAACCTGGCGGCCTGCTTCAGCCGCGAGCTTGCGGATTACGCGATCCAGGTCATCGACGTCTGTGGCGGCGACAAGATCCCGCGCAAAGGCGGGCCGGGTATCACGCAGTCCGACCTGCTCGTTATCAACAAAACCGATCTGGCAGCGGGTGTCGGCGCCGACCTGGAGGTCATGGCGCGCGACTCAAAAAAAATGCGTGGCAACGGCCCGTTCGTCTTCGCGCAAGTGAAGCACGGCGTTGGTGTGGAGGAGATCATCGACCACCTCATCCACGCGTGGCAGCACGCGACTGGCGTCGAGCACCAACACTGATGCCGCGACTCCGCGCCGCGGCGACACGGAGTTCCATTCATC
>DASPXS010000361.1:0-5196 GCA_035637175.1 Haliangiales bacterium | reverse complement strand
CGCTCGGCAAGCGGCAGGCTCCACAGCCGTTCGCGTTGCAGCCGGACTTGCGTTCGCGTCAAACGCAAAGCCTCAATCTGATCGCGGTCGAATTTCACCGAGCCCAATTCGATCCGCGCCATGATGCTGGTCGTGCCACCGGTGCCCACGAGTTGGACCGCGCGAGTGGAAAAAGCCCGCAATTCGGACTCGATAACCGGACGAACCTGTTGCTCCAAAAAATCGTCGATCAGGGCGCGACAGCGTTCCCCGTCCGTGGCGGTCGGCGGATCCGCGTGCGGCGAGCGCTCCAGCAGCCGCACGGTGCCGAGAGGAAAGCTGTGGCGAAACTGCTGCTGCTCGCCTTCACCGAGAATGAACTCGGTGCTGCCGCCGCCGACGTCCACAATCAACAGCGGTTGGCCGGCAAAGACGGGGTCGGAAACGACGCCGCGAAAGACCCAGTCGGCTTCTTGCGCGCCGGAGATGATTTCGACCGGCAACCCGGATTCCCGTTCGAGACAGATGACGAGTTCGTCCGGGTTGACCGCATCGCGCGCCGCGCTGGTGGCGATGACGCGGGTCGCCGCTGCCCCCAGGTCGCGCGCTTCCGCCGCGTACGCCGCCACGACCCGTGCCGTGTGCCTGATGGCGGCCGGCTGCAGGCGACGGCTTTCGTAAAAGCCGCGGCCGAGCCGGGTCTGCTCGCTCCTTTCCACGAGCGGTTCAACGCGCCGGCCCGAAACGTCGGCCACCAGCAGTTTCACGGAATTGGTGCCGACATCAATGACGGCGCAGCGAATGAATCCGGGAGACGGCGCAGGAGACCGGGAAGGACGCGCGGACGCTGCATTGGCCTGTTCCATTGTGCCTGGGGTTGGTTTGCCAGCTTTAGAGATGTTTGCGGGCCAGCACCGCGCCGCCGGTGATGCCCGCGTCGTCGCCGAGCTTGGTGGCGATGATCTCGATCCCTTTGGTCGTGCCGGGCATGGCGTAATCCATCGCGGTCTCCACGATGATGGCCAGCATTTCGTCTTCCAGTTGCTCGATCAACCCGCCGCCGATCACGATCACTTCCGGGTTGAACACGTTGATCAGATTGGCCGCGGCGACGCCGGTGTATTCGGCGGCTTCTTCGATGACGTGCTCGACGAACTTGTCGCCCCGTTTGATCGCCTTGCGCAGATCTCCGCTGCGCAAGTCCTCCAGCTCCGGCCCGAGCATCTCGGTGAGGATCGTTTTCTGGCCTTCCTTCACGGCTTCCTTGATCCGGCGGAAGATGGCGGTGCGACTGGCCAGCGCTTCGAAGCAGCCCTTGTTGCCGCAGCCGCATTTCGGTCCGCCGACTTCGAGCACCATGTGTCCGATCTCGCCCGCCGTGCGATTGAAACCGGAATACAATTTGCCTTCCAGAATCAACCCGCCGCCGATGCCCGTGCCGAGAAAAATGCCGACCACGTCGTGCGGCTTCGCTTTCAACTCGACTTCGTAAATGCCGAGCGTGCACACATTGCAATCGTTCTCGAGGAAAACCGGCGCATCGAGCTGTTTGTCCAGTTCCTTTTTCAAGGGCACATCGTTCCAGCCGAGATTGGGCGCAAAGATGACTTTGCCGGATTCCGAATCCACCGCCCCCGGCGCGCCGATGCCAATGGCCTTGACTCGCTTCAGGTCGAGGTCGCATTCATCCACGGCCTCGCGGACGCAGCGGGCGATGCGCCCGATGACTTCGTCGGCGCCGCGGTCGGGCTTGGTGCTGACGCGGGCGCGGCCGATGCATTCAAATTTCTCGTCGAACACGCCGGCCAGGATTTTCGTGCCGCCAAAATCGACGCCGACGACGCAGTTGTTTTTGTCATTCTCGCCGGGCATGGTGAGGGGCTGGTGGAGTGGTCATGGCGGGGGGGTTCACTTGCCGACGAGGACCTGCTCAATTTTCTCCTGCAACTCGGCGTTGACCACCTCGACGGATCGTTCGCCATTGACGATGGTGAGGCCGTAAGTGGACTGCAAGCGGCGGAATTGTTTTTCGACCAGCGCCTGGTATTGCAGAAAGCAATCGAACATATCGCGCGACAGGCCGATGTCCAGGCCGCTTTCCCAGTAATCGAGCGTCTGGTTCTTCGAAAAATTTCTCTGCACCAATTGTTCGGGCGACACGTTCAGGTAAAACACTGCGTCCGGCACGAGGGCGGTGCCGTAGAGGTTTTTCAGCCAGGCCTCGTCCATGCCCCGGACCAGGTCGCGCACCATGAGCGTGTAAATGTAGCGGTCGGCCAGCACCATAAACCCGGCCTTCAACGCCGGCAGAATGATATTCTCCAACTGGTCGGCGAAGTCGGTCGCGTAGAACAAACTCAGAGTGATGTGACTGAGAATGTTCCCCTGCTTGGCCTGCTCCAGTTCCTCGCTGACGAGGGTCGAACGCTTCAGACCCACCTGCACGGTGGCGTGGCCGCAACCTTCCAGCCATTGCACCAGCCGGGCGATCTGGGTCGAGCGACCCGATCCATCCGCGCCTTCGATAACGACCAGTTTGCCGGTCAGTTTCTCCAGGTCCACGCCGGGAATGCCGTGGCCGTAAAAGCGTTTGATCGTCGGTTTC
The DNA here is from genome assembly GCA_035637175.1 of Haliangiales bacterium. Taxonomy (GTDB): domain Bacteria; phylum Verrucomicrobiota; class Verrucomicrobiia; order Limisphaerales; family AV2; genus AV2. The sequence goes on along the minus strand of DASPXS010000361.1, from coordinate 2,612 downwards.
GGCACCAGCACGCGGCGGCCGGCGATCGGGTTGAGCGGGGCGGCGGGGCTGCGTTTGGTCGTTCCCATGCGAAGGGTCGTCATTTCGGCAGAGCGTATTGGGACAAATTGATGCGGGCCGACACCAATTGGCGCACCAGCGATTGCTGCGCTTCCACCCGTTGGTTGGCATCAATGACCAGGAAATTGAATTCGGTGCTCATGGACAGGTATTGCTCGAGGATGCGCCCCTGGAACATGCGAAAGCTTTCGTAGGGATCGGCGGAAAGGCGCAGGTCCATTCCCGCTTCGAAATATTTCAGCTCCGGCCGGCCGTCCAGAATACGACGGAGCGAGACTTCCAGGTCCGCTTTGAAGAAAAATGTCAGGTCCGGCAGGGCGGCGAAATTGTAGATGCCGCGGACCCACTTCGGCGGGCAGCCGCGCACGGTGTCACGGGCGAATGCCGTGTAGATGTAGCGGTCGCACAGAACGATGTAACCGGCCCGCAGCAACGGCACGAGCTGGCGTTCGTAACGGTCGGCGAAGTCCGTGGCATGGATGAGGCTGAAGGTGGTGGCCGTGAGCAACTCCCGCTTTTTGCCCTTGCTGGTCGCGCTTTTGACCAGGTCGGACGAGTTCCATTCGCTGAAGAAAACCTTGAGGCCCTGCAGTTCCAGCCAGCGTTTGAGCAGGTAAATCTGGGTGGATTTGCCGGAGCCATCCAGCCCTTCCACGGCCACGAGGCGTCCGGGAAAGTTCAATTCGGCAAAGGTTTTCATCAAAACGCAGCCACAAAGCTACCGCCTGCATCGGGGATGACAAGATTTTCCACGCGCACGACCTCGCCGGTAGCCGGGTAACTTGCGGCAAAGCGGCACCGGTGAGACGGACGGCTGGCGGGGCATGGTGCTGTCAGCATTAGGCAACCGGAGGGTTTCGGGTCCGGCGGATCGCGTTCGCCGTTTGCAACTTGCGAGTCAACCGGAAAGTGTGGCGTGTCTGGACGCCGGAAACGAAGCTCAGCCCAGGCGCGCTTCCTTGCCGCTGGCGGCCGAGGCATAGATCGCATCCACCACCTGCTGCACTTTGAGTGATTCGTCGGGGGTCACCAGCGGTTTTTTCCCTTCGAGGGCGCAACTGACGAAATGGTGAATGCGGTCTTCGCTGTGGGAGACGATCGGGAGGGACAAATGGATGGTCTCGAATCCATTCGGTCCCGGGCGAAACAAGCGCGCGGGATAAAGGGACAAGCCCGCGGCGGTGCCATGCAAATCCACGCCGTACTCCCGCGCATCGGGCGCGTGATGGCCGGCCCAACTGACTTCCAGGGACACGACCCGTCCGCTTTTGAGTTTGAGCAGCGCGACGCTGTAGTCCTCCACATCAAACGGTTTTTTTGGATCAATCGGACTTTTGCCCCAGTCGGTCTCACCGAGGCCACGGGGCCCGAATCGGGCAAACGTCTGGGCCGATACGGATTTGACTTCGAACTCGCCCAAAAGATGCAGGCAGGTGTCGAGCATGTGCACTCCCAGGTCCGCGGTGCAGCCGCCGCCGGAATATTGTTTTTGCGTGAACCAGGAGCCGATGCGCGGAATATTGCTGCGCCACAGCCAAAAGCAACGCGCGTGATAAACCTCGCCCAGATCGCCCCGCTCCACGATCGCCCGGGCGACCTGCGTGTGGCGATTGAACCGGAAATTCTGCGCGACCATGAACGTTCGCCGCATTTGCTTGGCGGTCTCGACGATTTTGGCCGCTTCCCTGGCGTTCAGGGCCATCGGCTTTTCCAGCAGCACGTGCTTGCGGGCGTGCAACGCGTCGATGGCGATGCGCGCGTGCAGATGGTTCGGCACGGCGATGGTCACAGCGTCAATGTCCGGCTGGTCGAGCAGATCGTGATAATCCGCGTAAGCGCGGGGGATTTTGAACCGGTCGGCGGCTTCCTTGAGCCGTTCGGGGTTTGTTTCGGCGACAGCGACTGCGGTTGCACGGGGGCAATGTAAAAGGCTGTTGAGATGGTCGAGGCCGAAACCGCCTGTTCCTATCACCGCGCAACGAAGTCGTTCGGGCATATTTATGGGGAACTACCTGTTGGTCGTGGCTGACGCGTTGCACTGCTTTGTAGGTGTTCCCCTACTTCGGGTCAATGGCGAAATGGGTTTTCAGGCCGGTTTTTTTGATTTTCCGCGGTTTTGGCGGCCAAATTCCGGCTTCCGATGCCAGAGGGACCGCCCGGGTTCCAACCTCCCGGCAGGCAATTCGTTGCAAGAGTTCAGTGGCAAGCGGCCGCATCGTGGGAGGTTGCAGTCAGTCAGGCGACAGACCACAACCTTCATTCATCCCGCCGGTTCAGGCCGCGCTTCCTCGCGCGCAGAGGCACCGTCAACCGGCTGGCGTCACCTTTCGATTCGATACAGATGCGTTTTCGTCCGCAGAAAGAATGCCTTGCCGGCGACCGCGGGCGAAGCCATGAACCCATCGTCCAGTTTGTTTTCCGCGAGCACCTTGAACTCGCGGCCGGCGTCGATCACCGTCGTCTGGCCTTCTTCGCTGAAAAAATAGAGGCGTCCTTCGGCGGACACCGGTGACGCCGAGTGGTTGCCCCCCACACGCTCGCGCCAGACTTCG
>DASPXS010000360.1:0-8959 GCA_035637175.1 Haliangiales bacterium | reverse complement strand
CATGATCGTCATGGCCGGACGCGGGGCGCGGCCGCCGTTCCCGCTGGGACCGTTTTACGTGAAAGGGTGTTCCCTGCACGGTTTCGCCATGTTCATGGCCACGCCGCAAGAGCAACGCCTGTGCGCCGAGGACATCAATCGGTGGCTGGTCGAAGGGAAATTCAAGGCGAACATCGATCGGGTCCTGCCGATGTCGCAAACCGCCGCCGCGCATCGCCTGCAGGAGGAAAGCACGATCGGAAAGAGCGGCGTACTGTCGGGTAAAATTGTTCTGAAACCGTAGTGGTCTCGTTCACGAATAGGTGCCCGCGCGAGTTAGACGAAAGACATAGGCGACTGTATTGGTGGGCGTACCGGTTTGTTAGACAGCATAACCTCAGACCAGCCCAAACACACTCATGAAAACAATATCAACCACCTTATTGATCGTACTGGCAGCCTCGGCGATTTCGCTCGCTTGGGCTGAAGACAATGAAGCCACCAGGAAGGACATGGCCCAGTTGCAGGGCGAATGGTCAATGGTATCCGGCACTGCGGACGGCTTTCCCATCCCGGACACGATGCTGCCGAATTCCAAGCGGGTCTGCAAAGGGGATGAGCTGACGGCGACCGTCGGAGGACAGCTCGTCATGAAGGCCAGGATCACCATCGACCCTTCTAAAAAGCCGAAGACAATTGATTACGACGTCATCGATGGACCGACCAAAGGGAAAAGGCATTTAGGAATTTACGAGCTGGACGGCGACACGTTTAAGTCTTGTTTCGGCGCGCCTGGCGCCGAGCGGCCGACAGATTTCACCAGCAAACCTGGCGACGGACGCACCTCGACGGTTACGAGAACCAAATCCTCAGGCTTTTGGATTCCGGGCCGGGCGCCGTTACGGGCGCGGCGGCCCGGATGAACAGGACGAAACCTGATTTTATGGATTGCGGCAATGGCGATCGGGAATAGTTTATAGGAGCGGTCCCATACCGCAAAACGAACAACACGAAATAGGAACCGAGAAAGTAGCGCCCGGCCATTCAAGCGAAGGCCGGCCTGCGTTCTCAACTGAACGGAGATACAAATGAAAATCACAAGCCAGGCATTCACGAACGGCGGGAAAATTCCGGACAAATATACGATGTACGGCGATAACATCATCCCGCCGCTGCACCTCGATGAGGTGCCGGACAAGGCTCGCAGCCTCGCGCTGGTCGTGGAGGATCCCGACGCGCCCAATGGCACGTTCAATCACTGGATCCTCTTCAACGTGGACCCCAGGACCAGGGACATTAAAGAGAATTGTGTCCCGGTGATGGCCACCCAGGGCCGAAACGATTTCGGGGAAGTGGAATACGACGGCCCCAAACCGCCTTCCGGCGAACATCGCTACTTTTTCAAGGCCTACGCGCTCGATGCGATGTTGCCGCTGTCGCGCGGGACCAAACGCCCGGACCTCGAGCGGGAGATGAAAGAACACGTCCTCGACAGCGCAAGCCTGATGGGTAAATACGCCCATTGACCCGTATTGACGGGGATCCCGGCCGAGCCCTGCCTCGCGCGCCGCCCGGCCGGGACGTCAAAGTCTGCGCAAATTCTTTAACCACGAATGGACACAACGCGGCGGAGCGGCAGCCGAAATGAATCAACTACGGGCGCAAATCCCAAATCCCAACCACCAAGCTCCAGAAAAACACCAGGCAACAAATCCCAATGAAATAGCCCCAAAAGTGCACAAAGGACAAAAGTTGAATGACTTCGCGCCTTTTGTGCCTTCTTGTGGCCATCGTTCAGGCCATTGAATGACCGGCCGCCTTCATTCCGTTGGCCGCCGCCCCGAATGCTCCCGCGAATTCGCCGAGTTGCGCCGGTAAAATCCTGGCGCGCTGGTTGACGGGCCGCCATTCCATCGGATCGAGGAATTGCTGCAACGGCTCAAACAACGCCTTGCCGGCCCTTGCAATGCCGCCGCCGATGATCACCGCTTCCGGGTCGAGAATGTTGATGAACGAACAGACCGCCGCGGCCAGCGCCTTCACCGATTTCAACCAGATCGCTGTCGCTTCGCCGTCACCTTTCAAATAGGCGGCTATGAGATCGTGCGTGGTCTGGAAGCGCCCGCCCGAACGTGCCTGGATCGTGCAATTGCCGATGGCGACTTCGAGACTGCCTGGCGTGCCCGCGCAATCCGGCGGACCGTCGGGATCGAGCGAAGAATGGCCCAGGTGGCCGGCGCGGCCGATGTGCCCGCGCAACAGCCGCCCATCGACCATCGCCGCGCCGCCGACCCCGGTGCCCAGCGTGAGCATGATCACGTTTTCGAAACCGCGCGCCGCGCCCACCCACACCTCGCCCAGCAGGGCCGCGTGAGCGTCATTGAGCACCGGCACCGTTTTCGCGGCCGCCAGACAGGCGGTCCAGTCCAGGCCCTCGAGTCCCTGCAACCGTTCGGGCATGCAGGCGATCGAACGCCCGTCGGCGGCCGCCAGTCCGGGCGCCGATACGCCGATGCTGGCCGCCGGCGCGCCGTGCTCGCCTCGGAGTCGTTGGACGAGCGCGCGGATGGTTTCCGCCCACTCCATCTTCCTCGACGGAGCAAAGTCGATGTTGTGGCGTGAGAGCACCTCGCCCGAGGGCGTCACGGCAACCGCCTTGACGCTCGAGCCGCCGAGATCGATTCCCAACGAGTAAGCGGCGCCCGCTCCTCCCTCTCCTGGGGGAGAGGGCCGGGGTGAGGGCGAACGTGTCTTCAATTTCATCTTTCGAGTCGTTTTCATGCGAAAGCGGCGTGACCTGCAATTTTATTCCCCTCACCCCAGCCCCACCACAGCCCTCTCCCATGGGGAGAGGGAGTAAAACCTCAATCCCGGCCCGATCCTTCAGAGACACACCACCCGCCGTCCACCGCCAGCGTTTGGCCGGTGACAAATTTCGAATCGTCGGACATGAAATAAACCGCCGCAGCATCCAGGTCCTCCGGACGGCCGATCCGTCCGCCGTCGAGCGGCTGCTTCGTCCGGATGAATTCCATAATTTCTTCATCGCCTTGGGCGCGCCGGGACATGGGAGTGGCCACCAGCGCCGGCGCCAGGACGTTGAAGCGAATGTTCTGCTTCGCGTAATAAGCCGCTGCCGATCGGGTCAGACCGATGACGGCGGCCTTGGTGGCGGCGTAGGCGTGGGTCGGGAAATGCCGGGGCGACGGAGAAAAACCGAGCACCGAGCTCATATTCAGGATGCTTCCGCCGGTCTTCTGCTTGAGAAACTGCTGCGCCGCGGCGCGGTTCGAGTAAAACGCCGCCGTCAGGTTCAGTTTCAGCGTGAAGTCCCAGCCTTCATCAGTGATTTCGTGCAGCGGGCCGTCGCCTTTCGCCCTCCCGCTACCTCCGGCCACATGGTACAAACCGTGAAAACCGCCGAAAACGGTGAGCGCCGACTGGATTGCGCGAGCCGCGGTTCCGGGCTGTGCGGCATCGCCGCTCAACGCCTTCGCTGATTTGCCCAGCGACTTCTGCGCCGTCTTCACGTTTTCCGGGGTGCGACCCACGACGATGACCTTCGCCCCTTCCGCGACAAAGGCCCTCGCCGCGGAAAGCCCAATGCCCGTCGTTCCGCCGATGACGACGAGGACTTTGCTGGTCAACTGTGGCACCCCGCTCTATTACCCGAGCCGCCACAAGGAATCCAGCCAAAGGCGGACCATTCGTGTTCATTCATGGTGAAACTCGGATCCCTCTGTTAATTTCGGGCCGTGAAACTGATTTCCTGGAACGTCAACGGTCTGCGCGCCATTCTGCGGAAAAATTTCCTGGATTACCTGGACGCCGAGAAGCCCGACGTTCTCTGCCTTCAGGAAACCAAGGCCGGACCGAATGACGTCGAGCAACTCTGGCCCGTCGCCTACACCACTTACTGGAACACCGCGGCGAAAAAGGGCTACGCCGGCACCGCCATCTTCACCCGCACACGTCCGCTCCATGTCACGTGCGGCATCGGCATCGCCGGGCACGACACGGAAGGGCGCGTTCTCACGGCCGAGTTTGCCGACTTTTTCCTCGTGAATGTCTATGTCCCAAACTCGCAACGCGAGCTGATGCGGCTGGCCTACCGCCAGGAATGGGATTGCGATTTCCGCCGTTACCTGAAGAAGCTCGAACGCCGCAAGCCGGTGATCTTCTGCGGCGACCTCAACGTGGCGCATACCGAGATCGACCTGGCCAATCCGAAGGCCAACGTGCGGAATCATGGCTTCACACCTGAGGAACGGGCCGGCTTCAGGGCGCTGGTGAAGGCGGGTTTTCTCGACACCTTTCGCGAATTCGAGCCGGGTGGGGGGTATTACACCTGGTGGAGCCCGGCGACCAACGCCCGGAAACGAAACATCGGCTGGCGCATCGATTATTTCCTCATCAGCGCCGCCCTCCGCCCCCGGCTCAAACGCGCCTTCCTCCGAGCTGATGTGACGGGCAGCGACCATTGCCCGGTGGGGATCGAAATCGATTAGCGGCACCCATCGAGAGGGTACAATTTTTGTTATAGGTATGACAGATTTTGTACCCGCCGTGCCGGGTCATTTTGCGTCACTGTCGTGGTCGATGATGTCCCGCGTCTCGAGGTCAGCGGTGAGCCGATCGGCCTAATTGCCGACCATGGTGGCGGTGCCGCCCAATTTGCTTCCCAGGAACTGCAATACCTCGCCAATCGGGTTGGCAATCGCGCTGGTGCTGCTGCCGGCATAGAGCAAGCCGACCGCTCGCGAATTGGTGGCCACGTCCTCGACCATCAGTGAGCCGGAGTCGCCGCTATTCAGAAATTTGCTGCCGCGGTTGGCAACGACAATCTGCCTGGTGAACACCTTGGTGAAAGCCGTTCCGCCGGCGCATTCGTTGTCGTAGGTCACGCTGATGGTGGCGTTCAGACCGCTGACCTGGCTCCGGCTGAGGCCGGTCGTGCGGCCGCTTTTCTTCACCGCCTGATTGAGGAAAGCGCCTGCCGTCTGCGATGAGATCGCGCCGATTTCGAGGATCGCGCCATCGGAACCGACCATCCCCGGAACCACCTCGGCGACGGCGCAGTCCACATTGGAATCCGGCAACGAAGCGGTCTTGACCAGGGTTGCAATGTTCTGCGCGCTGTAAGCATTGCAGGCAACGTCGATAAGCCCGGGTTGGATGACGCTGTCACCGGTCGTCGCGATGATGCCATTGCCACCACTGACAATGTCCGATTCGAACACGTGGTAATTGCTCAGGATGTATTGGACTCCATTGACCTGAATTAACGAGCCAAGCGTGCCACCGCAGCAATAGCCGTTGGCCAGGTCGGTGCGCCAACCGCCCGAGGTCCCGAGTTGGATGGGTGGTGCCTGGCTGGCCGTGTGGCTCACGCCACCGCCACCGCCGCCTCCACCGGGCTTGCCGACAAACGCGCGGAACTTGTCGGTGAGCTCCACCTTGACTGGGGCACCGCGCAGATGGGTTGGCAACGCGCGGACCACGTCGGCAACCGCACCGCCGTTCTGATCTACATACACAACCAGGGCGGGCTTTCCGGAATCGTCCAGACCGATCGCCGTGCCGAGCACATCCTGCCAGGTCATCAGTCCAGCGGTCACCTCGGCTTGCACCGACATCACGGCCCGAACGCTGGCGTGGCTGGTATCAAGCACCTCATCGGGTGGATTCGCCCAGACAACGCTGGAAACAACGACTGCCGCGGCCATTAAGGTCGCGCGAAGGAAAGTCCGAAGACTGATGGTTTTGGGATTCATGGTTGTGATGTTTACGATTAGCTCGCGTTCAAAAACGAGAATCTGATGGGTACAGCAAGACACGTTCCCGCAACGCAAGAAGACTCCAGGAATTCAATATCTGCCTGACATAGAACACCATGCAATCTCGAGTCCAGATCGTTTTCCGGATCTATTCAATGCCATGTGTCCAAAAAAACGCCGGCAAGGTTTGAAATGCAATGCAACCGCCTTGCATATTACCGTCAGAGTTGCCGGGCCGGAAGGGTGAGCCGGGTGGGTTCGAGGGAACGCTCGTCCAGGTTGTAACCGCTCTGCGGATTGGTCTGCGGCCGGGTCGCACCCCGGCGGCGGACGACATCCGGCGGCTCAAGCTGTCTGCCCTGATCGTTGGATTCTTCGATCCACTTCTCCAGTACACCCCGCAAGCGTTCCAGAACCGCTCGATGCTCGACTGAGCCGGCCAGGTTGCGGATCTCGTGCGGATCGGCCTCGATATCGTACAGTTCCTCCGCCGGCATGGCAGACGCGCACAAGGCCTCCTGTTCGGGCGTCAGTTTCCCCGCCGCATGCAGTTCCTTCAGCAGGTGCCACACGGGATATTGCTTTTCCTTGTATTCGTTCGCCTGAAGAAAAGGACGTTCCGGCGTGAAATTCCGGATGTAGCGAAAGCGCGGGTCGCGCACGGTGCGGAAGCGGAAGACCGTCTCGTCACAACGATCGCGTGCGCCGAATACATATTGGCGAGATGCGGCCGCGTGGTCGCCCAGGAAAATTTCACCCTGCATCTTCGCCGGCTTGGAAATGCCTGCCAGATCGAGCATGGTCGGCGCCAGGTCGATTGCCGCAAGCAGTCGATCATCGACGCCGCCCGGCTGGAAATGTTTCGGCGCGGGAAAGTTTTTCGGCCAGCGAATGATCAACGGCACCAGCAGCCCGCTGTCGTAGCAGAACTGTTTGCCGCGCACGTGCGCCTGGCCGTTGTCACCGAAGAACACGACCAGGGTGTTGTCGGCCAACCCGTCGGATTCCAGTCGTTGCAGGACCAGGCCGATCTTGCGGTCCAGCTCCATGGCCGAGTCCAGATACGCCGCCCAATCTTCCCGGGTCACCGCGTGGTCCGGGTAATAGGGCGGGATTTGGACCTTTGCCGGATCGGCATGTTTCGGGGCGTGAAACGCTCGGTGGGTTTCCTGGAAATTGACCTGGGCGAAGAACGGCTGGTGCCCTTTCAGATCGGTCCAACGGTCGGAATCGAACGGCTTGCCGTTGTATGTGAAATTCCAGTCGGTTTTCGCCGTCCCTTTCCATTGGATCGGCGGGGGCATGTGCCGGACATTCGCCGTGAAGTAGCCGCCATCCCGGAACCAGTCCGTAAGCACCCGGACGCCCGTTGGAAGCGCGTAACCGTCGTCGCGGTGCGACCGGTGGTTGTGGGCGCCGATGGTTGTCTGGTACATCCCGGTCATGAACGCCGACCGGCTGGGGGAACAGACCGGTGCCGTCGTAAAAAATCGGGTGTAACGCACGCCGGCTTTTGCGAGCGCGTCGAGGTTGGGTGAAGAAACCTCGCGCGTGCCGTAACTGCCAAGGTGCTGGCCGAAATCTTCCGCGATCAGCCAGAGGATGTTTGGGCGCCGAGGATCCGCCGCGGGCGATTCCATTGGAGCTAACAACAGAAAAACCAGCAGCCGGAGTGAGAAGAAACGGCTTTTCATGATGGCATAATTCTTACAGGGCGCCCGGGAAGATCAAGCCGAGCTCGTGAAGGGTACAATTTTTGTTATAGGTGTGACAGATTTTGTACCCGAGGGTTACGTGCGGTCGCCAACTCACAAGCCCAGCTTTTTGAACCGGTTCTGCGCTTCCTTCAAATGGAAGTCCAGCGAACAGAGTTTCTCCAGTTCGCCGGGTTTGAAGTGCTTTGCGACATCCGCGTCGGACTTGAGTTGTTCGAGGAAGTCGGCGTCGTCGCGGCCGGCGTGCTTGATTTCCCAGGTCTTCAGTGCGTTGCGCTGGACCAGCGCGTAGGCCTCCTCGCGCGTGAGGCCCTTGCGGATGAGGGCGAGCAGCACGGTTTGCGAGTTCCACATGCCCAGGCTCAGGCCGAGGTTCTTCTTCATGTTTTCCGGGTAAACGTTGAGGCCGTCCATGAGCGGGATGAGCAGGCCGAACATGTAATCGAGCAGCGTGCAGGAGTCGGGGAAAATAATGCGCTCGACCGAGCTGTGGCTGATGTCGCGCTCGTGCCAGAGGGCGACGTTTTCCAGGGCGGCGACGGCGTTGCCGCGCAGCACGCGGGCGAGGCCGGTGAGGCGTTCCCAAGTGATGGGGTTGCGCTTGTGTGGCATGGCGCTGCTCCCTTTCTGGCCTTTGGTGAAGGGTTCCTCGACTTCCAGCACTTCGGTGCGCTGAAGGTGGCGGAACTCGACGGCCCAACGTTCGATGCTCGCGCCGACGAGCGCCAGCGTGTTCATGAACTCGGCAGGGATGTCGCGCTGGATGACCTGCGTGGCGATGGGTGCCGGGCGCAGGCCGAGCTTCTGGCACACGACGGCTTCGACCGCGGGAGACAAGTGAGCACTCGTCCCGACCGCGCCGCTGAGCTTTCCGATGGCGGCGACGTCGCGGGCGCGTTCGAGCCGCTCCTGTGCCCGGCCGAACTCGTCATACATGAGGGCGAGCTTGAGGCCGAAGGTGGTGGGTTCGGCGTGGATGCCGTGGCTGCGACCGATGCACGGCGTGAGCATGTGCTCCTTTGCCCGGCGCGCGACGACTTGTCGCAACTCTTTCGAGTCGGCGATCAGGATGTCCGCGCTCTGGACCATCTGGAGGGCGAATGCGGTATCGACGACGTCACTGCTGGTGAGACCGAAATGGAGCCAGCGGCTGGCGGGGTGGTTGATCTTCTCAGCGACGGCGGTGGTGAAGCCGATGACGTCGTGGTTGAGGGTTTTCTCCAGTTCCTTCTGGCGTTCGACCAGTTCAGTCGGGTGACTGTCAAAGTATTCCGCGCCTGCCTTGATTCGCTGGAGGTCGGATTCGGGCACGAGGCCTTCGCGGACCAATGCTTCGCTGGCGAGGAGTTCGATCTTGAGCCAAATCTTGAGCTTGTTTTCGTCGGTCCAGATGGCCCGCATTTCGGGGCGGGAATACCGTTGAATCATAGAGACATTCTAGAGAAGCAACGTGGGAATGTCGAGAAAGGTGATTAGCACTGCGTTGAA
>DASPXS010000359.1:0-3482 GCA_035637175.1 Haliangiales bacterium | reverse complement strand
ACTACAACTCCAACCCCATATCCGTCACCGCGCCGAGCGACGCGCTGGTGACGTGCGCCGCGTATTTCGCGAGCACGCCGCGGGTGTAGCGCGGCTTCGGTGCTTTCCACGCCTTCTTGCGCTTCTTCAATTCGGCGGCAGTAATTTCGAGCGTCAACTTTCGTTTCTCGGCGTCAATGGTGATCGTATCACCTTTCTTCACGAGGGCGAGCGGGCCGCCGACATAGGCTTCCGGCGTGATATGTCCCACCACGAAGCCGTGACTGCCGCCGGAGAAACGCCCGTCGGTAATCAGCGCGACTTCCTTGCCGAGGCCTTTTCCCATGATGGCGGAGGTCGGCGAAAGCATCTCGCGCATTCCCGGCCCGCCTTTCGGCCCTTCAAAACGAATCACCACCACGTCGCCTTTGACCACGGTGCCGTCGAGGATGGCGTCCAAGGCCTGCTCTTCGGAGTTGAACACCCGCGCTTTTCCCGTAAAACGCAGCCCTTCCTTGCCCGTGATTTTCGCCACGGCGCCTTCCGGCGCGAGGTTGCCGTGGAGAATCACGATGTGACTGTCTTTCTTGATCGGATCGGCGAGCGGGCGAACAATCTGTTGACCTTCCGGATACGGTTTCACGTCCGCCAACGTTTCCGCCATCGTCTGGCCGGTGACCGTGAGGCAATCGCCGTGAAGCAAACCCGCGTCCAGCAATGTTTTCATCAACGGCCGGATGCCGCCGATGGCAACCAGTTCAGACATGAGATATTTGCCGCTCGGCTTCAGATCAGCGAGCACCGGGACGCGCCTGCCGACGCGGGTGAAGTCGTCGAGCGCCAGTTTCACTTTGGCCGCATGCGCGATGGCGAGCAGGTGCAACACGGCGTTGGTCGAGCCGCCCAGCGCGATGACCACGGCGATGGCGTTCTCGAATGCTTTTCGTGTCAGGACGTCGAGCGGTCGCAGACCCTGGCGGAGCATCTCCACGACGGCCGCGCCGGCGCGGCGGCAGTCCTCAACCTTCGCCTTGGACATGGCGTTTTGGGCGGAGCTGTTGGGCAGGCTCATGCCGAGCGCTTCAATGGCGCTGGCCATGGTGTTGGCGGTGTACATGCCGCCGCAGGAGCCGGGACCGGGAATGGCGCATTGTTCGATGGCCTGAAATTCCTCGTCACCAATCTTCTTGTTGGCGTGCGCGCCGATGGCTTCGAAGACCGAAACGATGTCCAGCTTGCGGGTCTGACCGGTGATGCAGCCGGGCAATATGGTGCCGCCGTAAACGAACACCGCCGGACGATTCAGCCGCGCCATGGCAATGAGGGCGCCAGGCATGTTTTTGTCGCAGCCGCCGATTGCGACAAAACCGTCCATACCCGCGCAACCGACGACGGTTTCGATGGAGTCGGCGATGACTTCGCGCGAGACCAGCGAGTATTTCATTCCTTCGCTGCCCATCGAAATGCCGTCGGAGATGGTGATGGTGTTGAAGATCATCCCTTTGCCGCCGGCGTCGTTGGCGCCGGCTTCGGCTTCGAGCGCGAGCTTGTCGATATGCATATTGCACGGGGTAACGTGGCCCCAGGTGGACGCGATGCCGACGAGCGGTTTTTGAAAATCTTCGGGCTTGAAACCGACCGGGTAGAGCATCGCGCGGGCGGCGGCGCGTTCGGGGCCGTCCAACACGACGCTGGAATAAGGCCGGAGAGGGTTGGTGGTTCGGGGTGACTTCTTCGTTTTCATTTGCTGACGCGAATTGTGACCACGAAACGGCGGGGCTGACAAGCCGGCTTTGACCGTCGGCAAAAATTCCCGGGCGAGCGAACGCATCGACGCGCATCGTTGATGAAGCGCCCCCTGAGCCGCGCTCGACAAATAAAAAGGGAATTAGTACGCTGGGCAGGAATGCAAGGCGTTATTACATGCAACGGCGGGTCAGGATAATTGTTAGGTGGCATTGGCGATCAGCATGAAAACATCCGAAGTCATTAAGGCGAGCAAACGCACCCGATTTGTGCTCTACCGTGAAGGCAATCTTATATATGAGACGGACACCGGGTTTCAGTTTCCGGTGCCGATTGAGGACGTGGGCAAAGCATCGATGCTTGCTGAAGACAAGACGATTTATTTCATGCGGTGGATCCGTAAACAATGGGAGCATGCAAACGCCGCCTAACCGGTGCGCGAGGCTATGTGAAAACCCGGAACACGGGAATTTGAACGATCTGATGTCTGTGCACATTCCAGAACCTGATTGGCGCCACTTCAAGCGCGTTCATGCCGATCTTCAGGAGCGTTATTGCGCGCGCGTCCTCAAAGAACTGGCTGCGGTTGTCGGGTCAGTCGATGGCACCGCGCACGAACGCTATCTCCGAGCCTACGAACTGCTCAAAAGCCGAGACGAAGAGTTGGCGCGGGCATTCGACGATTTTCGGCGCTCCACGGCGGTCATGCAGTTGGCCATCATGCGGTCGATGGGCCTGCTGACAGACGAGGAGCTTAATGTCTTTTCCAGGCAAACACAGGATCAAGTTCGCGGTATCATATCAATTTATGGTGTCGAAGCGGACGGACCAAGGGACGGGAGCCGGCCGTCTCGCGCGGAGTGAAATACGAACATCAACAGTGGCAGGCTGCCATCGCTGACCTGACGATTCGTGGGCCACGTCGATCGTTCGTGTGCAAGCAGGGGGAGCCTTATGAGTAGATCGGCATCCGTACTGACCTGGCGCCGGGCGATCATGATCGGGGCGCCTCTGGCGCTGGGAGTGGTCCGACACTTTTCGGGGGCAGTGTCGAGACGCATTCGTGCATGCTTTTTTGCTCGTCTTTAGGATTCATTTGGTTTATGATCTTTTCCCGAACCACGATGGACTTTTTGTAAGAGGGAGCTTGGGCGATTATGATTCCAATCAAGATTCAGTGCGGATGCGGGCAACGTTACGCCTTCGATGTCGAGCCGGTTGGCGGCCGGATGCCTGCTGCTGTTGCCTGTCCGGTCTGCGGTGCCGATGGAACCGGCGCCGCCAACGCGGTGATCTCGCAGAGTATGCCGCCAACGCCGATTGTCGCTGTCTCGGCTGTTGGGGGCGGGCGTTTGCGCACTGCGGCGGCGGCGGCCTCGGTTCACCCGGTCAGTTCGGGACCGCCGGCGCGAACCGCCGTGCCGCGGGGAGCGGTACCGCGCGCAGGACAAATGGACCGCACCCAGGTGGAACACGAAGCCAGGGCAAAGATCTCGTGGGGCGACGCGCCTGAAGAAGTCGCCAAGTATTTGATGATGCAGGGACTGAGCCGTAAAGAGGCATCGAGCCTGGTGGAAGGGATGTTCAAGGAAAGAGCGGCCACGATCAGACGCAACGGAATCAAGAAAATCGTGATCGGCATTGCGCTGATGTGCGTGCCCGTCGTGGCATTTCTCATCTTTACCAGCATAGGATTTATTCCTCTCAAACCATTTGCAGTGACCCTCATGATTGGTGTGTGGGGTGCATGGATGGTC
>DASPXS010000358.1:0-3347 GCA_035637175.1 Haliangiales bacterium | reverse complement strand
AGGCAGTTTCTCCATCGCACCGGCGCCGGCGTGGCCCTGTTCAACATTCTTCCGGGAAGTTTGTTGAATGGCGCAGAAAGTCTTTCCCCGAACGCGAAGCTCAACGTGGCCGGGATCGGCATCGGCAGCCGGGGCGGGGCCGATGTGGGCGAGGTGGCGGGACTGGGCCACAATATCGTCGCCGTGTGCGACGTGGACGAAAAATACGCCGCCAAGGAATTTGCCAAATACCCGGACGCGAAACGGTTCAAGGATTATCGGGTGATGCTCGACAAGATGGGAAAGGAGATCGAGGCCGTGGTCATCGGCACGCCGGATCACACCCACGCGGTCATCGCGATGGAAGCCCTGAGACACGGCAAGCACGTCTATTGTGAAAAGCCGCTGGCTCATTCGGTGGATGAAGTCCGAAAGCTCGTGGCCGCGTCCCACCCATACAAGGTGGTGACCCAACTCGGCAACCAGGGTCATTCCAGCGATACCATTCGCCGGGTCTGCGAGTGGGTGTGGGTCGGGGCCATTGGCCAGGTTCACACGATTCATGCCGGCTGCGACGCGTTCAAGAATGTCTATTGCCAGATCCCCAACCTGGCCAAGGTGGACGAGCCGCATGAGGTTCCCAAAACTCTCGATTACGATCTTTGGGTCGGCCCGGTGCAGTTCCGACCTTACTCGCCGCTCTGGGTGCCCTGGAACTGGCGCGGTTGGATGCATTTCGGAAGCGGGGTCATCGGTGATTGGATTTGTCACGTGCTGGATCCGGCGTTCTGGGCGCTGGATTTGGATGCGCCCGCCACCGTGCAGGCGGAGGCGACGGATTACGATCTCGCCAAGCATGGCCTGACGTATCCGCCGGGGACGAAGATCACCTTCGAGTTTCCGGCCCGGAACGCGCGCGGCCCGGTCAAACTCGTCTGGTACGACGGAAACACCGCCATTCCCAAACCCGATGATTTTCCGGCCGACGAAAAGGTTCCCGGCACCGGGGCCATTCTTTTTGGCGACAAAGGGATGATCGTCCACGGTTCACACGGCGGCGCCAACTGCCACCTGCTTCCGGAGAACCTCATGGAGCAGCACTCCGGCAAAAATGCGCCGGCGGAAAAAATCCCGCGAGTCAAAGGACACGCCTGGGATTGGATCGAGGCGATTCGCACGGGCCGAAAGGCGGGCTCGAACTTTGATTACGGCGGTCCACTCACACAGGTGGCGCTGCTTGGCCTTATTGCCATTCGTTTTCCCGGTCAAACGCTCCGTTGGGATGACAAGGCGATGCGGTTCACCCATAACGAAGCGGCCAACGCCCACCTTCGTTCAGTGTATCGCTCCGGGTGGAGCCTTTGAGAATGCGGTTCATTCCCTTTGCGGTCATCTCTTGCTGCGCGTTGTTCGCGGATCGCGCCGTTGCCGCCGGGGCGAAGCCCAACGTCCTGCTCATTTGCGTGGACGATCTCAAGCCGTTGCTGGGCTGCTACCGGGATCAACGCATCCGGTCGCCGAACATCGACCGGTTGGCGAGGCGCGGGCTTTTGTTCGAGCGCGCCTATTGCAACCAGGCCGTCTGCGCCCCCTCGCGCAACGCTCTTTTGACAGGAGTGCGCCCGACCGAGTTGGGCATCTACAATCTCGGAACGAATTTCCGGCAGGCCATGCCGGATGCCGTCACGCTTCCGCAATACTTCATGCGGCACGGCTATCGTGCCGAGGGTTTGGGCAAGATTTTTCACGTCGGCCACGGCAATCACGAGGACCCGGCGTCGTGGAGCGTGCCGCACTTTTCCGAAAAATCGATCGCCTACGTGTTGCCGGAGAGCCGATCGAGTCAGGGTTTGACCCGCGAGGAGGCCTTGTTCGCCAATGTGTCGGATGCGGGCAGGCTTCCGCGCGGCGCCGCTTTTGAATCCGCCGATGTGCCGGACAACGCCTATCCGGACGGGAGAATTGCCGACGAGGCTATTCGCCGGCTGCAATCGGCCAAAGTCAGACCCTCCGCCCCGTTTTTTCTCGCCGTGGGCTTTCTGAAGCCGCACCTGCCTTTGTGCGCGCCGAAGAAGTATTGGGATTTGTATGATCGCACATCGTTCACCCTGCCCGCCTTGCGCACGCCGCCCGAGGGCGCGCCGTCCTACGCGCCAACGAGCTGGGGCGAACTGCGCCAATACAGCGACATTCCGCAAACCGGTCCGCTGACCGATGAACAGGCGCGCACCTTGATCCATGGCTATCACGCCGCGGTGAGTTACGTGGACGCCCAGATCGGGCGCGTGTTGGATGAATTGGATCGGCTCGGCCTCTCGACGAATACCATCATTGTGTTGTGGGGCGACCACGGCTGGCATCTTGGGGATCACGGCATGTGGAGCAAGCACACCAATTACGAGGAAGCCACGCACATTCCGCTGCTGATCGTCGTGCCGGGCGTCACCAAAGCGGGCGCGCGCACGCGAGCCCTGGCCGAGACGGTGGATTTGTATCCGACCTTGTGCGACCTGGCGGGTTTGCCGAAACCACAGCTCCCGCAATCGCTCGATGGCCGGAGCCTCCTGCCCGTGCTCAAACGGCCAACGCGCGACAGCAAGGAGGCCATCTTCCATGTTTTTCCACGCAACCGCCGCGGCGACGGGGAAATTCTCGGGCGCGCGGTGCGGACCGAGCGTTATCGTCTGGTGGAATGGAAAAAGCCCGGCGCTGCGGGCGAGACAGCCGA
Organism: Haliangiales bacterium; assembly: GCA_035637175.1. Lineage (GTDB taxonomy): Bacteria > Verrucomicrobiota > Verrucomicrobiia > Limisphaerales > AV2 > AV2. Next base: position 640 of record DASPXS010000358.1, on the reverse strand, counting down.
TCTTGAACTTTATGACTATCAAGCCAACCCGTTGGAGACCCGGAACCTCGCGCCCGCGCGACCCAAGGTCGTGGCGAAACTCCGCGCCCTGCTCGCCCGGCAACCGGAAGGCAAGCCGCAGATTCTCAGTGCAACGCCGGATGCTGCAAAGCGGCAAACGGACCGCGCCGCGTTGTTTGAGAGAAAGGACACCGATCACGACGGCAAGTTGACGCGTGAAGAATTTCTCGCCAATCAGCCCGACCCGGATGAAGCGCCGAAACGGTTCGAGCGTTTCGACCGCGACAAGGATGGCGTTCTCAGCCGCGATGAATTCATCACCATGGGAGGCACGTTGTGAGGGTGGGTCAACCAAGTCCGACGACATCCGGGCTACCAACTGTAATTCTTAAATCCGAATGACGAAGCCGGCGACTGCACAACTGAAAGCATTTCGACATTCAAGCTTCGGATTTCTTTCGTCATTCGATATTCAATGACTGACGCAAACCAGGTTCATGGTCCCAGTGCACGGGAAAAAACGAAGGGGGCTACCCATGAACCGTACAAAGCGCTCGGACAGATTCGTGTTGCATATGCGACATGAAATTGTCCAATCGGGTTCGTGGTCCCAATGCGCGACGAAAAAGTCGTGAGGGCT
>DASPXS010000357.1:0-15929 GCA_035637175.1 Haliangiales bacterium | reverse complement strand
TTTTTGGCATCCGGGCTGGTGGCACAGTAGCAATACTCGATGTTGATCCTGGCGTCGGCCAGGCGGTGGGCGATTTTTGCCAGCGAACCCGGTTTGTTGTCGCCGTCCACCATCAGCACGTCGTCTTCGACGACGAGTGTGCCGTGTTCCTCGAACAGGAGGAGCGCCTTTCGCGGGTCACTTACCACCATGCGAATGACGCTGTGGTCCACGGTGTCGCTGGTGGTGACGGCGTAGATGTTAATTTTGGCTTCGGCCAGCGCGTCGCACACGCGGGCGAGCGTGCCCGGTCTGTTTTCCAGAAAGATGGCCAGTTGTCGGGTGATTTGCATGGGGTCAGCTTGTTGAATCAATGCTTTACTCTATCAGAAAGAACGCAATTTGACTGCAAAAATTTTGTTCGAGCGCGCGGATGATTCACGGTTGGGTCCGGGTCGTTTTGCCGCTGGGAAAAAGCGGTTGCAGGTGATACCTTATCGCCATGTCAGGCACTGCTGATGCCCGTCGGCGCTGGTTTGGCGCGTGCTTTTTGATCATCGCCGCCGGCATGTTGGTCTGGGGGCAAACGTTCCTGAAACCACACCTCGATGGCCTCGGGTTTGTCCTCTACTGGATGGCGTGCCTGGGGTTCACCGGTCTGGCCATGCTGACTGCTTTGTTGGACATCCGGGCGGTGCGCCGGCGCACGCGCGAGCAACAGCGTGACTTGATCCGACAGATTTTCGACCCGGGAGAATCGAAGAAGGACCGCCGAAGGGACGAGCCGGAGGGGCGCTGACCGCGATTTTCCGGGGCGGGGTTGCCGCCACCAACGAACGCGGCGCGAATTTTTTCCGATTGAGGATTGATTGTCGGCGGAGGTTTTGCCATAATGGCCGCGTTGGGTTCCATGAGTTCTTCAATCGCCACTGAGAAGTCGCAAGCTCTGTCCGAGAGCCAAAAAACGGCTTTGGTCAAGCTGTTGTCGGACGAGGACCCGGCGGTTTATCACCTGGTGCGCGAGAAAATCCTTTCGTGCGGCCAGGCCGCGACGGGCTGGATGCAGACCCACGTATTGAGCAGTGATCCGGTTTTGAGGCGGCGGGCGCAGGAGATCATTGACCGGCTGGCCCGGCAATCGTCCGACAACCGGTTTCTGGCTTTCTGCCTCAGTCAGCACGGGGAAGAGCTCGACGTGGAGCAGGGGTCGTGGTTGCTCGCCCAGACACGGTATCCGGAGATCAACGTCGCCGCGTATCAGGCGTTGTTCGACAGTTATGCCGGCGATTTACGGGAGCGGATCGACTTCGGCGCGAAGCCCGAACAGATCCTGGCCACGATCAATCAGTATCTCTTTACGGAACTCGGTTTTCACGGCAACGAGCAGAACTATTACGAACCGGAAAACAGCTATTTGAACCGGGTGATCGACCGGCGCACCGGCAATGCCATCAGTCTTTGCCTGGTTTATCTTTTTGTGTCCCGCCGTCTGCACCTGCCGGTCACGGGCATCGGCATGCCGGGCCATTTCCTCTGCCGCTTTCAGTGTTCGACCGAGGAGTTTTACATAAACGCGTTCAACCGGGGCAAACTGTTGAGCCGGACCGACTGCGTCAAGTACCTCGTCCAAACCAATTACGGTTTTCAGGAAGGGCTGCTCTCACCCGCCACCCCGCGGCGCATCCTGTTGCGGATGTGCTCCAACCTGCACCAGATTTACCTCCATTTGAAGTTGCGCGACGAAACGGAACGCTTGCAGCGTTACATCGTCGCTTTGGCGAAATGAAATTCGGCGTGTCGGGGGGTGAACCTCTGAACCGCCCTCGGAACGGGAGAGTCGTAGTTCGGATCGCTCTCCTCCCCGTTCGCGTTCAATTCATGACAGGATGCTTCACTTTCCCGCACTGAACCCGCCGTCGATGATGAACTCGGTGCCGGTGACGAACGCCGACTCATCGCTCGCCAGATAAAGCGCGGCGGCGGCAATTTCTTCCGGCGTGCCCATGCGACCGAGGGCTTGCGTGGCGGACATTTCCCGGCGCGCTATCTCGGGATCGGGATATTCTTTCAGTCGCGCGGCGACGAATGGCGTTTCCACGCGTCCGGGGCAAATGCAGTTCACGCGGATGCCGTCCTTCGCGTGGTCGAGCGCCAGGCTTTTGGTCATGCCGGCCACGGCGAACTTTGTCGTGCAATACGCCACCCGGTCGCGCACACCCACGACCGCGCCGATGGAGGCCAGGTTGATGATGTTGCCCGACCTTCGCTTCAGCATGTCGGGCAGAAATACACGGGTCACATTGAACACGCCGCGGACGTTGACCGCGTAGAGCCGGTCCAGGTCCGCGCCGGTGGTTTGCATCATCGTCCCGACGTGGCCGATTCCGGCATTGTTCACCAGCACGTCGAGCCGGCCTTTGCCGGAAAGCACCGCCTGCGCGGCGCGCTGGCAGCTCTCCTCGCTGGTCACGTCCAGCGGCAGGAATTCCACCGCGCCGTTCTGCGCTTTGATTTTTGCCGTCGTCTCGCGCCCGCCGGGTTCATCGCGATCAGTGACGAACACGAACCCGTTCGCGCGCGCGAAGGTTTCGGCGATGGCCGCGCCGATGCCGGAGCCCGCGCCGGTGACCAGTGTGATTTTGTTTTGGAGGCTGAACATGGTTAGTGGGGAAATTTGGCCGCAAAAAGGCGCAAAAGGCACAAAACATTTTGTGAATGTTGAGTTTTTTCGCGGCTAAGAGATCACGGGATTTTTAACAACTCGGCCTCGGTCCAGGCTTCCTCGCGTTTTTCGGTTTCGGCGCGGATTTTTTTCACCAGGTCTGACTCGACCGGACCGGCTGTGTGGCCCCATTCGCGGCGGATGTAAGTCAGGATGGCCGCGATCTGGTCGTCCTCGAAAACGCCGAGCGCCGGCATGTCGAGTTGAAATGTTTTGCCTTTCACGTTGACCGGGCCGTGCAGGCCGTGCAGGACGATGCGCACGACCCGTTGCGGCGGACCGAGCACCCACTCGGAGTCCACGAGCGGCGGTGCGAGTCCTTCCTGGCCCAAGCCGTGGGGCTGGTGACATGCTCCGCAGCTCACGAGAAAGAGTTCCTTGCCTTGTTCGAACCGCTTCTGTTCTTCGGCCGTGAGCGGCTTTGCCGCGACTTCCGGCCGCGCCCCCGGCTTGCCGGGCCAGGTGATGAGACCGGCGATTTTCTTTGCGCGGTCCTCGACCTCTTTCAGTGTGGCCAACGCCGCCAGAGCGGGCGGTTCGGCGTTCAGGCGAACGGGTTTGATTCTGGCCGCGGAACCGGCCGGCGCGGCGTCGATAACGCCATCGAGCAAAGCCAGTCGCTGCCAACTTTCGCTGACCGGGCGACTGGCCGCCAGATCCAGCAGACGATTTACGCGGTCCGGATTCGCTTCGATGAAAACGCATCGGGCCAGCGCGCCCAACAGCTTCTCGGCGCCCGCTTTCGGTGCGTTCCAGTTGTTGTCGGCGAGCAGTCGTTCCAGGAATTCCAGTTCGCGTCCGCCGAGGCCGGTGATGACGGCGTCACGGAGGCAGGCGTTTGTCGCGTTGCGGGAAACCATCTTCGCCAGCGCCTCCTCGGCGCGCGGTTCCTTGACTTCACCCAGCGTGAACGCCAGTTGCAACTGCGCTTCGGGGGCGGCGTCCCCGGCATGCGCCAACAGTTCGTCGATCAATTCCGGCTGATTTTTCAAGAGCGGTTCGCTGATCCGCATGGCCGCCGCGCGCACTTTGGGGTGCGCGTCCGCGATCGCCCTTTTCAAGGTTGCGAAATCGACTTGCCGCGTTCCCTCGAGCGTCCACAGCGCGTGCAATCGACCCAACGGGTTGGCGCCCGCAGTGGCGAGTTGTTTGAGCGCCGCCAGGGCCGACGAATCATTCCGTTCCACGAGCAACCGCTGGGCAGTGTCGCGCCACCAGCCGTTCGGGTGCGAGAGGTGTTTCACCAATTCTTCGGCACCCGCCTTCGACAACTGCGGTCGCGCTCCCGGCGGTTGGGATTCGCTGACGACGCGATAGATGCGGCCCAGGTCAACCGGCCGGTCCAGTCCGCGGTCGAGGGTCTGCTGTCGCAAATAACCCGTCAGGTAAATGCGATGTTGGAGAATGCCGTGATACATATCGACGAGGTAGAGGCAGCCGTCCGGTCCGTTGGAAAGGTTCACCGGGCGAAAACGCTCATCGGTCGAAGCGAGGAATTCCGCCTGGCGGCAGGCGTTCGTGGCTTTGAAACCGACGCCGTGTTCTTCGAGCGTATAACGCCTGATCAAATTCCCGGCCGGCTCGCAGACGAAGACGTTGCCTTCGAACTCGCGCGGGAAATTGTCGCCGCGATAGACCAGCGGCGCGCACGCGGCGGTGAAGGTGGCCAGGGTGCCGTCGGGCCGCAATTGCTCCGGGCGATAGCCGCGATTGACGCCGGGATTGACGCGGATCGGCCAGACCGCCTTTTCATCGTAAAGCTTCACGTTCACACCGGCCGCGTTGCGATAGTGCGGATTGCGGCCGAGGTAGGCCGACGGCACAAAATCCGCGCGCAACGGGTCTTCGTTCGCGTTGTAAAACAGCCGTCCGAAGTCATCCTGCGAAATGCCCCATTGACCGCGGAAAATGGTCGCTTCGCGTTGCCAGGTGCCGTCCGTGTCACGAAAGCGCGCGGTGTGGTTGGCGCTGTAAATCCAGTTGTCGAGCGCCCGGAGCAGGCCGTTGGCGGCGTGCTCGGGATTGGCGCGCGGACCGAGCTTCGGGGCGTCCTCGGTGGCGTAATCGTTGGCGACCATGACTTTTTCGTCGCACCGGAGGTCGCCGTTGGTGTCGCGGCAGAACCAGAGGTTGGGGGGTTCGGCGACGAGCGCTCCGTCGCGCGCCAGCGCCAGCGCCCGCGGCATTACCAGCCCGTCGAGGAAGACGGTGCGCCGGTCCATCCTGCCGTCGCCATCGGTGTCTTCGAGCACGGCGACGCTGCCGATCTTTTCAAACGCGCCGGTGTCTTCGAGATTCCTCATGAAGCCGCGCATTTCGAGCACCCACAACCGGCCGTCGGGATCGAAAGCGATTTGCACCGGGTCCTGCACGAGCGGCTCGCCGGCGACGAGTTCGAGGCGGAAACCGAGTTGAAGTTTGAAGGTTTTCAATGCCTGGTCCGGAGCCAGCGCCGGCGCGGGCGGAATCCGCTCCCGGGGGACGCGGGGCGTTTGAGCTTCGTCGTGCGGCTCGCCTTCTTGCGCCCGCAAATTGAATCCGATCAAAACCGCAAACAAAAAAATTCTGAGCCGCATGGTCCGAGAAAGGGCCTTGCTTACTGGACTTCGATTCGCTTGCCAAGCGGTTTCCTCGACCGGGCGCAGAGATGGGCGCATCTAACTTATTGAAAGTGTCCTCGAAACTGGCGGCTGGAAGCCGCCCCAACTCGCAGGCCGGAGGCCTGGGCTACGTAGCGCAGCCGTTCCGGCTGCGAGTTCGTGGGGCTTCCAAGCCCCACGTTCCACCGCACCGCCAGTCGCTCGCCGTGTTACTTTCAGGATGCGCGGCGCAAAGATGGCAAGTCGGGTTCCTGCGCACGGGCGGCGCGCTCGCTCCCTGGCGGAAAACTCGAGCCGGCCGTTCACACCGCGGCCGGCAGTTTCAAAAACGGAATCACCCGCTGTTCGAGGCCGGCGCCTGACAACTTCAGCACTTCCTCCAGCGGCAGCGCGTTGGAGACGTCGAACTTGCCCGAGGCGGTTCGCCGGAGCGTCCTTAAATGCGCGCCACATCCGAACTTCTGGCCGAAATCATGCGTGAGGGTGCGGACATAGGTGCCTTTGGTGCAAGCGACGCGGAAATGGCCGATCGGCTCCTGGTAGGCGCTGAACTGAAACTGGTAGATGTGGATGAGCCGCTCCTTGCGCTCCACTTCGATTCCTTTGCGCGCCAGTTTATAGAGCGGCACGCCGTCCTTTTTCACCGCCGAAACCATGGGCGGCAGTTGCATCTGGTCGCCAATGAACGTGGCGGCGACTTCGTTCAACTGGTCGAGCGTCAGGGGCGGGACCGGCAGCGAGGCGGTCGATTTGCCGTCGGCGTCGTAACTGTCGGTGGCTTCGCCGAGCCGGAGAGTTCCTTCATAGATTTTGTCGGCCGACATCAGCTTTTCGGAAAGTTTCGTTCCGCGGCCGAGCACAAGGATGAGCAGTCCGGTTGCGCCGGGGTCGAGCGTGCCGCAGTGGCCGACCTTTTTGATTTGGAACCGGCGGCGGATGGCATCCACGACATCGTGCGAGGTGGGGCCGGCCGGTTTGTCGATCAGCAACGCGCCGTCGAGCGGATCAAATTCGCGCATGGCATCACCTCACCTCGCCGCGTCGAGGGCCCTTTTGATCGCGGCAATCACCCGGCGCTGGACGGCCAGCGGTCGGCCCGGGATACGCGCCCCGGCGGCGGCCTGGTGCCCGCCGCCGTCAAACAGGCCGGCGATGTCGCTCACGTTCACCCGCTGGTTTTTCGAGCGCAGACTGATGCGGGTCAATTCCGGCTCCACCTCTTCGAAGACGCAGGCCACCACGACCGGCTCGATGGCGCGGATGTGGTCGATGAGTCCTTCCGCGTCGGCGGTTTCCGCGCCGGTGCGCGTGAAGTCGGCCTTCTTCAGCCAGAAGTAGGCGATCTGGTCGTCGTGTGTCAGCCGGAAATGATTATAGACGTGCTTGAGCAGACGGACGCGGGACAGGGGAAACGACTGGTAAACTTCGTTGCAGATTTTGGCCAGGTTCGCGCCCAGCTTCACCAGTTCCGCCGCGACGTGGTAGGTGGAGGGGCGCGTGTTCGGATACTGAAACGAACCGGTGTCGGTGGACACCGCGGTGAACAGGCAATCGGCGATGGGCGGGGTGAGCGACCAGCCGGCGGCGTTGAGCAGACGGAAAATCAGCTCGCCGGTGGATGGTTCGCGCGCGGAGACCCAGTTGACGTCGCCGTAGCGCGTGTTGCTCGCGTGGTGGTCGATGTTGATGAGCCGTTTGCGGCTTTGCACGCATTTGCCCACCTTGCCGAGCCGCTCGAAACTGGCCGAGTCGGTGGCAATGACGCAGTCGAACCGATGGCCGGGGGAGGGCGGTTGAATCAGTTTCCGCGGGTCGAGGAAAGCGAGCTTTTGCGGGACGTGGTCTTCGTTCCAGCAGACGACTTTCTTGCCCTGGTCCTGGAGCGCCAGCGCGAGGCCGAGCTGGGAGCCGATGCAATCGCCGTCGGGACGGACGTGACCCGCGACACAAATGGTCTTGCTGTGGCCGATCCCTTCCAGAATGCGGTCAACGATCTTCGGATGGGTCTTCATGAGGGCGATTGGGACCGCTCGATTTCCTCCATGATTCGGAGCACGCGGTTGCCGCGTTCGACGGAATCGTCGCGCACGAAGCGCAATCGGGGAGTGTATTTGAGCACGACGGCGCGCCCGACGAGACCTTGAATGCGCAGCCGCTCTTTCCTGAGCAGTTCAAAACCTTTGCGTTGCTGTTCCGCCGTTCCGACGATGCCGACGTACACGGCGGCGGACTGCAGGTCGCCGGCCAGGGCGACGTCGTTGACCGTGAGCAGGCCGGATTCGCCGACGGGGATTTCGCGGCGGATCACTTCACCGATTTCGCGCTTGAGAAGCTCGCGCACGCGTTGGTGTCGGAGAGACTGCATAGGTTTGGCGCGGGCAGGTTAAGATGCCGCCACGGTACCATCTTTTCCGTCCGGTCACGGACCTGTTCTCAGAGTTTTTGCTGCACCTTCTCCAGGGTGTAACATTCGATCAAATCGCCGACCTGGAAATCATTGAAGCCGTCGAGACGGATGCCGCATTCCATGCCCGCGCGGACCTCATTGACCTCATCCTGGAATCGTCGCAAGGAGAGGGAGACGCCCTCGTAGATGAGGCCTTTGCGCCGCTGGACGCGCATCTTGCCCTTGACGATCCGGCCGTTGGTCACGACGCAACCGGCGACATTGCCGCCTTTGGACAGAGTGAAGACCTTGCGCACCTCGGCGGAGCCGACCACGACTTCCTTGATCAGCGGATCGAGCAGGCCGGCCATCGCCTCCTTCACTTCGTCGATCAATTCGTAAATGATGGCGTAGAGTTTGATCTGGACCCCTTCGCGCTTGGCCACCTCCGACACGCCGTTGTCCACGCGGGTGTGGAATCCGAGAACGATCGCCTGGGAAGCGGAGGCCAGGATCACGTCGGATTCCGTGATCGTGCCGACTGCGCTGTGAATGATTTCGAGGAAAACCTTGTCCGTTTCGATTTTCTTCAGCGCTTCAACAATCGCTTCGACCGAGCCCTGGGTATCGGCCTTGACGACGATTTTAAGGAACTTGCTGGTCTCTGAAGCGAGTGTTTCAAACAGGTTTTCCAGGGTCACTTTGGGGCGCCGCTCTTTTTCCTCGCTGCGGATTTTTTCGATACGGTCCTCGGCCAGGGCGCGCGCGTCTTTCTCGTTTTCGACCACGCTGAATTCCAGGCCGGCTTCGGGCACGCCATTCAAACCGAGCACTTTCACGGCCACCGACGGTCCGGCCTCCTTGAGCCGCTTTCCTTCCTCGTTGATCAGCGCGCGAACTTTGCCCCAGTACTGTCCGCAGATGACAATGTCACCCAGGTGCAACGTGCCCTTGCGAACGAGCACGGTGGCGGTCGGACCGCCCGGTTCGAGGCCGGATTCGATCACATTGCCTTTGGCGGCGCGAGTGGGGTTGGCTTTGAGCTCGAGGACTTCGGCCTGCAGGACCACCATTTCGAGCAACTTGTCAACGCCCTGCTTGGTGAGCGCCGAGACGTCCACAAAAATGGTATTGCCGCCCCATTCCTCGCACACCAGCCCTTTGTCCTGCAACTGCTGGCGGACCTTCATCGGATTTGCGTTGGGATGATCGCACTTGTTGACGGCGACGATGATCTGCACTTTGGCCGCCTGGGCGTGACTGAGCGCTTCGAGGGTTTGCGGCATGACGCCGTCGTTGGCGGCGACCACCAGCACCACGATGTCCGTGACGTTGGCGCCGCGGGCGCGCATCGAGCTGAAGGCCGCGTGGCCCGGCGTGTCGAGGAACGTGATTTGTTGCAGTTCGTTTTTCCGTTCGGGATGGGGGATGGAAATGGTGTAGGCGCCGATGTGCTGGGTAATGCCGCCGGCTTCTTTGGCGGCGACGTTCGATTTGCGGATCACGTCGAGCAGGGTTGTCTTGCCATGGTCAACGTGGCCCATGATCGTGACCACCGGCGCGCGCAATTTCAAGTCTTCCGGCTTGTCCTCCACGTCTTTTTCCACCGGCTTGGGAGGCGCGTGCACGATACCCGCCCCGCGCTCCCGTTTCTCCACTTCGAAGCGGAAGCCGTATTTGGCGCACAGTTTCTGCGCGGTGGTTTCATCAATGGACTGATTCAGGTTGGCGAACACGCCCAATTCCATCAGGTCGGCAATCAATTGGAACGGCTTGCGTTTGAGCTGTTCCGCCAGCTCGCGCACGACAATCGGCGGCTTCAGCGTGATGAGCTCGCCCGTTGCCGGAGGCACAAATTGAGGCGGGGCCGGGGCAGCGGGTTGCGCCGGGACCCTGGCGGCCGGCTTCTGCGATGCGGGGAAGGCGGCGGCCCGGTCCGCGGGCCGCGCCGGTTTTGCCATCGGCGCCGGTGGTTTGGGCGGCAGTTTGATCGGACCGACCTTCGGGCCAATCTTCGGCGCCGGCTTCTGCGGCAACTGAATGAATCCGACCTTTTCTCCAATCGCCGGTTTGGGCGGAGACGGCGGTTCGAGCGGCGCGACGGGAGGGGGAGGCGCTGGCGCCCTGGCTTCGACCAGGTCAGTCGCGTCTTCTGGTTTTACGCCGGATTCGAGCGTCAACGGCGTTGCCGGAGGCGCCAGATCGACGGGAGCAGGTGGCGGCTCCGGCGGGGCTGAAACAATGACCACCGGCTCGTGAGCGCGGGGCGCTTCAGCAACGGCCACGGATTTGCCGCCGCCCAATTGTTCCTCCAGATATTCCGCGGTAATTTTATCGAGCGAACTCGAGGGGACTTTGGCGCCGGCAATGCCCAGTTCCTTGGCCTTGGCAAGGACCTCCTTGCTTTCGATTCCAAGTTTCTTCGCGATGTCGTAAATACGAACGGGCATAAACGTTTTTTTCCGACCGGCTATTCCGCAAAGTCTTCACGCGCTTAACCTGCTGACGTTGAAAGTGCCAAGCGCATAACCGGACCACCCTCAGGCGGCCGAAGACTGGCCCGCTTCGCCGTTTTTGCCGCTGCGACGAGCCGCTTCGGTTTTGACCGCGTCGATAATGACCGCGGCTTGATCGCCAATCTCCGGGATTTCCGCCAGATCACCGGCTTCAGCCTGAAGCAAATCTTCCAGACTCAGAAACCCGCGATGCACCAGCAGGTCGGCCTGTTCCGGCGTGATGCCCGGAATCGAGGCGACGGCTTTGACCGCCTGGGCCACTTTTTCTTCGAAACCCATCGTCGTGAGATGTTCCGGTTCGATGTCCACCTGCCATCCGGTCAGCTTGGATGTCAGACGGGCGTTCTGGCCGCGCTTGCCGATCGCCAGGGAAAGCTGGTCTTCACTGACCATGATTTTAACCCGGCGCCTGGCCTCGTCGATTTCAAAAGTTTTCAACTTCGCGGGCGCGAGGGCGTTGGTGATGAAATTTTTGACGTTCGGGTCCCACTTGATGATGTCCACCTTTTCGTTGTTCAACTCGCGGACGATGTTTTTGACCCGCTGCCCGCGCAATCCGACGCACGCGCCGACCGGATCGACTTTTTCGTCGCGCGACCAGACCGCCAGCTTGGTGCGGAAACCGGGCTCGCGGGCGATGCCCTTGATTTCAATGGTGCCGTCGTTGATTTCGGACACTTCCAACTGGAAAAGCTTCACCACAAACTGCGGGTCGGCGCGCGAGAGGATAATCTCCGGCCCATGCGCGGTCTGTTCGACGGCCTTGACGTAGCAACGGATGCGCTCGCCGATCTGGTACTCCTCCGTCGGCACGCGCTCCCGGTTGGGGAGCAACGCCTCGAATTTGCCCAGATCGACGCTCACGTCCGACCGTTCGAAACGCCGGACGGTGCCGCTGACAATGTCGCCGGTGCGATCCTTGAATTCGGAGTAGATGAGTTCCTTTTCTGCGCGGCGGATGTGTTGCATGAGCGCCTGCTTGGCGTTCTGCGAGGCGATGCGCCCGAAATTTGCCGGGGTCACTTCGACCTCGATTTCATCGCCGAGCTGGGCGTCGGGTTTGAGCCGGCGCGCGTCGAAGACGGAAATCTGGTCGTGCTTGGAGGCGACCTTGTCCGAGACGACCAGCTTGGCGAACGCCCGGATGTCGCCCGTCCTGGGGTCGATGGCGCAACGCAATTCGCGGGCCGGGCCGACCGCCTTTTTGGCCGCAGACAACAAGGCCTCTTCCACGGCCTTAACCAGGACATCTTTGTTGATGCCCTTCTCGCGTTCCCAATATTCCAATATCGCTAAAAACTCGGCGTTCATACACACATCAATTGCTCCCTCGCGGGGAACAAAAAAGTCGGCAGAATCTAAATCTCCGACTTCGGCGCGCTGGCGGACCAGCCAATATTCCACTAGTATGAGCAGCTTACGTATCCCCTGTGGCGTCGTCAAGTCAAAACCCGGCCGCACCGGATTGCTTTTCCAGGGAACCGCGCCGTCGTTTCCGGAGGGAGCATTGCCGGGCCAAAGCCGTTGATAAACAACTTGAACTTCAACGGTCAAAGGGCGTCGTGAATATTTTTGCAATTTGCCATCGGCTGTTCCAAGCTGAAGCCATGACGACACCGCTGGCACTGGTTTTCTATGAAAATCTATTGCCCGGCAGCCAACTGGTTAACCGGCTGCAGGACCTGGGGTACCGCGTGCAAACCACGAACGACGTTCAAACGCTTGCGCTGCAGGCGTTGCAGGAAAAACCGCTGGTCATTGTGGCGGATCTGGCCTCCGCCACCGCCGACGTTTGCGGGTTCATCCGCGAACTGAAGAGGAACCCGGAAACCCGGCATGTTCCGATCATTGCCTTCACCGATTTGAAGAACGCGAAATTGCCTGCCGCGGCGACCGCCGCCGGGGCGACGATGGTGGCGGGCAGCGACGCCATTCTCGACCAATTGCCGGAACTGCTGGAACAGGCGCTCCAGATTGAGTGACCCCCCGGCGCTTTGAGCTCATCTGATTTATGGAACTGCCCGTGGTAAAACTGACGAAGGGTATCCACGTCATGCACCTGTTTTATCGCCTTGACCGACTTCGCTGGGCGCAACTGCCTGCCGGTCAATCGGACGCCGCGCTGGCGAAACTCGAAGCGCTTTGCGCGGCCCACGCCGCGGCATCGCATCCGCGCCTGACCACCTACGCCAACATCGGCGGTAAAGCGGATCTGGTTTTCCTGTTGACCGCTGCGGAACTCGGCCAGCTCGGACGGATGCATCGCGATCTGGAAAGCGGTTTTCCCCCGGGAACGGTGGAACCGGTTTACAGTTATCTAAGCGTCACCGAACTGCCCGAATACGTGACGACGGAAGAGGACATGAAACAGACGCTGGTTCAGCAGGAGAAACTGGAGCCGGACAGCGACGCGTTCAACAAACGCCTGGCCGAGATGCGCCAGCGTCAGGCTGAATACGAGCATTACCGGCTCTATCCCGAGATGCCGGATTGGGAAGTGATGGCGTTTTATCCGATGAGCAAACGCCGCAACGGCGCGGACAACTGGTATCTACTCGATTTCGCCACGCGCAAAAAATTGATGGGCGGCCACGCTCGCGTCGGGCGCAAGTTTGCCGGGCGGGTTTCCCAACTCATCACCGGCTCGACGGGCGTTGCGGACTGGGAATGGGGCGTGACGCTGATGGCGCATCAGACCGACGCGCTGAAGGAGATTGTTTACGAGATGCGGTTCGATGAAGTCAGCGCGCGCTACGGCGAGTTCGGGCCTTTCTACGTCAATTTGCGTCTGCCCCCGGCCGCCCTTTGGCGCCACCTGCATTTATAAGGCGCCAAGGTTCAGGTTTTGAGCAAGACCAATTGGGGAAAAGTAATCCTTGACTTTAGCGCCGAAGTTCCGTTAAATGCGCGCGTAATTCCGAGGCGCATGCGTTTTTCCGTAAGCACCGAAAAGTGACACCCGTTGGTTGGGGCCAGCGCGTGTCTTTTTTTTTGCGCCTCAGAGGAACAGGAGCAAGTTATGGCCAGTGGCAAAGTGAAGTGGTTCGACAACAAAAAGGGGTTTGGCTTCATCGCCCAGGATTCCGGCCAGGATGTCTTCGTGCATCACACCGCCATTCAGGGACAGGGTTTCAAAACCCTGAACGAAGGAGAAGTCGTTCATTTTGAAATTGTCGAAAGCGCCAAAGGCTTGAAGGCGCAGAACGTCCAGCGCGACCAGCAGTGACCTTCGGGTTCATTGCTTAGATTTTAATTCACGCCGCCGCAGCGGAGGGGGTAGTTTTCCCTTGATGACCGGCCGTTCAGCGCAACCCGTGACCAGTCTTTACGTCCATGTGCCCTTCTGCGCGCACAAATGCCAGTATTGCGCTTTCTACTCGGAGGCCGCCGGCGGCGAAACGGTTAATCGCTACGTTGCCGCGTTGATCCGGGAGTTGGAACTGGTGGCCGCCGATCTGAGGCCGCGGACCATTTTTTTCGGCGGCGGCACGCCTTCGTTACTCAACTTGCGGCAATGGGAACAAATCCTCGAAGCGATGGAGCGCCTGAACCTGCCGGGCGCCGCCGAGTGGACGGTCGAATGCAATCCGGCGACCGTCTCGCTCGACAAGGCGGGACTCCTTCGCGATTACGGTGTGAACCGCGTTTCGATGGGAGTCCAGTCGTTGGACGAAGATTTGCTCGACCGCCTGGGCAGGGTCCACAGCCGCAACATGGTTTTCAGGTCGTTCGATGTCCTGCGCCAGGCCGGTTTCAAAAACGTCAACCTGGACCTGATGTTCGCCATTCCCGGACAGACGATGACAACCTGGCGCGAAACGTTGAAGGAAACGGTGGCGCTCGGCAGCGAACATCTCTCCTGTTACGAAGTGATTTACGAGGAAGACACTCCGCTTTTCGCGCAGTTGCAAGCGGGTGAGTTCGACGTTGACGAGGCGCTGGCCTGCGCGATGTACGACGAACTGCTCGAGTTCGCCGCGGATGCCGGGTTTCAGCAATATGAAATCGCCAATTTCGCGCGGCCTCATTCCGGCGGGCAGGAGGAAGTTCCCGAGCGCGCCTGCCGGCACAATATCAACTACTGGCGCGGCGGGTCGTTTTATGGTCTGGGTCCCAGCGCCACGAGCTACGTTCGCGGCATTCGAACGAAGACCCAGTCGAACACGATTCTCTATTGCGAACAACTCGAAAAAGGCAGGCGGGCGGTCGAATGGACGGAGCATTTGCCGGCGCTGGCGCGCGCGGGTGAAACGGCGGCGTTTGGCTTGCGGATGAACGCGGGGTGGCCGTTCGAGCAGTTTCAACAAACGACCGGATTCGACCTGCGGCAGGAGTGGGCGGGCGACATGACCCGGGTGGCGGAACAGGGCTGGGGAGTGGTGGAACGGGACCGTTTCCGGCTTACCCGGCAGGGACTCCGTTTTGCCGACGCGGCCGCCGAACAATTCCTGCGTTCCTGGCAGGAACAATATCGAAGAGAAGAATCGTAATTCCTTCGGCACTCGTCATTCGGGCTTCGTCCTTAAGCTCACTTGTCTTTCAGCTCGATTTCACCCGCCCAATCAGGAGCCGGCGGATGAACGCGGAGTTCCGCGATTTGATGGAGATAAAATTTCGCCGGACCATCGTTGGGTCGCACCTCCAACGTGCAGCGAAAGCCCGCTTCCGCCGCGTCAAAGTTGCGTTGTCCAAATTCCCTCAGTGCGTTTTCAAACGTTTCTCGCCAGGGCTTGCTGGCCTCGGCTTGGTCGCGAAAACCGAGCAGTTCATATGCCTCCGCCGCTTTCTCGAACCCTTTGAGCCGGAAGTGTCCTGCAAATCGAGAGGTGATTTTGTCGCCCGCGCCTTCCCGGGTTTGTCCTGTGATTAGAATGTCCGTGCCGAGGTATTTGTTGAGTCCTTCCATGCGCGAGGCCAGGTTTATGTTTTCGCCGAGCGCGGTGTAATCGACACGCGCAGTGCTGCCGAAGTTGCCGACGTTCGCCACGCCGGTGTGCAGGCCGATGCGCGTGACGAGCAACTGGCCATGCATGTACTGCGGCGGCTGGTCGCGAAAGCGCAGAGCGGCCTCGCAAGCGCGCAGGGCGTGATCACTCTGCGGGTCGGGCGCATTCCAGAAAGCGAAAATCGCGTCGCCGATATATTTCACGATAGTGCCATCGGTGTGATGAATGCACTTCGCGACGGCAGTCTGAAAGTAACTGTTCATGTACCGCGCCAGCTCATCCGAATCCATGCCTTCGGAGATGGAGGTGAAATTGGCAATGTCGCTGAAAAGTATCGTAAGCGTTTCCTTTTTCGCGCCGGGGTGGAGCAGTTCTTTGTTGCTCGCAAATTTTTTCACCAGCTTCGGTGAAAGGTAAAGTGCCAGCGTTTGCTCGTACAATTTGTTTTGAACGTAAAGCTGGATGGAATTGAACACGACGGACCAAAGCAACGCCGTGAATATCTGGACGACCCAAATCAGCCAGGGAAACCAGAAGTGGGCGTGCAGGAAAAGTTGGTAAGCAACCGTTGCGATCAGGAGCATTCCCGCCAATGCGACTGCCGCCGCCCACATTGGACGCAGGTGCGCTAAACCGAAGCCAATCAACAATCCGAGCAAAACAATGCCGATTCGTTCCGTCAACCTCGGAGAGGATGCCCGTGTCAGCCAATCGCCCCGAAGCAGGTTCAAGAACATCGTCGCTTGAAGTTCAAGTCCTGACATGAAACGGCTCCCTTTG
>DASPXS010000356.1:0-9502 GCA_035637175.1 Haliangiales bacterium | reverse complement strand
ATTGTGGAACTGGAACCCATGAACGCCTTTGACCGGCGCATCATTCACAATGCCCTCAAGGACGATCCCTCGGTCGAAACCCACAGCGTCGAGGTCGAAGGCACAAACAAAAAGGCGATCCTGCTGCGGCCGAAACACTGACGGTTTGGTTGAAATCCGAATGCCGAACGCCGAATGACGAAAGAAACCCGAATTCTCGAAATTCCAATCTTCTCGAAATTCCAATCAGCGGAACCTGAGCCGCCTGGATTCATTGGACATTTGGATTTCGCAATTCCTTTGGCATTCGTCATTCGGGCTTCGTCATTATCCAACGCTGTTCGTCGGCTTCGCCGTTCCTGTTGGGTCGCTCCGCTGCTCCCATTAGAGTCGGGCTATAGTCCTTCTATTCCTTTCAAATACGCCAGGATCAACTCCGGCAAATCCCGGCTGTAGCCGCCTTCGAGGACACTGAAGGCCGGAATTCCCAGGTCGCGAATGGACTGTCCCAGCCATTGGAAATCCTCCGCCTCCAGTGTTTCCTGCGCGATGGGGTCACGCGCATAAGCGTCGAATCCGGCGGACACGGCTACCAGAGCGGGTCGCGCGTTCTTTAATTCGTCCAGAGCGCGCTTGAGCACCTTGCGATAGTCCTCGCGCGGCGTTTCCGGCGCGACGGGATAATTGAAGCAATTGTCGCCGACGTGGCCCGTCCCGGTGCCGGGATAGCACGGATACTGGTGAATTGAGAAGAACACCGCGCCGGGCCGATTCGTCAGGATGGCCTCGGTGCCGTTGCCGTGGTGCACGTCGAAGTCGAGCACCGCAACCTTCCGGGTGCCGGTCGCCAGCGCTTCGAGCGCCGTGATGGCAATCGAATTCAGGTAACAAAAGCCCATGGCGCGGTCGCGGGTGGCGTGGTGCCCCGGCGGACGCAACAAACTGAATGCCGGTTCGCCCTTTTGCGCGGACTGCATTGCCTGGAGCGCGCCGCCGACCGAACGACAGGCGTGCGCAAAAATGTCCGCATGCGCCGGCGTGTCGCCGTCGAAATCCGCCGCGGCGGCCTTCACGCGGGCCACATGTTCCTTCGAGTGCGCGAGTTCGATGATCGCCTCATCCACGGGGAGCGGTTCCACCCAGGAGACCGGCAACTCGACCTGATTCTTCAGTCGTTCGACCGTTCGGCTGACACGTTCCGGCCTTTCCGGATGTCCGCGCGTCGAGTAGGCCGTGCAACGGCTGTCGGTGATGATTTTCATTCCGGTACCTCTGCGTCTGTTCGTCGGACAAGCTTTATCGGCGCAGAACGAAAGGAGTTTTGTTTTTCCAACCGCCGATATTGACCACGCAGGGGAAATGAATCCGCACGGCCGGGGAGTCAGCGCATCGGCTCCAGGACGGGCTCATTGACGATGCCCCAAAAGGCGCCGAGATCGCGGACGGCGCTGACGAAGTCGCAGAAATCCACCGGCTTGACCACGTACGCACTCACGCCCAACTGGTAACTCTTGAGCAGGTCGCCATGTTCGCGCGAGGAAGTGAGCATGACCACCGGGATGGTTCTCAAGCGCTCGTCCGCCTTGACCTGCTGCAAAACCTCCAGGCCGTCCACCTTGGGCATTTTGTTGTCGAGCACGACCACGGCGGGATTGCCGGACCGGCGGCCCGCGTACTTGTGCCGGCAATACAAATAGTCCAACGCCTCCGCGCCATCGCGCACGACATCCACCTGGTTGGCCAGGTGAAACTCGGCCAGGGCGCGCAGTGTCAGCTCGATGTCGTTCAAATTGTCCTCAGCGAGCAGGATTCGGTTGAGTTCTTTCATAAGCGTCGCGTCTTCCGGGCAGCGAGAACTAACTCGAAACCGCCCCTTTCAGGTGTTTGATCCTGGCGCGGACTCTGCGTCGCAGTCTGACCCGCAATTGTTCCAGTTTGCTTCGGCCCGACCCGCGTTTCAAGAGATACGTGACATGCGGCACCTGCGCGCGCGAGATGTCTTCCGGCGTGGTGTTCTTCGCGTCAACACCCGGCGCAAGGTCGATGCCCGCCTTGCGAAACAAGTGCCGCACGAACGCCGAGCAATAGAGCGATTTTTCACGCGCCAGCACGTTGCCCCGTCCACGCAATCCCGGATGGCGCAAGGCGATCAAAGTGCCCACCAGTTCGCGAAGCGAATAGCGCGCCCGGTTGGCCACCAGTTCAAGTCCCTCGCGCACCAGGGTCGCCGCCTCCGTTTCAGCGAGCCCGAAATCCAGGACCGCCAGTGTGGTGTAAAGGTCCTCGTCGAAATATTTCGAAATGCGGTTTTCCTGCACCCCGAGCCGGATGTGCTTGCGATTGATCTGGAGGTCCGATTCGATCACCCAGTGCTGGCCGTCCGGGCGACGGCCCTGGAACAGGAATGAATGCGACCATAGACTCCATCGGCCCGCGTCATCGATGTGCCGTTCGGCCCGGGCAATGGCTTTGTCAATCAGCGTGATTCCGCCGGAAAGACCGACACGGCCCGGATGCGCGTACGCTTCCAAGAACTCCCGGTTCGACATCCCGGTGACGATGACGGTTTGGTTCATGAAGAGAGAAAGACTCAGCGCCGTGACGTCGTCGTTGCGCCCGCCGGCACCGTGGTTGTGAGCCGCTCGCGCAGCGGCTCCTGGCAGGCGTAAAGCGAGTAACCGAGCCCGAGGCCCAATCCCAGGCCGTAAGCGGCGCCCCACAACAACCATCCGGCATTTCCGGGCAGGGCGTGGTGAACAAACTCGCCGGGAAAGTAACCTGCCGACAACGCCAGAAACAGGAACACGATGACTTTGAACGCTTGCTTGGGAGCATCAAACGCCGCGGCGAGGGTCAATCCAAGGGCCGTCGCGGCGAGCAACGACCCAAACCACTCGCCCAGCCAGCTTCGCAACAATGAATAGCCGGTGGTCCAGCCCGCGCTGTAGAGCAGGAAAGCGGCTGCAAACAAAACGTAAAAGCGAAACACCGGGGCCGGCTGGACGACCAATCGCCGGAACAGACCGGCCGCCAGAAAAATGAAAAGCAGCGAGTAAACTGCGTAAGAGCCGATTTCGCCCAGACGATGCTTCAGCCAATTGTCACTCACGGCCACGATGGCAAAGACCACCACGCCGATCAGACAGAACCCGCCCCCGCCAACGCTGAGCGACTGACGCAATGTCGGCACGCGAGGCGGAGTCCTGGCCGCACGTATCCGGGCCGCTGCCGTTTCCGGATAAAAGCCAAGAAATTTCATGTCATCGCCGCTTGCCTCTCTGCGCCCTGGCAAAATCGTAAATGAAAATGCCATAGCCCACGCCGGCGGCGTCCTTGGATTTCGCCATCTGAAACGCCATGAAACGCCCGTCGTCGCTGACGACGGGATTGGACGCTTTATAACCGGGATAATCACTGAAGTAGGTCAGCCGTTCCACATAACCCCCGCCGTCCACGCGCAGCTTCCAAAGATCAACGTAGCTCGAACCCTTTTTATTGTGTTTGTCGCATTCGACCAGCGTGAACCGGCCATCCGGGAAAATCCCCTCCGGTTCGTCGTATTCCCCGGGCGAATTCGTGAGGTTGATGACCTTTTTGTTTTCCAGGTCCACCACGCAAACGTCGGTGCCCTGGTAGCCGTAGGCGGAAAAGGTCAGCTTCTTCTCGTCCGGCGGCACAAAGTTCTGCGTCTCCAGGGTGCATTTGAACGGCAGTTCCTTGCTTTCCAGGATGACCCGTTGATGGGCAAGCCTGGGCGCGCCCTTCTCGTAAACGATGTCCGCCTCCTGCATCCGCGAAGCGCCGCTCTCCATCTCATCGGGGTATTCCGCGGCCACGTGCGTCCAGGCGATGTGCATCCGCTGGCGCGACACCGCCGGGCCCTCGCTGCACTTGCTGCCCAGCGGCACGGCCGGTCGGCCCAGACTTTTGTCGAGCACGTAAAGCCAGCATTGGGTCCGCGCGTCGCCCGGCTTCTTTGGATCGATATGGTCCGGGCCGGAAAGCAGGATGTCCCCGTTTGCCAGATACAGCGCCCGCGTGTAGCCGCAGTGGGGATAATGATGGGTCATCGCGCGAATCACGCCCGTGGCAAGGTCAATCTCGTACACATCCCCAAAGGTTTTCTCGACGAACAAAATCCTCTTGCCGTCATGCGACCAGTCCGCGCGCTCGCCGAACCAGGTCACACGTCGGATCCTGGGCGGCAGGTGTTCCGCCGGGTTTTCGCCTTCTTTCGGAGGGGATTTCAATCCCGCGCCGCTCACGTTCCATGCCGCAAGCAAGCCGGCCAGCAATTGGGTGGTCAGTCGCATCACAAGTTGTCCCGGGTTTAATTCGCAAGGATTCTAACCGTTCGCCGCGGAATTGTCACCTCCAGGCGGGCCCGAATGTTCGCATCGGAGGGTGAGTTCAAGCAGGTAGCCGCCGACGTAAGGAGGCGGATTTTGGCACGAAAAACACTTCCGCCTCGTAACCTCGGCGGCTACGGCTCTTGCGACGATTCTTGAACTCACCCTGTTCGCATCGCGCCGGCGCCGCAACCAACCGCAGAAAAACGTGGAACAACCAACGCCGAACATCGAACCAGGCGCAATGTCGGGTTGGGAGTTGGATGTTGGAAGTTAATTCTGTTTGGCCCGCCCGCCGTTTTGCGAAAGGGATTGTTTTTCGAGCCACTGATAGACCTCGGGTGTGGCGTAAGCCGCTTCCCAGCAATTGTGGCCGATGTTTTCCAGTGAAGTAAATCGAATGGCGGTACTGCCCGCTGCCTTGAGGGCGTCCACCATTTCCACCGAACGTTGAAACGGGACCGCCTTGTCTTCGGTGCCATGAAACACCCAGATCGGCATTCCTTTGAGCTGGACCGCGTCCTCGGGTTTTCCGCCGCCGCAAATCGGGACGAGCGCGGCGAACCGTTCCGGGTGATCGGCCGCCAACCGCCAGGCGCCATACCCACCCATGCTCAATCCGGTCAAATAAACCCGGTCCGCATCCGCTTTGAATTGTTTCTCGATGTGATCCAGCAAGGCCAACAGCAACGTTTGCTGCCCCGGTTGCGGCCACGACTCCTGGCGGGGACATTGCGGAGAAATCACAATGTAAGGAAAATTCTCTCCGCGCTCGATCAACCGCGGCGGTCCCCACTTTTTGACCACGCTTAACGGCCCGTCACTCTCGCCTCGTCCGTGCAGGAACAGCAGCAGAGGCCACTTGGCTTCTTTCGAATCATAGTCCTTTGGCAGGTAGAGCAAATAAGGAACGGATTTGTTGTCGGGAAGTTTGAGCTCCTGTTCCACCTGTTTTCCAGCCGCGGGTTCGGCGCCCCCGACGCGGACGGCGGAAATCGTGCCGATGAGGAATAAAAGGATTCTGAAGGTTTGCATAATGCGGATCTGCTTACCCGACTGAAGCAGGATGGGAAAGCATTCTTTGAACGCGCGACTTCAACAGGGTCCAGAAAAAGTGGGTACATTTATTGTTATAGCTATAACATTTTTTGTACCTGCCGCAGGCGCATCAGACTGTTCTGCGCTCTGCTTCGTCGCTCGCTCAGAGTTTCCGCGCGAAATGGACCTGGCGCGCGATTTCCACGAAACCGCACGCCGGATAGACATGGTTACCCAGGACATTTTGGGCCATCGTTTCAATCATCGCGTATTCCAGGCCTTCGCCGCGGAAATAATCGAGCGCCCGTTCAATGAGCTGCCGGCCCAGTCCCCGGCCGCGAAATTCAGCGGCAATCGCCAGGTTGGGAATCCGGCCTTTGCCCGCCTCCCGATCGATTCGCGTCGTGATGTAGCCGGCGATGCGGCCCCGGACGTCCGCGATGAAGATGCCGGCCGGATTGGCCGCCACGTCTTCATCGATGTGGCGGGCCTTGCGCCAGCGCCAGTCGTGTCCGCGCAAAAGGCCCAGGACTTCTTCGACATTTTGTTCGAGCGTCACGCCGGCAAACGCTTCCACGGTCAGTCGTTTGATGGCGTCCAGGTCTTCCGGTCGATAGACGCGAATAGAGCAGCTTTTCATGGGGGTCTTCATTTTCGAAGCAGCGGAACGTTCATCCAGTCAGCCACTCATCTTTATGTTCACGGACGAAGTCATCGTCGTGCAAGTGCGGATAATCCCGATAGACACGATCAATCTCTTCCATTTGGCCGGGCGACAGTGTCTCGTGCGGGTCCAGACACCAGGTGCCTTCGAGCAAACCCTGCCGGCGCAACACTTCATGGATGCCGGCAATGGAGCCGGCAAAGTTGTGCGTGGCATCGAAGAAAGCGGCGTTGCAGTCCGTGACCTGGGCGGCGACCGTGAGCATCGACGAGGGGATCGTTTTGCGGCCACACCAACGCTGGCATTCGCTCAGGAGATCGACCGCCTTGCGCGTCCAACAGGCCCAATGACCCAGCAGCCCGCCGACCAGGCGCACGCGCACTGCGCCGCGGTCCGTCGGAACCGCATATTCGGTCAGCAAATCGAGAACGATGTTGTCGTCATTGCCCGTATAGAGCGCGATGTCGGCGGCGCGGCCCGCTTCCGCGACGCCGCGGACCACCTCGAACGTTTGGTAGCGGTTGAAAGGCGCAATCTTGATCGCGACAACATTCGCGATTGCCACAAAACGCTGCCAGAAAGAGCGGGGCAGGACGCGTCCGCCGACCGCCGGCTGCAGGTAAAATCCAAACAGCGGAATCTCCCGCGCGACGGTTTCACAGTGGGCGATGAGTTGATCTTCGTCGGCCTCCTTGAGCGCCGCCAGGGAAAGCAAACCGGCGTGATAGCCGGTTGCGCGCGCGAAGGTCGCTTCCGCCACGGCCTGGGGGGTCGGCCCGCAAATTCCCGCGATCCGAACCGTGGCGGTGGCCTGGCGGGCGTCGCAGTCGGCGATGGTTTCCGCAGCGAGCTGAAGCACCGGCTTGAACAAGCCGTGTTTCGGATCGCGAATGGCGAACTGCGTTGTGTGCACACCCACGGCAATGCCGCCCGCGCCGGCGGCGTGATAATAACGCGTCAACGCGCGCTGCCGACGCACGTCCAGCTTGCGCCCGGAGGTGAGCGCGAGCGGATGCGCGGGGATGACCAGACCCCCGCGCAACCTGGCCCGGACCCAGTCTTGCGGTTGCGGGAAGTGCGCCATGTTCAGTATTGGCCGTCGCGCACTTCGAAGTGCGTTGGTTTGTTCCAGTAACGTCCCCCGCTCTTCACCCACTGGGCGGTCCAATCCAGGATGTCTTCCAGCGGAGTCGCAGGAGGGCCGAGTTCGGCGCCGAGTTTGCCCGCGTTGCCGAGCAGCGCCGTGTCAGACTCGGCGCCGATAAACTTCGCCGGACGTCCGAGCAGTTCGGAAAATCTCCCGGCCACTTCGCGCACCGACACAGCCGCCGGACAAGTGAGGTTGAACGCTGCGGGCGGACTGGACGCTAAGTTCAGCGCCCGAAGAATCATCTCGTTGGCGTCACCCTGCCAGATGCAATTGAAGCAGCCGTTCGCCACATTCACGGGCTCCCCCGCCCATACCTTGCGCGCGATGTCCACCAGAACGCCGTAACGCAGTTCCACGGCATAGATCAACCGCAGCAGCACAATGCGTGTGCCGTTCCTGCGCGACGCGTATTCGAGGAGGCGTTCGCGGGCCACGGCCGCATTGGCATATTCACCCATCGGTGTCAATGGATGGTCCTCGGTCGCGCCGCCGCACCCAACCGGCACGTAAGGATAGACGTTGCCAGTGGAAAGGGCGACGACGCGCGCCGAGGCGTATCGCTCGACGGCGTGCGCCGGCGCCAGCGTATTGACCGCCCACGTCAAAGACGGATTTTGCGCCGTCCCGAACTTCAGTCCGACCAGGTAAATGACGTTGGCCGAATCGGGAAGTTTCCGGATTCCGTCGCGCTCGAGCAAATCCGCGCGCTGCGTTCTGACACCGTGCTCCTCGAGCCGGCGCCGCCCCGATTCATCCGAAAACCGGCTGACGGCGACCAACTCAAGTTCACAGCGGGCCGCTTCCGCTGCTCGTCGGGCCAGTCGGGCAAGCGTCGCCCCCATCTTGCCGCCGGCCCCGAGAATCACCAGCGGGCTGGACACCTGGCGGATGAACTCAACGAGCACTGGCCGGGGTCGGGTCAAAACCTCGTCGAGTGCGTCTTCGGTCTGAATCAGGTCCGTCATTTAGTCCTTTCCTTCCAGCCAGGAGAGGGGAAATCGGGCGAAAGTGATTTTTTCGTAGGCATTCGTGCCGCCGCGTTCGTAAAGGCAACCGATGGTGCCGTCCGGCAGCACTGACAGACAGGAATACGCCGAGGCGTCCGCGTGGAGAGTTTTGGCTGTCGGCCAGGTCTTTCCGTCGTCGTAGCTGATTCGCACGGTCATGTTTTTCCGACGCGGGCTCGCCGGGTTGGAAAAGAGAATGCGCCCCGGCCTTTTCCCCTCCGGCCAGTTGTAACGCAGCACGCAGGCCTGACAGATCGGATCGACGAGTTGCGGATGAGACTCCGGCGGAGTCCAGGTTTGCCCGCCATCGAAGCTGAGGGACTGGGCGCGCCGGTTGTCTCCGAAGTAACTGCGCAGGCTCAACAGCAATGTTCCCTTGCCGTCCGCCAGTTCAACAACCTGGCACTCGTTCATTTTGGGTCGCGCTGCTCCGCCCAGCCTCCACGTCTCGCCACGATCATCGCTGTAAATGACGTGGGCGCCGCGCTCAATGACGCGGCCGCGCGACGTGTCGTTCGTTTCCTTGCAAGCATGATCGCAAGGGATCATCAGACGCCCCTGGTGCGGACCGTGCTGAATCTGGATCCCGACGCCTGGCCCGGTTGCATACCAACCCCACGACGGGTCTTTAGTCGAAGCCGTAATGTTCACCGGAGACGACCAGGTCATTCCGTCGTCCTTGCTCCCTGAGACCCAGACCGTACGCTCCCCTTGCTTCGCTGTGATTTTTTCTTCGCTGAGGTCACCTGCGTTGCGGGTCAGCAATAGAAAAATGAGTCCCGTCTTTTCATCCACCACCGGACAGGGGTTGCCGCACGTATTCCCGCCATCGTCCCAAACGACCTGCGGTGGAGTCCACGTTTTGCCGCCATCGAGCGAGCGCTTGAGCAACAGATCGATGTCGCCCGTGTCCGATGCGCTTCTCTTTCGCCCTTCACAAAACGCCAGCACCGTTCCTTTCCTGGTGACGATCAACGAAGGAATGCGATACGTGTGATAGCCATCCGTGCCGGCGACAAAAATGTCCTGCTGCTGAACCTGATCGGCTGCGCCTGCGCAGGCCGCGACAACCGTGGCCAGAAAAAAACCCGCGCGAAAGAAAGGGTTCATCGCCACGAGACCTTAACAACGAGACGCGCCTCTGTGCGAACAGATTTCGACAGACCCCCACCGTTGACTTGCCTTGCCCGACCGGCCTTGTCACCCTGCTGCGATGAATCACCTACAGAGCCCGTTCATCGCTCCCGACAAGGCGTCAGTGCGCAGCCATCACCCAGGCTTGATGGTCGTTTTGGCGCTGGTTCTAATGGCCTTC
>DASPXS010000355.1:0-3862 GCA_035637175.1 Haliangiales bacterium | reverse complement strand
CCTGTCGCGCATGGAACTGGCCATCGCGAGGTTCACACTGGGCTGACTCACTGCTTAGTGACCCTCGGAGAGCCAGCGGATTGCGGTATGGATCCCAGGATTTGGCGCTCAGCGACAGGGTGGCGGACTGAAGTCCGCGCTTCGGACTGCATAGATACGGCTGAGGATTTCGTTGAACCGTTGAACCGCTGAATCGTCAAAGCGGGTCGAACACTGGCGGCCGAATTACGCTTCAACGTCCTTTAAACCGCTGCATTGCGGCCCGTTTGAGTTCCCGTTCGGCCTCACGCTTCTTCAAATCCTGGCGTTTGTCATATTGCACCTTCCCTTTGCCGACGGCCAGCGCCACTTTCACTTTGCCGTTTTTCCAGTAGAAAGAAAGGGGCACCAGCGCGTTGCCTTTGACGGAGACCAGGCCGAAGAGCTTGCGGATTTCCGATTTGTGCAGAAGCAACTTGCGCGGCGCTTTGGGTTGATGGTTCTGGAGGTTGCCGTGCGTGTATTCGTCAATATGCGCGTTGTAGAGCCAGACTTCGTCGTTTTCCACCCGGGCGAAGGCGTCGCTGATCTGGCCCTTGCCGGCGCGCAGTGATTTGACTTCGGTGCCGTGCAGAACGATGCCGGCCTCGAAGGTGTCGAGGATCTGATAATCCCGCCGCGCTTTGGAGTTGGTCAGGATGTCGGCCATAAACAAAAGCAGCCAGAAGGTTCCCCTTCTGGCTGCGCGCAAATCTCCAAGCCCGGGCTAACCTTTCTTGCGTTTCTTCGGCGACGTCAATTCCTCCGGCGTCGGTGCCAGCGGTTCCCAGCCCATTTTGTCTTCGACGAGTTCAAGCAGCGCAATGTCCGCCACGCCCATGTTCGAAGGGGCGTCGATCAGCGGCCGGCTGCCGGTGCCGCCGGCCGAGTTCAACTGCCGCACGCGCCGTGAGATCAGGTTCACCAGAATGTTGGGGTTGCCAACCTTCTCCAATGCCTTCTTGCTTAGTTCAGCGTTCAAATGTCTCTTTCTGTTAGTCCATTGAGCGCGCTAAAGTAATCGGTGGCGTAGAGCGAACGCAATAGAAAAAAGCGGCCCAAAACAGACCCACCGCGGCCAATCCGCGCTTGCGCCACCGCGTGTCTTTCCCTAAAAACGCCCCATGTCTGAAACTGCCACGCGTGCCGGGGCGCGTCACCGCTCGCCGTTCGATCTCCTGGCTTACCTCAGCGACCGGACGGCGGCGGTCAACCGCGCCCTCGACCGGTTTTTGCCCGGGGCAACGACGCGCCCGGCGACGATCCATAAGGCGATGCGCTACTCGCTGTTCGCCGGCGGCAAACGGATGCGTCCGGCGGTTTGTCTCGCCTCGGCGGAAGCGTGCGGCGGTTCGATCGACGACGCCCTGCCGTTCGCTTGCGCGATCGAGTGCATCCATACCTACTCGCTGATTCACGATGACCTGCCGGCCATGGACAATGACGATTATCGCCGCGGCAAACTGACGAACCACAAGGTCTTTGGCGAAGGCATCGCGATCCTGGCCGGCGACGCCCTGCTCACGCAGGCGTTTGAAATCGCCGCGCAATGCAAAGGTTGGCCGCGCTACTCGCACCGCGACGCGTTATTGGAAGTGGCGCGCGCCGCCGGGTCGCTGCAACTCATCGCCGGCCAGGTCGCCGATCTCGAGGGGGAAGGCAAAAGGATTTCAGTCGATCAATTGAAATACATCCACGAACGCAAGACCTCGGCGTTGCTTTGCTGTGCGGCGCGGCTGGGCGGCATGAGCGCCAACTGCACCGCGGCGCAACTCAAGGCGCTGACCGACTTCGGCCACCACGTCGGCCTGGCGTTCCAGATCATTGACGACATCCTCGACATCACGCAGACCAGCGAACAACTGGGCAAAACGGCGGGCAAAGACACCAAAGCGCAGAAAGCGACCTATCCGGCCATCGTCGGGATCGAAAAATCGAAGAAGATCGCCCAACAACTCACCCGGCGCGCTTTTGCCGCGCTGAAAATTTTTGGCGGCAAAGCGGTCGCGCTCGAGGCGCTGGCGGTGTATTTGTTGCAGCGGGACAGGTAAGCTCAAGAGCTCGAAACCACGAACCAACACGAATCCAGGCTGCCCTGGATGAACTCACCTCCGGATAACCTCCGGGTGGATCCGACTCCCCGCACATCTGATTCATCACTCGTGTATTTCCGACTTGAACGCTTCAACAGTCCAACGCTCCATCGCTCCGACGCCTCGCATCTTGCGGTCCGATCAAGCCGGACCACACCGCGGCCTCTCTGCCAAAGTATAGCGATTCCAGAGGCGAGCAGAAAACCAGGTCCGACCTATCCGGAGCAGATGCCATTGCATTGAAATTGCCATGCATTTCGAATGCAAACTTGCCCAATGAGGGTCCGACACAATCTCCGCTGCTGACCGTAGATTCGTAAGCGACTCAAAATAAATGGATTAGATGATTTGATCTTAGCTGGTATGCTTTGTGCGGAAACTTACCTGAACTCAACTGTAACGTCTCGGTAAGCACCGTAGGGTAGTCGCGCCATCGCGGCCGGGGAGTCGAAGTGTTCTGCTCTTGTGTCAAGCCCTCCACGCTGCCGAACAAAACCAAATGGTCAGCCCGCAAAACGGACGCGACGGCGAACATGCAACGGATCTCGACCGGAATCATTGTCGCAACCGTGTCATGACTGCGGTTCAAATGCCTGAGCATCGCACTGGGAGGCTGCCCGGAGCGGTGTGGTGGTTGCAGTGATATGCCGAGTTCTAAACAATCACCAGGGTTGGTGGACTCGTTTGTCCATCAGAACAAACCTTGGAGCACATAGCTAGACAGTAAAAATGACCGAAGGGAAACGAAAGGGTCGGGGTATCATGAAAAAAGCATTATTGTTCACTAACTTCTCCACTACTTGTAAGCTGCTCGCCGGAGTGGCGATTTGCAGCTTTCTAGTCAGTACCGCCAAGGCTAACTTTGTGGAGGGCTTCGTCTTCTGCACGGACTCCGCCGGATGTCCGGCGATTGCAACCACGCCGGTCGCAGGCGTGGTGGTGACCGCGCAAGGAACCGTACCAGCACACTTCGGTCAAGCGACCACTGCCGCAGACGGGAGCTATCACATTGACCTGATTTCCGAGGTGGACGACTACACTGTAAGCATCGCGGTTGCCGCTCCCCTTTCAGTTGTCTGTCCAGCCAACGGCATGATTGCCTTTCACTTGGATCCAAACGTTAATGACGGCCAGTTCTCGGGCGAGAACTTCTACGTGACGGGATGTTCCAGTCCGCCGCCGCCGCCGCAATGCTGTCCGCCGCCGAATCCATTCTTCGGGCTCGGTGCCGCAGGTCAGTTCTCAGTATTGGGCCTGGCAGGTGCCGATGTTGTCATCAGCTCGGGGGCGACCCTGATCTCAGGAAATGTCGGACTTGGTCCCAATGATACTGGCGATCTCCTCAAGGCAACCATCACCGGAACATTGTTCCTGGATCCCACCGCCAAACCCGATATTCATCCCGACCTGAAGGTGAACGGTGGCACAGTGAACCAGGACCTGAGCGCCGCGTCTGCGGCGGCCATCTCGGCCTCGGCAACGCTCGCCGCACTCGCGCCAACTCAAACCTACGGCAACATCAACTCTTCCACAACGTTCGTGGGCAGTGGCGGGGTCAACGTGATTGCGCTGGACTCGGTCAACCTCGTGAAAGGGAAAATCGTCATCCAGGGAAGCGCCTCGGATGTGTTTGTCTTCAACGTCAAAGGTGGCTTCAACTTTAGTTCGAGCCAAATGCAACTTGTCGGCGGCGTTACTTTCAACAACGTTCTGTGGAACTTCCCCGTGAGCGGCACTGGTGACATCGATAT
>DASPXS010000354.1:0-3574 GCA_035637175.1 Haliangiales bacterium | reverse complement strand
TCATAGGGATGAACCGTGTCGGGGATGTAGGCGAACTGTCGTTTGGCGGCGACAGGTTCCCTTTCCAGGTCACGTCCTCCGACCCGAATGGTCCCGGTCGTTGGGCGCAAAATGCCGGTGATGGCGCGCAGTGTCGTGGTCTTGCCCGCGCCATTCGCTCCGACCAGCCCGACGATTTCACCCGGTCGCACGGTGAAACTGAGGTCGCGCACGGCCTTGAAGTCGCCGTAACATTTGTGAAATTCCTCGACTTCGATGATTTTATACATAGGCATACTACCGGTGTCGCGCCAGCGCCAGGGGGGCGAGACCGACGCGCGCGAGTGGCAAAAGCAACGCGGCCCCGAGCGCGACGAGGGGTTGCGGGAAGACCGTCTTCCGGCAAAGGGCGCATGCGATCGTCACAAAACAAATCGTCCCCAGCAGCCAGAACAGGGAGTACTGCCTGGTTGTGCGGGCGGAAAGCAATCGCCGCCGGTTCGCTTCGCCGAAGAACCAGGCGGCCAGCAGAATTTTTGCGACCAGGGCAACCGTGAACAGCCAGGGCAGAACCGCGAGCAAATCAAAGTGCTTGTCGAGAAATTGAACGAGGTTGCCCAGCGCGATGTAACCGCCGAGCAACAGCAACCCGGCCCACGCCGGACTCTCAATTCTTCCGGCGAGCCAGAGGGGCAAGGCGCCGACCAGATGCCAGACCAGGGCAAGAGTGACGAAGCCCAATGTCGGAATCAGTCCCCCGTCCTGGCGCAACACGGGCTGGTCGGCGCGCCAACCATGACCAAACCACAACGAAAGTCCCGCGACGTACACCAGCCAACCGGCCAGCGTCACCAGGCCGGTCAGTTTGATCTTTGCGAACGCCAGCTCGCCGCTGGTGACGGGGCGCACGGCCAGAAACGAAGAAAATCCGAGCGGTCCCGCGGCGGCGTCCCGGGCGATCAACAGCCCGCTGATGAAAGCCCAAAGCGTCAGCCATACGCAGAAGAGGTAAAACCATGCCGCAGAAAATGCGCCGTAGCCATCCCGACCAAAGTCACCAAAGCCGACGCAGGCCAGGATGAGCCCGGCACCCAGCAGAATCAACGGCGTGGCAGCGTTTCGCCGCCACTCCATCCAAAGCTGCGCCTGTCTCGCCGCGGCGAAGGGCCGTTTGCGGCGAAGAAGCGCACCGGTTACTCTTTCGATCAACGTGTGCGCTCCGGAAAGGATTCGCCACTGACCGCAGCGCTGCTGCTTTATTCCGACGCGCGCGCACAGGTAAGCAACCGCCAGAAACACCAGCAGGCAAACCACCGCCCTGGACGCTTCGTAGTCTCCAGCCAACGCGACCGCAAGGCGAATGAAAAGCGACAAGGCGATCAGCAACACCACCACGAGCGATTTCGGGGAGTCGGCTAGACACCAGATGCTCGCTTGAAACGTCATCAAGGCTGCGACCCAGTAAATCGCAAAAAGCCCGACCTGATAATGCGCGTCCAGGGGCAAGAGAAATAAAACGCTCCAGGCGCCGTGAAGAATCGTGATTCCCAAAACGCCGAAGAGAATCGGGCCGTGCACCAGCAATCCGGTCCGCACCGGCAGGGTGAATGTCCGCGCCGGAAACGAAATCTGCGAGCCGAGATCGGCGTAACTGAAAATGGCGAATGTCACGAGGAACGACAGCGCCATCGACAGGCCCGCAACGGTCTTCATCCCGTCGGAATGCGAGCCGAACAGGCGAACAAGCAGTCCGCTCGACAACAAACCGAGCACCAGCCGGAAGCCCCAGCGGTTTTTCCGCCAGATCTCCCAGGCGATTGCCCAAACAGGTGAGCGCATATCAGCAGGGAACAATCTTTGTTACGGCTGTGGCATCTTTTGCACCCACGCGCGCCACAAAGATGTCGTCCAGCGAAGGCGACCGTTCTTCGACGATGGTTCCTCCGATTCGGGAAACCGCGGCCATCAATTCACTCCGCGCGCCGTCGCAGACTACGGTCCATTCATGACCCCCACCGGTCGCGCTGAGCGCGCCGGCGATGACCGGCGGACTCGATAACGGGGAGGCAAACCGGACGACGAATTGGTGGTGGCTCTTTTTGACGTCGTCCAGCGGACCGGACCACGCGAGTCTGCCCGCGAAGATCATGGCCACGTGATCCGCGACGCGCTCGATTTCATCCAGCAAATGCGAGGAAAAGAGGACCGTGCGACCCTCGTCCGCCACGGTGCGGATGATCGCTTCAAGGATGTCGCGGCGCACGACCGGGTCGAGGCCGGAACTCGGCTCGTCGAGCAGGAGCAGGTCCGGCCGATGCGCCAGGGCGAGCAGCAGGCCGGCTTTGGCGCATTCGCCGCGCGACAGGTGCTTGATTCTCGCGGCCGGATCGAGGCCGAACTGTTCGCGCAATTGCTCGGCATAGGCCGCGTCCCATTTCGGATAGAACGCCCGGGTGTAGCGGAGCAATTCGTCCACCCGCATCCAGAGCGGCAGATCGCGCTGCTCGGACAGATAACCGATCCGCCCCAGCACGCCGACCGGGTCGGCCACCGGATCGAGCCCAAAGACCCGCACCGAGCCGCTTTGCGCTTTCAACAAACCCAGCACGTGCTTGATGAGCGTCGTTTTGCCCGCGCCGTTTTCGCCAACCAGCCCAAAGACGACCCCGCGCGGAACGGTGAGCGACACGTCGTCGAGCGCCAGTTTGGAGCCGAATCGGCGGCGCAAGCCATGGATCTCGATCACGGCATTCTTTTGAGGTGACACATCGGTTTTCATTTTCTGGATTGGGTCAGGACATCATGGCGTTCGCGCAATAGCTTGATGACCTCGTCGAGCTCGACGTTCAGGTGCCGCGCCTCGGCGAGCAGGGCGTCGGCGCGCTGCGTCAGGATTTTCAGCCGTTCGCGTCGGGCCAGAGGCGAGCCGGCCTCGGACACATAGGTGCCGGAGCCCTGGCGCTTGGTCACGACCCCAGCCCGCTCCAGTTCGAGATACGCGCGCGCCACGGTGTTGGGATTGACGAGGAGTTGTTGCGCCAGCACCCGGATGGGCGGGACTTCTTCGCCGGCCTCCAGGCGGCCCGCGGCCACGAGGTATTTCACCTGGTTGACGATCTGCAGGTAAATCGGCACGCCGTCGTTCGGTGAAATATGAATTTGCACGGCTACAACGTTGGACAGACTCGCCGCCGAATGCGCACGGCAAATGGTTAAGTGTATTAGGACAATAATACACTTTGGACGAAGGTCAATCCTTTGTTTTCTGCGGGCGAAGTTTCCGCCGGCGGGCGGGCAAGACGCGCGGCGCGCCTGCCCGTTTCTGCGTGGCCTATTGCCGCTTGTATTTTCCCATTAACTGGCCCTGGGCGAGGATGTGCCCTTCCATCGCGCCGACGAGGTCCTTTTTCGCGGCGCCGTGTGGGAGCGGAATTTCCGTATCGAGCGCGTAGAGTTTGAAAAAGTAGCGATGCGGCCCGCCGGCCGGCGGACACGGGCCGCCGTATCCCAGGCGCTGGAAGTCGTTGATGCCTTGTTTCGCCCCGTTGGCCAGGCTGTCCGTCGCCGGAACCTTCTCCGGAAGTTCCGTCACGGT
>DASPXS010000353.1:0-2901 GCA_035637175.1 Haliangiales bacterium | reverse complement strand
GATCATCGCCCTGGCCACAGAAGACAACCCGAAGATCGCTTCCAAAGTGGGGGACGTGATTTATTTGCCGCAAACCTTGGAGCCCTTGTTCCCGCTGCTGGCCGTCGTCCCGCTGCAATTGCTCGCTTACCACATCGCCGTTGCCCGCGGTTGCGACGTCGATAAGCCGCGCAACCTCGCCAAGAGCGTGACCGTCGAGTGAGCGGAGGATTTGCGGATGGAGTAAGTCACTTCACAAGTCCGCTTACGTCTCCCTCCCTAATCCTGATTCTAATCTGAATCTTAATCCTGCTCTCAACCCAATCCTGCTTTCGCCGGCCTTTGGCCGATCAGGATTAAGAGCAGGATTACGATGCAATCGGTTGATTCGTTAGCGAACTTGGACAACCGAATACTCAGTTCCTGTCTCTGCCGCACCGGGACACGTCACGTTCGGCGATCAACTCGGCTTTGCGCGGGTTCGGCCGCTTCCTTGAATAGCGGCCAGAGAGCAAGAGAGGGAGAATTTTTGGCAAGAGATGTGTAGTTGCCGGAGCGGGAGCGCTTACACTGCCTAATGATGCGCCAGATAAATTCCAAGGCATTAGAGAAAAAAATGTTTGGTGAGGTCGTTGTCACGCTTCAAACCCCAACCACGCCAGGAAAACCATGAACTTCCGCACACCTGACTGCTATCGCCGTCCAGCGTTTCCATTTCATTGTGGCGCCCTTTACCGGGCGGCGCTGTTGACACTCTTCATCTGCCAGACCGTCGGTCTGGCGGACTCAAACTATGTGGTCCTGCAGCCCACGGCCGGCGGTCTGTCAGCAACGCCGGACCTGTCCTCGACAACGTTATCCAACGGCGCGCTGGGTCTTACCTGGAACGGGTTCGCCGGACCCTATCAGGTGGAGACGCGATCCAATTTGACCTCCGGGAGCTGGGCGCCGATTGGCCCGGCAACGAACGCTCACGGCCTGACAGTGCCGGCGTCCGCGGCGCGCGGTTTCCTCCGGGTCAACGGCAAAGCGCCGGTCTTTGTCAGCGCGGACGTCTGCGCGGATTGCCATCCGCAGAAACATGCCGATTGGTCGCAGACCATCCACGCCGGCGCCTTCGACACGCTCAAGGCCATCAGCCAGGACAAGAATCCGGCTTGCGTCACCTGTCACACGGTGGGCTCCGGGTTTTCCACCGGCTTCATCGACGAGACCACCACGCCGTTCTTTGCGGGCGTGCAATGCGAGAATTGCCACGGTCCGGCGGGCAGCCACATTCTGGACGTCAACAACCTGGCAGTGCGCCCGGTCAAAACCCCTTCGGCGATGCTTTGCGGAGGATGCCACAACGGATTCCACCATCCGACCTACGAGGAGTGGACCACGGCCCCGCACTCCATCGTGGTGCCCGACGTGGCCGCCAATTTCCTGACCACCAATGCCACGGCACGGATGCAATCGTGCGGCCCGTGTCATTCCGGGGCGGTTCGGCTCGCGTTGTTGGATTGGAAGAACAAAGGCACGCTGACTCTGCCGAGCGGCCACGACGCGGCGACTTTCGCCGTGACGTGCACCGTGTGCCACGATGCCCACAAACCCAACCTGGACAACACTCACTCGCTGCGGAATCCCCGTTATTCAACGAACTTTTTCTCTTACAACACCTCCACCAGCACGACATTCACCAATCAATACAACGCCAATGTCCAGGTTTGCGGCCAGTGCCACAACATGCGCGGCGCCGCTCCCACCGATACCAGCCGTCCGCCGCACCATTCTCCCCAGTACAATATCCTGATTGGCGACGCCGGCGCCTCGCTCGGTTATGTGCCGGCGGCGACCACCAACGAATTGTCGTCGCACCGGAACATTATCGACCAATGCACCCACTGCCACAACCACGCGCATACGGTGGCCAATCCGAGCGAAGAAAATCCCAATTTCACCGGGCACGACTTTAAGCCGCATTTTGAGGGCTGCGTCGAATGCCACACGGATTTGACCACGGTCACAAACCTGATGGCGAATACTCAGTCCGACATCACCCAGCGCATCGGGGAGCTTAAAGGCCTCCTTGATTCCTGGGCGACCACCAAGGCGCCTGACGTGCTGCGAACCAAATACGGCGCGCTGACCTGGGAATACAATATCCCTGGCCAGCTCTCAAACCCCACCAACGATCCGAGTCTCAGGGGGCCGACGGCAACCGAACAGGCCGACGTTCCGAGCGATATCAAATCGGCGAGGATGTACCTTTACCTGATTCAACATGACGGCAGCCTTGGAGTACATAACGCGAAATACTCCCGTTATCTGCTGAGTTTGGCGAAGACGAATGTCGTGAATCGGTTGAGCGGTCCTTGAGTCGGCAGGCTACGGCGCCATCAGCCGGTAAAAACGGCGCGGAAAGTTGGTGGAGTCCGGGTCAACGAATTCCTGTATCCCGTTGGGCGCGCTGCTCGTCAGCAGAGAGGTCCAGGTTGCGAAATCGGTCGTCGCCTGAATGACGTAGCCGGTGTTGCCGGGTCCGACCAGGCGCAAATGAAAGAGGCCGTTTGTGCTCAGCGCCGCGGAATCGAGCCGCAACGGCGAATCCAGCAGCAGCACGGCGGTGTCGCTGGTCACCGACGCGTTCGCGCTGCTCACGACGACGTAGTAATCGCCCTGGCTGATCGCGGAAAAGTTGGTGATGGTCACTGTCGGATTGGTCGCATCCAACATGGCGTCTCTGTTGAAAAACCACTGATACGCCAACGGCTCCAGGCCAATGGCAGTCACGCTCGGCGTCGTGTCGGCGCCCAAAACAACCGTCCGGCTTGCCGGCTGTCGAGTGATCGCAGGCGGCGAGTTGGTGAGGACCGTCAAAACGGCGATGTCGCTCAGGATCGACCCCGCTGCGTTGCCGACGATCACGCGGTAGTT
>DASPXS010000352.1:0-3588 GCA_035637175.1 Haliangiales bacterium | reverse complement strand
AATCAAAATGCAAACGAGTATCACTCGGATTCACGATCCGGCCCGGGCCAGGGCTTACTTCGAAGATAAACTGGCGTTTACCACGGGACCGGTGGAATTGGACAGATGGATCAAAGCGGGCGAGGACAATCTCGTCGTCGTAGATGTGCGCGCGGCGGAAGACTTCACCAAAGGCCACATTTCCGGCGCCATCAACCTTCCCAAGGACAAATGGGAAAGCTTGCAGGGATTAAGCAGGGACAGGACGAACGTCGTCTATTGCTATACACAACAGTGCCATCTTGCCGCAAATGCCTGTCTGCATTTCGCCAGCAGAGGTTATCCCGTGATGGAACTGGAAGGGGGATTTGAGGCCTGGAAGGAAAACGAACTCGACGTCGAAGAGCAATCGGCCAGTCGCTTCAAGACCAGCGGCGAACGGTACTCCAGCAGGCACTAAAGCTCCAGATTGCGACTCGGATCAATCGCGAGCATATCCAATCGGCAGGAGTCAATCGCCCGCGTCACGGGTCACTCCAGCGCAGAGCGACGGCGGTGAGTCCTCGCCATCCGCGATACGATTTTCAGGATGCACCTGAAACAGGGGGAGACTTCCGCGTCGCAGGGTTCAAAACACCTGGCGCGGCGAACGCGCGAGCTGCAGCAGGCGACCCTGCGAAAATTGGGAGAGCCCGGCATACCCGTCATTCCCGGATGGCATTCACTTGCGCTCAGCGCGCCGTAACGTCAGCGGCCCCACCCAACGGGTATTGTATTTTTTCAACCACCAATCGCCGTCGATGACCGGGCGTTGTTCTTTGCCATAAAGCTGGTCGTCCATGCCATGCCACGGGATCGGCTCGACGAGCCAGCCTTTTTCGCAGTG
The DNA here is from genome assembly GCA_035637175.1 of Haliangiales bacterium. Taxonomy (GTDB): domain Bacteria; phylum Verrucomicrobiota; class Verrucomicrobiia; order Limisphaerales; family AV2; genus AV2. The sequence goes on along the minus strand of DASPXS010000352.1, from coordinate 2,723 downwards.
GAAATCGGCGTCTTTGTCCCAGCCGGAGGAGTAAAAGAAGAAGTCCCGCACGTCTCCGGCCGGCCTCGGCGGCAAACGGTCGGCCGCAAACTTGAGCGTGAGTTCATCGCCGCCATTCAACAGAACCAGTGCGTCGTCGCGCCGCTCAATCAATTCACTGACCACGCCGTAGCGCGTGCACCAGCCCGTCGGGGTGATCCGCCATTTGGCATCCGAAGTCACTTTCTCGTAGTCCGGCGTCAGCGGAAAGCAGGAGGGCAAATCTTTGAATTCGCTGAAGCCTCGCCAATGGAGGTCGGCCGCGTCCGGAACCAACCGCGCAATTCGGGTGCCGGCGGCGTCCCATCGCTCGAACAGCGCGATGCGATCCCAATGAATTTCAAACGCGGTGCTCAATCGCAATCGCCGGCTGCCAGAGGGCAATTTGCCGGCCAAATCGACGACGATCGTTTTCGTTTTGCCGCACGGCGCGCCAACCGCGACCTTCACCGGCTTCCATTCGCCATCGGCCGTTTCCGCTTCCAGGATGGGAAACGGGAACGGCAACCGGGGGTCGTGCGACGCCGCGACATTGGCCATGCCGCCGCCGAACCGCAACCAGCCGGTCAACGCGAGCGCCAGCGGGCGATCGACCGGCGGCGCGCCGAAATCGAGCGTAACGCTCCAGGGTTCGGCCAGCCCGCGCAATTGCGGGATGCGCACTTGGACCGGTGAAACGAATTTCCCGTCCGCTTCATTCAGCGCCGCCGTCACCTCCATACCGTCGCTCCGCGTCGCCTGTTTCAGCGGATAGCGATGGTGCAAGGTGACGATCTCATGCGACGGAAACGGTTTTCCCGGCAGCAGCTTTCCGGTCGTCTGTACTTCGGTTCCGGCCGGATGGTCAACCACCAGCAACTGCGCCGCGTCGAGATAAAGCACTTCACGCAATTCCTCGGTGATCTGCAAAACATAGTGGCGGTCGCGGGGACGGAACAGCGATTCATCGCCGAGCCATACCAACTCGTCTTCGTCCGCGTCAATGAACCGGCTGTCGGTCAAACGGAGACCCGCCGGCGCCGCGCCCAGTATGTCCGTGACGAAACGAAACCGCTCGCCGTCCCACGCGTACAAATAGGGACACGACCCGGTGGGCAACTGCACTTCGAACATGACCATCGGCTCGCACTGATCCAACTTGCTGTCGGTGACCGGCAGCAGGTTGTCGATCCAATGCGTGGCGATGGAGTCGAGTTGGCTGTGTTTGCCCACGCCCAATTCGACCGGCAACGACTGCACCGTTCGCAGGGTGCGCCAGTGCCCGGCAGTGACTTCGATCCGCACCCCCAGGCCGCTCGCGTTGGAACGATTGCCCAGCAGCCGAAGCTTCAGTTGCCGATTCGCGTTGCCACCCTCATTACGCAGCAGGCGCAGCCCCTGCCCTTCCACGCTGAGTAGAAAATCCGTGTCGCAATCGCCGTCAAAATCCGCCGCTGCCATCGAATCAACGACTCCCTTGACCAGCCGATCGAGGCCAACCGCCCGCGTCGTCTCCTCAAAACCGGCATTCCCCAGGTTGCGCCAGAGACGCACGCCATCGCCGTAAGCGCAGATGTCCAGCCAGCCGTCGTTGTCGTAATCGACGAGCAAAAGACCGCGGAGACGGAACTGGCCCAGCGGCATTTCGAAGCGATTGGTCAGGCCGCCAAAGACGCAGGTCAGTTTGTCGGCGCCCGCGATGACCGCGTCGGTGCGCAGGTCGTTGTTGAGGTCGCCGGTCGCCAGTATTCTGCCGGCAGGCCAATCCGCCGGAGAATTCGTTTCGGTGAGCGGCCCACCGCGCAGCCGGGTGAGCACCTGAGGCGATTGCCCTTCGCGCGCCAGGAACAGGTCCATCACATCGTCGTTGTTCCAGTCGTCCACCACCAGCCGGCTGACCGCGCTCACCGACGCGGGAACACCGGAAGTCTGGGTGATCTCTTTGAAATACGGACTGCCGCCGCTGCTGCCGAGATTGCGGAACACGCGAATGTTTCGCGCGCCCGGCGTGACCAGCAGTAAATCGAGTTTGCCGGTGAAATCGAGATCGGCCAGCGCTCCGTCCACCGCCGGCGTATCCTCCAGTCGCGCAAATCGGGTGACGTCACGCACGGCGCCGTTCGTTTGGAATTGGAACAGACGGACTCCCTGCTCGCCCACAACCATGACGTCGTCGTAACGATCGTTGTTGACGTCGGCCACAAGACAGCAGGTGTATTTCGCTCCCGGTTTCCCCGCGATGAACTCGCCCAGCGGTTGAAATGTTCCGTTGGTGTTCAACAGCACTCGGAAACCGCCGTCCCCTTCCCCGACAAACAGGTCGTTGCCTCCGCGATGATTGACGTCCAGCACGGCAACCGGACCGTGGAAATTCCTCGCTCCGGCGCCGAACGCCGCTGGGGTAGCGTCAACGAATGCGACCTTCACGCTGCGACGATCCGGCTGTTCCAATTGAAAGGGCACGCGCATTTGGGTGTAAACGCAGCGTTCAAAGGTGGCGGCGGCGGCCGGCGGGTTCGGTTTCCCGGTAATAAGTTGCTGATGGCGTTCCAATGCCTGCTTCGCTTCCTCCTGCCGGCCCAGGCGCAGCAACGCCTGGCCAAGAAAAAAATTCGCCGAAGGATAATCCGTCGCGAACTGGACGATTTCCGAGAACTGGTTGGCGGCGTCCTGATAATGGCCGAGTTCCAGGTGAGCGCGCCCCA
>DASPXS010000351.1:0-5554 GCA_035637175.1 Haliangiales bacterium | reverse complement strand
CTCCGGCAGCCAATCTAACCGCCGATCGAGTCCAGGGCCGACTTCACCTGTTGTTGCTTTGCCTGCCAGTCCGCGAGGCGTTTCTTGTGCTCTTGCAGAACGTTCGGCGGGACTTTCTGCGCGAAGTCGGGGTTGTTCAGCTTCGATTGCACCTTTTCAATCTCGGCGTCGATTTTCGCCAGTTCTTTCTTGAGCCGGGCTTTTTCGGCTTCGACATCAACCAAACCTTCGAGCGGCAGGAACAGTTCGCCCAGATCGGACAACGCGGATGGCGTGCCTTTTTTCGGCGCAAAGTTCGGGTCCAGGTCCAGCGTCTCGGCGTTAAGCAGCAGCTTGATCACATCCGCCTCGCTGGCCGGCAACGGCTCTTTCACTTTAAGAATGAATTTCACCTTCTTGTTCGCGGCGACGTTCAACTCGCGCCGCAGATTGCGGCCGCGGGTGACGAGTTCGTATTTGGCGTCCACGAACCCCTTATCGCTCTCGTTGAGGCCGTAGTGCGCCTTGAAATCGTCGTCGAGCGGCTTCGGCCAGTGCGCGAACATGATGCTGTCGCCGCCTTGATTCGCCGGCAAATCGCCGTTGTAACCCAGCCCGTGCCAGAGTTCCTCCGTGATGACGGGGAGGAAGGGATGGAACAGGCGCAGGGTGTGGCCCAGGACGAAATCGATGACGGCCAGTTTGTTGGCACGCCGAGCTGCTCGCGTGGAAGCGTCGGAGCGTGGAAGCGTGGGAGCGTCCGAGATTCCCACGCTCTGACGCTCTGTCGCTCCAACGCTCAACACAGCCTTGCTCGCCTCGACATACCAATCGCAGTATTCGCTCCAGAAAAAGCGGTAGAGCGTGGAAGTGGCCTCGCTGAATTTGTATTCGGCGAACGCGGCGTCCATCTCGCGAATGGCCTGGTCGAGTTTGAGCAGGATCCATTTGTCGTCGCTGGTGAGCAGCGCGGGGTTGATTTCGCCTTCGAGAGTAGGGCAGGCGTCCCGCCTGCCTTCCGTTTCCCTTGTCGTCTCAGGCGCCGCCGGCGGGACGCCCGCGCCACTTTGCATCTGGCGGAAACGGCAGGCGTTCCAGAGTTTGTTGCAGAAGTTGCGACCGAGTTCGACATCCTTCTCATCGAAGAGGATGTCCTGGCCCGGCGGCGCGCTGCGCATGGTGCCGAAGCGGAGGGCGTCGGCGCCATAATTGGCGATGAGTTCGAGCGGGTCGGGCGAATTGCCCAGGGTTTTGGACATCTTGCGGCCCTGTTTGTCTCGGATAAGGCCGGTGAAATAGACGTTGCGGAACGGCATCTCGCCCATGAACTCGTAACCTGCCATGATCATGCGCGCGACCCAGAAGAATATGATGTCCGGCGCGGTGACCAGGTCGGTGGTGGGATAGAAGGTCTGGAGAGTTGCGTTTTTTGAGTCCTGGGACTGGTCCCCGGTCCAGCCCATGGTAGCGAAGGGCCACAGCCAGGAACTGCACCAGGTGTCGAGGACGTCGGGGTCGCGAGCGAAGCCCTTGGTTTCAAGTTGCGCTGCCTCAGCTTCATCGTAGGTCGCGACTTCGATAAAGACTCTGTCCCCGTCCTTCGGTTTGAGTCGGAGCACCGAGAGGAGACGTGTTTCTCCAGACTTATGATCCGTCTTTTCCCTTACGATTGCTTGATCGACCAATGTCTCGATTTCGAGGGATCCGTCGGCATAACGAGTGGTGCGTGTTTCATCGGTCCACTTCCACGATTCGAGAGTGGCTCGCGGAAGTAGTGTCACCAATTCTTGCCGGGAGGACTCCTTCGTCCACACCGGTATCCGATGTCCCCACCAAAGCTGGCGGCTGATGCACCAGTCCTGGATGTTGTTCATCCAATGATCGTAAACCTTCGCCCAGCGTTGCGGGTGGAACCGCATCTTTTCGGGGAGCGCGCCCGCCCCGGGCGCGCTTCCCTCCTGCTCCACGCACGCCTGGGCCTTGTCCACGCTGGGGTATTCCAAAAACCATTGCTCGCTCAGGCGCGGTTCGATCGGCACCTTCGCGCGCTGGCTGAAGCCGATCTTGTTCTCATACGGCTCCTCCTTCACGAGTGCGCCCAGCGCCTTGAGTTTCTCGACCGCCACCTTGCGCGCCTCGAACCGGTCCAGCCCGCCCAGGTCCGCGCCCGCCAGGTCGTTCATCGTGGCATTGGGATTCATAATGTCCACCGCGGGCAGGTTGTGGCGCCGGCCGATTTCGAAGTCGGCCTTGTCATGCGCCGGCGTCACCTTGAGCACACCGGTGCCGAACTCGGGATCGATCTGCTCGTCCGCGATGATGGGAACCAGTTTCTTCTCGCGCGGCAGTTCGGCGGGCAACGGACGGATGGCGTGTTTGCCAATCAATCGCACGTAACGCGGGTCCTTCGGATTCACCGCCACCGCGGTGTCGCCGGGTATGGTTTCCGGTCGGGTTGTGGCGATGGTGAGGAAGGTTCCGGGTTGCTCGGCAACTTCGACTTTGAAATACCAGAGGAACCCTTTCTGAGGTTCCATCTCGACCTCCTCGTCGGAGAGGGCAGTGAGTGTGGCGGGGCACCAGTTGACCATCCGTTTGCCGCGGTAGATCAGGCCTTTCTTGTACAACTCGACGAAGACTTTCTCCACGCAATGCGAATATTCCGGGTCCATGGTGAACCGCTCGCGCGACCAATCGCACGAGCAGCCAAGTTTTTTTAATTGCGCGATTATGATGCTGCCGTATTGAGCCTTCCATTCCCAGGCCCGCTCGATGAATTTCTCGCGGCCCAAATCATAGCGGGTGACGCCCTCCTTTTTTTTCAACTCCCGCTCCAGCACCATGTGGGTGGCGATGCTGGCGTGGTCGGTGCCGGGCAGCCAGAGGACCTCCTTGCCATCCATGCGGGCCTTGCGGGCGAGGATGTCCTGAACGGTGTTGTTGAGCACGTGGCCCATGTGCAAAACGCCCGTGATGTTCGGCGGCGGGATGACGATGGAATAAGCCGGGCGTTTTTCCGAAACGCGCGCGGGGTCGGCCGTGAAGCATTGGCGGTCGAGCCAGAACTGGTACCACTTCGCTTCGACGGCTTGCGGCTCGTAGGTTTTGGGGATTTCCGGCATAGCAGAACTTTTACGCGAATTTCGCTAATTGACGCGGATTATTTTTGCTGATCAGGCGGGCTGCCACTTCGTTTTTCAAGAACGACGCGTTTCCAAACCAGGGATTCTTCGCCGAAATTAACAAGCAGACCGAGCTTCAATCTCGACACAGCAAGATAATTGAGCACCTGCTTCAAGTGCGCATCGGTCAGGCGCTCACAGGCTTTGCCTTCAAACAGTATTTTGTCGAAGATCACGAAGTCGGCGTAATAGAAATGCGGAAGGACGACGCCCTTGTATTCGATCTCGTATTTTCTTTCCCGGACAAACGGCACGGTATTGCGCCGGCACTCCACTTCCAGGGCATCTTTGTAAATGACTTCGTCCTGGCCATGGCCGAGCTCGCGGTGAACCTCCATGCAAAGGCCGATGATCGTGAATGCTTCTGATTTGTAGATCAACTCGCTCACAATTCGTCTTCTCTCGCGCTATTCGTCTCTCAATCATCATTCCACGATTCGTGAAAATTCGCGTCAATTCGCGTAAAGCGGAGAATACGTCTGCCGCTCACTTCTTCATCAACGCAAACTCCATGCTGTCGGCCAGCGCCTGGAGGCTGGCTTCGATGATGTTGTCGTCCACACCCACGGTGCCCCATTCCTCTTTGTCGTCGATGGACTGGATGAGCACGCGGGTCTTGGCGGCGGTGCCGGTCCCCGAATCCAGGATGCGCACCTTGTAGTCGGTGAGCCGGACTTTTTTGATTTGCGGAAAAAAGTGCACCAACCCGCCGCGCAAAGCCGAGTCCAACGCGTTCACCGGACCGTCGCCCTCGGCGACCGTGTGGGCGACCTGGTCGCCGACGCGCACCTTGACCGTCGCTTCGACGACGGACTCGACGCCGTCGCGGCGCATGGAAACGTGATAGGCCTCGACGTGGAACGGCGGTTCTTCATGCTTGAGGATTTTGCGGATCAGCAACGCCAGCGAGCCTTCCGCCGCTTCGAATTCGTAGCCCTGATGCTCGAGGTCCTTGATGCGGACGAGAATGGCTCTGAGTTCCGGTGTCTCGTTGGTGATCTTGAAGCCGAGTTCCTGCGCTTTGAGCACAATATTGCTTTTGCCCGCAAGATCGCTGATCAGGACGGTGCGCTGGTTGCCGACGAGCGACGGGTTGATGTGTTCGTAACTGCGCGCCAGCTTCTGCACGGCGTTGACGTGCTGACCGCCTTTGTGGGAAAACGCCGCCGAACCCACCCAGGGCAGGCGCGGGTTATGGCGGACGTTCGCGATTTCATCCACGAACTGTGAAAGCTCCTTCAATTTCGCCAGCGATGATGACGGCACGCAAAGTTTTTTCAACTTGAGCGCCACGTTGGGAATCACGCTCGTGAGGTTGCAATTGCCCGTGCGCTCGCCGTAGCCGTTAATGGTGCCTTGCACCTGCGTGGCGCCCGCTTCCAGCCCCGCCAGCGCATTGGCCACGCCCAGACCGATGTCGTCGTGCGTGTGAATGCCGATTCGGGCGGTCAATTTGCCGCGGGCAAACGCCGTGATGCGGGCGATTTCATTCGGCAGACGGCCACCGTTGGTGTCGCAGAGCACCACAAAATCCGCGCCGGCCTTTTCCGCTGCCTGCCAGGTGGCCAGGGAGTAATCCGGCTCATCACTGAAGCCATCGAAGCTGTGCTCGGCGTCGAAGATGACCATTTTGCGGTGGTCCTTGAGATAGCGGATGGTGTCGGCGATCATCGCCAGGTTTTCCTCGGGCGTCGTGCGCAACACTTTCTTCACGTGCAACAGCGACGTCTTGCCGACGACCGTCACGACCGGCGTGCCGGCTTCCAGCAATTGCCTCACTTGCTCGTCGTTTTCCACCGCCACACCCTTGCGTCGCGTCGCGCCGAAGGCCGCCAATCTGGCGCGCTTGAACTTTTTGCGCCTGGCCTGGGCAAAGAATTCGATATCTTTCGGATTCGACCCGGGCCAGCCGCCTTCGATGTAATGAATCCCGAAGGCGTCGATGCGCTCGGCAATGCGGAGTTTGTCCGCCACCGAGAAATTGATGCCTTCACCCTGGCTGCCATCGCGCAGGGTCGTGTCGTAGATTTCGATCTCGGGTTTCATCAAAGTGCCCGTCGAAGCGGGAAGGGAATTTCTACGACAAACCGTCGAACTTGCAAAGTCTCAAATCAATTGTCGCCGCAGACGGGCGGGCCGGATTCAAGAAAGGGGCGGGGACGGCCGCCTCCCCGCTTCTTGTCACGATAACAAACTCCCAATGAGAGGAGCTGTCCCAGCCCGTGCCGCTCACGTTCTTACTCGGTGGACTGTGGAGCGCCTCCTTTCGGTGGTGCACATGCATCGGGACCATGAACGGCACCCTCTCCCGCCCTTCCGCCTTCGCCAAGCCTACGGCGGACAAGTCGGGCCCCCTCTCCCCCGTCGCCGGGGGAGAGGGACGGGGAGAGGGG
>DASPXS010000350.1:0-2698 GCA_035637175.1 Haliangiales bacterium | reverse complement strand
GGGACATGTCGTGACGTTACGATCGAACGTGGTCTCCTCGGCGCGCCGTTTCGCTTCTCGCGGCGCGTTCCTTACGACGGCGTCGGACGTGTGGTTGACGCTTCGTTATCTCGCCGGCGCGGACCCCGCGAACCTGGCGATGGGACACAGGCATAGCGAGAGAGTGTCGCCTGGCGATTCCGGCGGTTCGCCGCGCACGTGAGCCGGGGCTTCCCTCCTTGTGTGTGTTTAGCGTAGCGCCGCGTCCTGCCTGCCGTCGAGCCGAGCCGCACTGACAATCCGCTGGTCAAGCCGGCCGTTTCATCCTAGGTTCTATTGCAATTCCACAATTCCGAGCGACCATGAAAACGATCAATCCCGAAACGGCGGTGAGACAACGCTACGCGGCCGCCGCCGCAGGCCCCGAAGCCACGCTGTGTTGCGCGACCGATTACGAACGGCAGTACCTTCAAATCATTCCGGAAGAAGTCATCCGAAAAGATTACGGCTGCGGGGATCCGAGCCGCTCCGTGAACCCGGGCGAGACGGTGCTCGATCTGGGCAGCGGCGCAGGGAAGATTTGTTTCATTGCGGCGCAAATCGTCGGGCCGAAAGGAAAAGTCATCGGTGTCGATATGACCGATGAAATGCTGGAGGTCGCCCGGCGTAACGCGCCCACCGTTGCCGAACGACTGGGCTACGCGAACGTCGAATTCCGCAAGGGCAGGATTCAAGACCTGGCGCTCGACCTCGAGAGGTTGGACGACGAACTGAAGAAACATCCGATCAGCGACGCCACCTCTTTTCTGGCGGCGGACGAGGTTGCGCAGGAGCTGCGTGTCCGGCAGCCGCTGGTGGCCGGCGAATCCATTGACGCGGTCATTTCCAACTGCGTATTGAATCTGGTGGAACCAAAATCGAAGCGGCAATTGTTCGAAGAAATCTTTCGCGTGCTGCGCAAAGGCGGGCGCGCGGTGATTTCCGACATCGTTTCCGACGAGCCGGTGCCGGAACATTTGCAGAATGATTCGGAACTCTGGAGCGGTTGCATATCCGGCGCGTTGACGGAGGACGGGTTTCTGCAGGCCTTCGCCGAGGCCGGGTTTTATGGCATGCAAATCCTGGCGCGGCAGGAACGACCGTGGCGCACGATCGAAGGCATCGAATTCCGCTCCGTAACCGTCGCCGCTTACAAAGGCAAGCAAGGCCCGTGCTTCGATCGGAAGCAGGCTGTGATTTACCTCGGCCCGTTCAAAGAAGTGCTGGATGACGACAACCATCGTCTGGAGCGCGGACGCCGCCACGCGGTTTGCGACAAAACGTATCAACTTTTCAAAAAAGAGCCTTACCGGCAGTTCTTCGCGTTCGTTGAACCGCTGGCGCCCGTGCCGCTCGAACAGGCCGGGCCGTTCGACTGCTCGGCGCCAGGCCTGCGGCATCCGCGGGAGACCAAGGGTCAGAATTATGACGCCACCACCCGGGTCAGTCAGTGTTGCGACGGCGGCGGCTCTTGCTAACGACCGGCAACCCGGACTCCGGCCTGCTCGCCATGATCAAGGGCCCGAGTCAAAGCGACCCGTTTAAAATTGAAACTCAAACTCGCCTTCACCGACGCGGGCAGGCGGGACGCCCGCCTTTCGTTGCGTTTCCTGGGTAGTCCACTTTTGTTTTTTCGCATGCTTTGGAACTATAAACTTGCGAGCGGCCCCCTCACCCCAGCCCTCTCCCCCTCGGATGGGGAGAGGGTGCCCGACCCGTCCGCCGCAGCCTTGGCGAAGGCGCAAGAGCGGGTGATGGGGAGCTTCTTGGAAAGCCTCCTCGACTCTGATGCCGCGCATTGGGACCCTGAACCTGCGGATCGCGCGGTAGCGTCTTGGACTGCGCCAGTCCTCTGGCGCTTTCGGTCAGCTCGCCTCCATTGCCAAAGCGCCAGAGGACTGGCGCAGTCCAAAACCTGGCGGTACCTCCGACGGTTCATGGAGAGCCTTTGGTTTTTTCGCATGCTTTGGGACCCTAAACCTGTGGAGATCCACCCTCACCCGTCCTACGGACAGCCTCTGCCCCCGTGGGGGAGAGGGACGGAGTGCGGGCGTGCGCGTGTCCACGGAAAGCACCCTTTCGTTTCCGCGCATGCATTGGGAACCATGGACCCACCCCTAACTCCTCACGGGAGGGGAAACTGTCCGGTGGCGGTCGAATGGCGACTTCCCTCCCGGGAGGGTCGAGATCGGGTTGGATCATCGAGAGGGCCATCCGACGGAAGCGGGCTTGAGCGGATGCTGCTGATCAAGTCCTGGAAAAGCCGCGGGTTGGCTCAAGATTTGCTAAAACTGGCTGATAATTAGCCCATGAAGCGTCTCGTGTTCAGGCCATTGTTTGTCTTCGCATTCGCTTTGCTGTGGCTGGGGGGCTCCTGGCGGATTTGCGCTCAGAGTAACGGCGTTTTGCGCGAGTCTTACAGCGGCATCAACGGCACCGCGGTGTCGGACCTGACCAACAATCCTGCTTTTCCCAACAATCCAACCACGGTAACCGTGATCACGAATTTCTTCGAAGCGCCGATCAACGTGGCTGACAACTACGGCCAGCGCATGAGCGGATATCTGGTGCCTCCGACGACCGGGAGTTATCTCTTTTGGGTATCGAGCGACGACAATTCCATTCTCGCGCTGAGCACCGATGACAATTCGGCCAACAAGAGAGTCATTGCCTCCGTTCC
>DASPXS010000349.1:0-3724 GCA_035637175.1 Haliangiales bacterium | reverse complement strand
GGTAACTGGTCTGCCGTCGTCGCGTTCACCAATCTCATGTTCACCAACGCGCTGGGTATCGCGGCTGTGCCGGGAACCACAAAACTCGTCGTTTGGGAGCGCGAAGGGCGCGTTTATTCGCTTGATAATACTCCCGGCGCGAGTTCCAAAACGCTCGTGTTGGACATCAGCAATCAGTGCCAGGGCTGGGACGACTCCGGTCTGCTCAATCTGGTTTTTCATCCCGGCTTCGCGACCAACCGCTACCTGTTTGTTTATTACACCTGGGTGACGCCTGGCACGGTGGTCGGCAGTCCGACGCAGCGGCCCACCGAGTACTTGCCCAGCAAGTACCACGACCGGCTGTCCCGCTTCACGCTCGATGCCAGCGGTGTCGCGATACCGAATTCCGAACTCGTGTTGGTGGATCAAACAGGCGACAGCGTATGGCACAACGGCGGCGGGATGTTCTTCCATCCCGTCAACGGGTTTCTCTACTGGACGGACGGTGACGACGAGCGGGCGCCGACGCAGATCATCAACCAAAATCTTTTCTCCGGCGTCTTTCGCATCGACGTGGACATGCGCGGCGGAAACATCAGCCATCCGATTCCTCGCCAACCGGCGAAGGGCGCGACCGCGAATTATTACATTCCCAACGACAATCCGTTCGTCGGACAGTCCGGCGTGCTCGAGGAGTTTTACGCGCTGGGTCTGCGCAGCCCGCACCGGATGACGTGCGATCCCCCGAGCGGACGGATTTTCATCGGCGACGTGGGCGCGGGTTCGCGCGAAGAAATCGACCTGATCGAACCGACCGATCCGCCGGGGCTGAATTTTCAATGGAGCCGCATCGAAGGCTTGGGCGGTGATCTGACGCCGCCATACATCGGCGTCAACAAGCGGCCGATCATCGATTACACCCACAGCGAAGGCCAGGCAGTCATCGGCGGTTATGTGTATCGGGGCAGCCAGTTCGCCGCCGACCTGGGCGGCAAATACATCTTCGGCGACAACGTGCAGAAAAAAATCTGGGTTTTGAACGAATCCACCAGCCCGCCGGGCAAAATTCTGCTTTGCATCATGCCCAGCGGTGCCGGCCCCAACTCCGGCAGCGATTACACGGGCCTGTCCTCCTTCGGCCTCGATCAAGACAACGAGCTGTACCTCTGCCAGATGAGCAGCGTCGGCGGCCGCATTTACAAACTGGCGCGCGCCGGCCCGCCGCCCGCGAGCCGGCCGTTCCCACCGCTGCTCTCGCAAACCGGCGCGTTCCAGGACTCCTCCACGCTAACGCCGGGTGGCAGCTTGATTCCCTACACCGTCAATTCCCCGTTGTGGTCGGACGGCGCGGTGAAGCAGCGCTGGCTGGCGCTGCCGACGAACACGTTCGTTCATTTTGGCGCGACCGGCGAATGGACCTTCCCCGGGGGCACGGTGTTCGTCAAAAATTTCGAACTGCCCGTGGACGACACGAATCCTGGCGTGCTGCGGCGCCTCGAAACCCGGCTGCTCGTCCGCGACACCAACGGCGCCGCTTATGGGATCACTTACAAATGGCGGCCCGATAACAGCGACGCCGATCTGCTGACCAATTCGCTCACCGAGGACATCGTCATTCAGACCGCGACCGGCACGCGCACGCAGCAGTGGTTTTATCCGAGCCGCGAGGACTGTCTGCGCTGCCACACACCCGCTGCCGGCTACGTGCTCGGCCTCAAGACGCGCCAACTCAATGGCAACTTTGCCTATCCCGGCTCCGGGGTGACGGACAACCAACTGCGAACGTGGAACCACATTGGCCTCTTCGACACCACGCTCAACGAGGGCGCCCTTTCCACTTACGACCATCTCGTCGCCGTGACGGACAGCGCCGCGCCGCTCGAACACCGCGTCCGTTCCTATCTCGATGCGAATTGCGCGCAGTGTCACCGCCCCGGCGGCGCGCCCGCGTTGTGGGACGCGCGTTTCGATACGCCGCTGGCCAGCCAGGGTATCGTCAGCGGGCCCGTGGCGGACCCGCTCGGCATTTCGGGCGCGAAGGTCGTCGCGCCGCAAGACCTCTCGCGCTCCATCATGTATCAACGCGTGAACAGCCTTGATGCGCACAAGATGCCGCCGTTGGCGCGAAACACGATCGACGCGAACGCCGTGGCTGCGCTGGCCGAATGGATTAACAGCCTGCCGCCGCCGACCAACGGCTTGCCGAATCCGTGGTTGAGCGACGACATCGGGAGTGTGGGTTTCGCCGGAGACGCGGCCTACAGCAGCGGCAGCTTCACGGTTTCCGGCGGCGGCGATGACATTTGGAACAACGCCGACGCCTTTCATTATGTCCACCGGACGTTGAACGGCGACGGCGAAATCATCGCCCGCGTGGTCAGTTTGCAGAACACGGATCCGTGGGCCAAAGCCGGTGTGATGATTCGCGAGACTCTGACGGCCGGTTCGCGTCATGCCTTCGCGTTGATATCGTCCGGCAACGGCGCGGCATTTCAGCGGCGCGTGACCACTGGCGGCGCGAGCGCTCACACGGGTGGCCCTTCCGTCACGGCGCCATACTGGGTGCGACTGACGCGAACCGGCAACGTGTTTCGAGGTTATGCCTCCGCCAACGGCGCCTCATGGACGCTCATCGACACCATCACCAATTCTATGGGCGGCGACGTGTTCGCCGGACTGGCTGTGACCGCGCATAACAACGGCGCGCTGAACACCTCGGTCTTCGCCGACGTCAGCGGCACGTTCGCGCCAAACCAGCCGCCGATTGTGAACCTGGATTTTCCCACCAACAACACGACGTTCATTCAGCCCAACGCCATCACGCTGGTGGCCGCAGCCAGCGATCCGGACGGCACGGTGTCAAAGGTGGAGTTCCTGAGCGGCACAAACCTGCTCGGAACCGTGACCAACGCACCGTATAATTTGACCTGGCTCGGCGTTGCGCTGACGAACTACACGCTGACGGCGCGGGCAACGGACAACCTCGGCGCTACTGCGACCTCATCGGCAGCCAATGTTCTGGTGCTGCCGTTGAATCTGACCGTGGTTTCCGGAGAACAAACCAATGGCCAGTTCCGCTTATGGTTCCAGGCGCAGGATAATCAGAGCTATCTCGTCGAGACTTCGACTGACCTCACGAATTGGGTTCCCGCGCTGACCAACACAGCGGTCAACGGGCGCTTCGATTTCCTCGACGTCAACGCCACCGATTCGCAACGGTTCTATCGCGTCCGGCAGTAATCCTGGTGGTCATCTGACCTGGCATCCTGGTCGCCCAACCTCACCGAAAAGAAACAACGCGACGCCGATCCCCGGATCTGGACGGTACAAACGGACATTGATCGCGACAAAAAATTCCTCCGTGTTACCGGCAAGGCCCCGGAGCAATGAGTGGGGGTAATTTCGGAATGGCGACCCCGGGTAATCGCAGATCCGGCGACGCGAAGAGCAGTTCCTCAGCCGGTTGAAGGCCGGCGCAGCCCCACGGCCTGCTTGCACGTGCGACGGTGCCGCACAAAGCGGCGTTCCACGGTCCGAACATTGACGCGCAGGTTCCGTACTCCGGCGCTGCCGAGCTTTACAACTCGCCTGTCTTGTTTTCGAGAAATGGGATCACGGCGGTCCAGTCGTGCGCATGGCACGAGCGGTCGTAATCGCGGTTAAAGACGAGCTTGGCGGAACTGGGCCACCACTCGGCAACGAACTTCCCCTTCTGCCATATCCAATGATGTCCTTCATTGTT
>DASPXS010000348.1:0-8391 GCA_035637175.1 Haliangiales bacterium | reverse complement strand
CGCGCTTCCGTGTTCAATCCGAATGGTGAGCTTCGACCAGACCCTCGAGCCGCTTCAATTCGCCTTACACCATGCGGAAACACTCGGTTATTTTGGTGGCTACGATCAGCACCTGCGGTCACTTCTGCATAGCCACCACGCCAGCTTTTGCGATGCGGCTGCGCGCGTCGAATGGGAATTTCACCTCGGGGATTTTCCGACCCTGCTCACCGGCGCGCTTGCCCGCCTGCCCGCTCGACGGTTCCCTGTTCCCAACGCCATTTTGTTCGACGCCTTTTCGCCCGCAAAGAATCCGGCGATGTGGACACTGCCGCTGTTTACGAATCTGTTTGGCCTGCTCGATCCCCAACGTCCCTGCGCGCTGCCGACTTATTCACGCAGCACGATGCTGCGCGTGACTTTGTTGCTGGCCGGTTTTTACGTCGGCGCCGGGCACGCGACAGGCGAGAAGGAGGAAACCACCATCGCTGCCAACACTCTGGAGCTGATCGATGAACCGCTCGACCGCGAATGGCTGCAGCGCGCCCGGCGCTCGAGCAGCGCCGAACCGCTGCGCGAGGCGGTTTATCGGCAGACGCGACTTGTGGCGGAAACGTGGGAAAGATTGCAGCAACACCCGCAATTCAAATAGACTCCGTCCGATGAACCAGGCCGAAGAGTTCAATCAGATGTTGCGCCGCGCCGCGCCGGTCCTGGCGCTCGCCCCGATGCAGGACGTGACCGATTTGCCGTTCTGGAACCTGATGACAGCTTGCGGCGGCGCGGACGTTTATTTTACCGAATACTTTCGCGTTCATCCGACCTCGAATCTCGAAAGGTGGATTCTGAAATCCATTACCGAGAACCCAACGGGCCGGCCCGTCATCGCGCAGATGATTGGCAACGATATCCCCTCGCTGGCGCGGACCGCGCGCGAGTTGCAGCAGTATCCGATTGTCGCCGTGGACCTGAACCTCGGTTGCCCGGCTCCGGTGGTTTATCGCAAATGCGCCGGCGGCGGTCTGCTGCGCGAGCCGGAGCGGGTCGATGCGATCCTGGGCGCGTTGCGCGACGCCATCTCGATCAAGTTCACCGTCAAAACGCGCCTCGGCTTCGATTCACCGGAAATTTTCGATGAGCTGCTTCCGATTTTCGGGAGGCATTCGATTGATTTGCTGACCGTGCACGGCCGCACCGTCGCGGAGATGTATCGCAGCGAAGTGCATTACGATTACATCGCGCGGGCCGTCCGCGACCTGCCGTTTCCCGTGCTGGCCAACGGCAACGTCTGCTCGGCGCGCAACGCGGATGAAATCCTGCGCCTGACCCGCGCGAAGGGATTGATGATCGGGCGCGGCGCCATTCGCAATCCGTGGCTGTTCCACCAGATTCGACAACATCAACGCGGTGAAACGCTTTTCATTCCGACCGGGCACGACGTGCTGGGGTATGTCCGCGCGCTTTATGACGCGGTCTGTTCGCCGGAGGTGCGGGAGGCTGCGCAGGTGCAGAAGATGAAGAAATACATGAATTATCTGGGCGTCGGGGTCGAGCCGACCGGCCGGTTCCTGCACCAGATCCGGCGCGCGACGACCCGGGCCGATTTCTTCCGCGTCTGCGAAGAGTTTTTGGACCACGACCACCCCATGGCGCTGGAGCCGGCGCCGGTGGAATTTCGTGAAGTGGAGAAATCGTGAAACCGCGATGTTGAGACCGCTAGAGTATTTCGCCATTCACTGAGTTGCCCTCCGTGTTCGTCTGATGCTCATCGCGTTTCACAAACCTTACGGCGTCGTTTCGCAGTTCACACCGGAGAGCTCGAAATCTCGGACACTGGCGGAGTTCGGCTTCCCCCGAAACGTTTATCCCATCGGCCGGCTCGATGCCGACAGCGAAGGACTGCTGCTGCTCAGTGACGAAGCGGAGCTGAACCAACGGCTGCTTCATCCGCGGCACGGGCATCGTCGCGGTTATTGGGCGCAAGTGGAGCGAATTCCGACCCCGGAGGCGTTGCGGAAGCTGGAAAAAGGCGTCCTGATTCGGGGGCGTAAGACTTTGCCATGTCGCGCCCGGATTTTGGAGCCGCCGCCGGCGCTGCCGCCGCGTGATCCGCCGATTCGCTTCCGCAGCAATGTTCCCGACTGCTGGATTGATTTGGAACTGGCGGAAGGCAAAAACCGCCAGGTGCGCCGGATGACGGCGGCCATCGGGCATCCGACCTTGCGGCTGTTGCGCGCGCGCATCGGCGGCTTTGAATTGGGTGATTTAGCGGCGGGAAAATGGAAAGTCGTCACAGCGCAAGAAAGGAAGTTGGTATTCAGGCTGACCCGCTTCTGATCCGCAGCGTTTGGAATCCCATCTTGCCAACGGCGAGACAATCCAAGTCAACGAATCGTCGAACATAGAATCCGGCGCTCAGGCCGGTCAACTTTTCTTCAATCAACCGGTCAGCGAGCTTCCCAAGCGCGTCGGGCTCAATTCAAGAATTGCTTGGCGCTAATTAATTAAAAAGGCGGGCAATTCTTCCTTGGATTTCGTCTGCTTTCTCTTTAGGATTTGGGGCATTACGGATGGGACGACCAACTACAATATAATCCGCACCATTGTTAAACGCTTCTTCGACATCGACCGTCCTTTTTTGATCGTCAATAAGCTGATTATCCACTGGTCTTATGCCAGGGATGACGATTAGGAAACTGTCTCCCAAATGCTCTCGCAACTTAGGAGCTTCCAAACCAGACGATATAACTCCATCGCATCCGATTGCCAAAGCTCTTTTGGCCCGCGAAAGTACTAATTGCTCAACATCGCATTTGAACCCTAAATCTTCCAAATCGTGTCTGTCCAAACTCGTGAGAACGGTAACGGCCAATATTTTGATTCCGTTTTTCTCCGCGACAGCGGCCTTTAGGATCGCGTCATTTCCATGAACCGTCGCAAACTCTACTTGTTTGTCACGCATTAGATGGACTGCACTCTGCACTGTTTCTGGAACATCGAAGAACTTCAAATCAACAAACACCTTTTTCCCGTGGTCTTTGAGCCAGTCAGTCAATTCAAAATAACCGCCTGCCATGAAAAGCTGTAAGCCGAGTTTGTAAAAATGAACGGAGTCTCCAAGTTTCTCTACCCATTGCTCCGCCTCTGTGCGGCTTGAAACATCAAGCGCAAAAATCAACCGCTCTTTTGGCGGTATCTGCTTGCTAGACAAAAATGCTCTGCTCACGGAACAATCCTCGACAAAGACCGATGACGTGAACATTATTTTTTGTTAGAAGTTGTAAATATTTTTGTTAACCCGCTTTCCCTTCCAAAACCACAATGAATTGGCTTGGGATGATATGTATATCCACTACATATAGTGTTATTCACACCCCGTCAACAACTAATTGATGTTATTCACAAAAATGGCCGTTTTTCACGTGCTGTGAATAACTACTTGTGCGTTTTTCCAAACACAAGCCACAGAAGCGCCGTGTTGTCCCGCTTCCATCAACAATCCGTTAAGACATTACCCAGCTTCGCGTCCGGACGGGAGCCGATGATTGACGCAGTTCCGATCGTTAAAACCTCTCGATGGCTTGACATCCCCAGGCCCGGAGCCGAAGTGTCTTTCGTGCGCTGGTGAGTGCGTGGCATCTGCATTGCTGCCTCGAAAGAGCAAGTAACCTGATTTTAGTCTCTCCGAACGGCGTGCCGCGCGGTGGATGGATACTCGCTTTCCGCGGATAATGGACGGCTCGGTGAGCGCGTCGGTTTTTTCTTGGGGAACAGAACCGGATCGGCAGTTGGAACATCTGACATTGTGGGCTGCAAAAATGGTGTTGCTGGAACAAAAGATAGTCGAGCCGAGCGGACCCGTATCGCGCAGGCCCTCCTCTTATCGGTTCTTGTTTTACTCGCATGACGGTCTCGGATTGGGCCACACGCGTCGGCATCTGGCGGTGGCCAGAGCGCTCACCGGACTGGCGCCGGACTCGTCGGTCCTGCTGGCCACCGGCTCGGATATGGTGAGCCGGCTCGGTCTGAAGCCCTCGATCGACATTTTGAAGCTGCCGGAGCTGCGCAAAGTATCCAACGACGAATATGCGTCGCGACGGCTGCGTATTCCGGTCTCGGAAATCCGCGCGCTGCGTTCGGCCCTGCTCCACGCGGCAGTACGGGCGTATCGGCCGACGGTCGTTTTGGTGGACAAACACCCCTTTGGCGCCAAGGGTGAATTTCGGGCCGGCCTGGAGGAGTTGCGGGCCGCCGGCGGCTGCGCGGTGCTGGGCTTGCGCGACATTCTCGATGAGCCGGGCAACGTGTTCAAGGAATGGTCCGCCTACCGCATGCGGGAACGCATCGCGGAATTTTATGACCTGGTGCTGGTGTATGGTGAACGTTCCGTTTTCAATCCGGTGGCGGAATACGAATTTCCCGAAGCCCTGGCCGCGCGCACGCGCTTCTGCGGTTATGTCGTCAACCGCGACGAAGCCGAAGCAGCGGCAGAGCCCCGGTCGTCCGCCGTTTCACGGGCCAACGGTGTCCGGCGCACGGTGCTGGCGACGGCTGGCGGCGGCGAAGACGGCTTTTTCCTCCTGCAAACGTTCATTCGCGCTGCCGCCCGGGCGTCCTGGGAAGGCATTGCGGTGGCCGGACCGATGAGTCCAGGGCCGGAACTGAAAACCCTTCAGCGCCTCGCCCGCGAGTCGAAAGTCACCCTGCACCCGTTCCTGCCGAATCTCTCGCAGATGTTCCGGACGGTCGATGCCCTGGTTTGCATGGGCGGTTACAACACGCTGGTCGAAGCAGTCTCGCACGGCGTCCCGACCGTGTGCGTCCCGCGAATCAGGCCTCGAAGCGAGCAACTCATTCGCGCGCGCGCCTTTGAACGGCTGGGATTGCTTTCCGTGATCGAGCCGGAAAAGCTGGACCGCGGCAACCTGGACCGCGCCATTCAATCGGTGTTCGGCACCGCGCGGCAGGGGTTGCTCGATCGCGTTCATTCCGCGCTCAGTTTCGACGGCGCGCGACAGGCGGCCGGCCATCTCCTCGCTTTGGCCTCCGCGCGATCATCCACGTCGCCGGTGGCAGGCGGAAGAGCGGCCGTGTAGGCGTTCGCAGGACACGGCTTTCCGTGCTGGCTTCCACCGGAGAACTCAATACATTCGACGTGGAAATCAAAATGGCGAAACCGGCAAAACTGCGGGAGAACCTGCCGGGCCTGTGGCGCATCTCAAAATACTTCTGGCCACACGCCCGGAAGCACAAGGGTTTGATGGCCGTTTCCCTGCTGGCGCTCTGCGCCGAGGTGTTCCTGCGCCTGATGGAGCCGTGGCCGCTGAAGTTCGTCTTTGACCGCATCCTGGGCGGCGGCAAACGCGACCGCCTTTCTTTCCTTCCGCGTCTGCCGGACGTGGAGCCCATGACGCTGCTGGCGCTTGCGGCGCTGGCCGTGGTGGCGATTACCGGGTTGCGCTCCATCGCGTCGTACTGGCAGACCATCGGCTTCGCGCAGATCGGCAATCGCGTTCTGCGCAAAGTGCGTGCGCAACTCTACCGCCACGTTCAATACCTTTCGCTCTCCTTCCACACCCGGGCCAGGACCGGCGATCTGGTGGTGCGGGTGATCGGCGATGTGGGGATGTTGCAGGACGTGGCGGTGACGGCGCTGATCCCGACGATCGCCAAGGCGCTGATCGTTTTGGGCATGATCGGACTGATGTTTTCGATGAACTGGCAGCTCGCGCTCATCGCCGTCTCCGTCTTTCCGCTTTTCTGGTTGCGCACCGTCACGCTCACGCACCGCATCCGTGAAGTGGCCCAGAAACAGAGGCGCCAGGAAGGGGCGATGGCGGCCACTGCGGCCGAATCCATCACTGCCATCAAGACGGTGCAGGCGCTTTCCCTGGAGGAGACTTTCGCGCGGAGTTTTTCCAGCGAAAGCGAACGCAGCTTGAAAGAGGACGTCAAAGGCAAACGGCTTTCGGCCACCCTGGAGCGCACGGTGGACGTGATCATCGCGCTGGCGACGGCGCTGGTAATCTGGCAGGGGACGCGGCTGGTGCTGCGGGGCGCGATCAGTTCGGGCGATCTGTTGGTGTTTCTGGCTTATCTGAAGTCGGCCTATCGCCCGGTGCAGGATTTCGCCAAATACAGCGGCCGGCTGGCAAAGGCGACGGCGGCCGGCGAACGGGTTATTGACCTGCTGGAACGCGTGCCGGACGTGCGCGACCTGCCGGACGCCGCGCGCGCCCCGGTGTTGCGGGGCGAAGTGAAGTTTGAGAGCGTCGCGTTCTCCTATGAGCCGGGCCGTCCGACGCTGGAAGGCATCGAACTGGTCGTTCGGCCGGGTCAGCGCGTCGCGATCGTCGGGCCGTCGGGCGGCGGCAAATCCAGTCTGATGAGTTTGATCCTCCGTTTATATGACCCCCGGCAGGGGCGAGTATTGATTGACGGCCAGGACATCCGCCGATTCACGCTCGAATCGTTGCGTTCGCAGATCAGCGTGGTGCTGCAGGACAACATTCTCTTCGCTGTGAGCGTGCGCGACAATATCGCCTCCGCCGCGCCGGGCGCCGCCCTGGTGGAGATCGAGCGGGCGGCGCGGCTGGCCAAAGCGCATGAATTTATCACGGCGCTGCCTCAGGGTTACGACACGATCATGGGCGAACGCGGCGTCACGCTGTCGCACGGCCAACGACAGCGCATCGCCATTGCGCGGGCCGCGATCCGGCAGGCGCCGATTCTGATACTGGACGAACCCACGACCGGCCTGGACAAAAAGAACGAACAGGCGGTGCTCGAAGCGCTGGAGCGTTTGAACCAGGGACGCACCACATTTCTCATCACGCACGATTTGCGGCAGGCGGCCGGGGCGGATTTGATTGTTTATCTTGAAGGCGGGCGGATCGTCGAACGAGGCACGCACGCCGGATTGCTGCAAGCCGACGGGCGTTATGCGGCGTTGTATCGGCTGCAGATGCTTTCGCGCGGCCCGGAGCCGGCCAGGCAACTTCAGACCCTGGCGGGTTGACCACCGTGATTTGAGAGCCATGAAAATCCTCTACCTGTGTCCGGACCTGGGTGTGCCGGCGCTGGGCCGCAAAGGCGCGTCGGTGCATGTGCGCGAGCTGGTGGCGGCGTTCGGACGCGCGGGTCACAATGTCGTTCTGGCGGCGCCGGTCCTCAACAAGTCGCCCTGGGAAACACCCGCCGTGGTCGAGGCGAACCTTCTCCACGTGCGACCCTCTTCCCGCATTGCGGAAGTCGCCGCCGCGTTGAAGGGACTCAACGCGCTGCTCGGGGTGGAAAATTCCTTGCCCGGAGAACTGCGCCGCATCCTTTACAATCAGGAATTCAAGGACGACTTGAAACGCCGGTTCGACGGCGATCCGCCGGACTTTATCTATGAACGCGCGTCGCTTTATGGAACCGCGGGCGTCGTCCTCGCGCGCGAACTGAACGCGCCGCATTTGCTGGAATTGAACGCGCCCCTGGCGGTGGAACAGGCATCCTACCGCGGTCGTGGGCTGGGCGAACTGGCGTCCGAGGCGGAGCGCTGGACGCTGTCGCGCGCCGACGCGGTGCTGACGGTTTCGGCGGCCCTTCGCGACCACGTTGTTTCTCTCGGCGCGGAGGCGGCGCGCGTGCACGTGTTTCCCAACGGGGTCGATCCGTCGTTGTTTCAGCCGGGACCGCCGGACGCGTCGGTGCGCGCCCGTCTGGGGCTGGACGACGGTCCGGTGCTGGGGTTTGTGGGCGGCTTGCGCCCGTGGCACGGCATTGAAGCACTGCCCGGGCTGATCGAACGACTCGCCCGGCGGCACCGCCAGATCCGGCTGGCGGTGGTGGGCGACGGCCAGTTGCGCCCGCAGTTGGAGGAGAGTTTCCGGAAAAAGAAAATGCGCGAGCGCGTCGTGTTTGCCGGGACGTTGCCGCATGAAGAGGTGGCGGCAGTCGTTCGGCAGTTCGACATTGCCCTGGCGCCCTACCCCCGACTGGATCACGCATTTTATTTCTCACCGCTCAAGCTTTTCGAGTACATGGCCTGCGGCGTGGCCGTGGTCGCCGCGGCCGTCGGCCAGATTTGCGAAGTGGTGCGGGACGGCAAAACCGGTTTGCTCTATCCACCGGGCGATGTGGAGGCGTTGGCGGGCGCCTGCGATCGCTTGCTCGACAATCCCCGGCTGCGCCGGACGCTCGGGCGCGCCGCCGCGAAACTGGTCCACACGCATTATACCTGGGACCGGAACGCGAGCCGCGCGGTCGATCTGGCGCGCTCACTCAGGACGGCAGAAAGAGGGGGAAAACGAGTCCCGGGGAACGACTGATGATGCCGAGCCGCGTTGCCTACCTGGTCAATGTCTTCCCGAAACTCTCGGAGACGTTTATCGCCGGTGAATTGGCGGAGCTGCGCCGGCGCGGAGT
>DASPXS010000347.1:0-6535 GCA_035637175.1 Haliangiales bacterium | reverse complement strand
AAACGGAACGTGGCGATGCCCCTGCCCATCATTCGCACCCGCTCGATCCACGCCGCGGTTGACGTTTACGACGGCCAGACCCTCGTGCTGGCCAACCCGCGGGTAACGGTCGTCTCCAAACAACCCACCGGCGAATCCGCGACCAACGCAATTCCCGAGGACCCCGGGAAACGGCTGATCGTCTTCATCACGCCGACCATCATTGATCCTGCCGGCAGTCCGATACACACGCCAGGCAAGGAACCGTGGGCCGATAAGATTAGACCGCAACCCGCGCGTTAGTGTGGCAGCCGACGTGAAGAGGCGCTGATTGCTTTTCCCAAGAGAATGAGCCTCCTGCTCCGAAAATGAGATCTGAGAAAAGGCTCGCCCTCACCCTGGCCCTCTCCCCCGGGAGAGGGGGAAGCATACGCAGCGCCCGGGAATTTTCACGCTCTCAGGTGTGGCGTTGCCTCATCAGGACTTACTGATGAATCCGCGTGATAGACCATAGGATTAAAACTTCAACCGAAAGAAAACGCGAGCCGAGTCATTCGCCGGTTCAGTCCATTCCTGCGTGGCGTTGGCCGCATCGACCGTCGCGACGTGCGCCCAGGTGACCAAATCGGTGCTGGCTTGCACCGTGTAAACCTGACCGGCCTGTAGATTGCCCAACGTCACGCGCACGGTGCCGTTGCTCGTGATCAGCCCGAGCCGCGGCCCCTGCAGGCTCTGTGATTGTGCCTGCGCGGACCATGGAGCGACAACCGCATAATACCAGTCCGCGATGATTCCGTGCGATTTGGTCGTGGGATGAATGGGGTCCCAGAAAACATAATTGGCGCCCGGCCCGTCAAAACTCTTATCAAGCAGCGTGACATCGCTAAGGGCGTCGGTGTGGGTCTCGGTAAAGCCATAAGCGCTGGCGTCACTCAAAATCAGTTTCACCTGACCGTAAATATCGAATCCGGCCAACGTCAGCGCCGGATACGCGAGCCGAATCTGATCCAACGCCTCGGCCAGTTGGCGGTTGAACTGCTGCACCTTGCCGCGGAGATAATCGCGGAGGAAACCCGGCAGCCAGTTCAAGGCGGTAATGTCCGTCACATCCACGGTGTTCGGCACCAGGATGAATCGCGCGCCTTTGGCGTAGAGCGACACCACGGCGTTGGAAAGATTCCCCACCGAATAAGCGATCTGCCGGTCCCAACTGTCGTCGTCAAACCAATGCGTGTCGTATTCCTGCAAAAAATCGTTGCCGCCCGCCCACACGACAAACAGCGACTGTCCGACGTCGGTCGTCGGAACGAAATCCCGGACCTGGCCGAAGGTGTCGTCGGTCTGCGCGCCGCTGTGGGCCAGGTTGTTGTCCCGGTTGTACGGGAATCCCAGGCGCACCGACAGATACTCGACCCACAACGGTCCGTTGGACCAGCGACCGTTGTAGTGAAAATACGGTTCCGCCGGTTCGCGCCCGGTGTCCGTCAGGCTGTCGCCGAAAGCGTAGAGCGCGTCATACGCCAGCGCTGCCGGGACGGCGGCGGCCAGAACCAGAACCAGTCCGATGAGCAATTTCGATCTCATTGATCCCGCTGAAATTTACAGCAACCGCAGCAATGTCGGGATGGGTTGTAAACCCCAGAATGACCAGGGGGGAACTACGTAGGCCGGAGCCACGTCGTCGTCCTCGTCCTCGGAAGAACGGCAATCGAGGACGAGGACGAGAAGGAGGACGAGGACGATTTGATTGCGGCTCCGCCGCGCTGTGGGAGGGGCAGTCGGCGATCCGTGGCACGGGCGTCTCGCCGGCGTCTCGCCCGTGCGAACCTGGGCAACCAACACACGGGCGGGACGCCCGTGCCGCTATCGGACTTCGTGCTGCACCCCTCTCAGTCTCACCATTTCAACCGAAAAAATTCGCGTGAGAACGATCCGACGGATGTGCTCCACTGCTGAGTGGAGTTGGTCGCCGCGATTGTCGTCACCTCGGCCCAATCGGTTAAGTTACTGCTCGACTGCAGCGTGTACGTCTGGCCGTTCTGGAGCGCGCCCAACGTGAACTCCAGAGCGCCCGCCATGGCGACCAGCGAAAGTCGCGGCGCCGGCGTCGTCTGCGGCAACGCCGCGTAAAACCATCGAGCGACCAGCATGTGCGCCTTCGTCGTCGGATGGATCGGGTCCCAAAAAACGTAATCTTTCCCGGGTCCGGTGAATGACCTGTCGGTCAACAGCGCATCGTGAAGCGCATCGGGGTCTGCTTTGGTGAAGCCGTACGTGTTCAGATTGCTCAGCACGTCGTTAAATTTGGCGGACACGTCGGGCGCGATCAATTGCAGGTCCGGCCGGGTTTGCGCGAGGTGTGTCAACGCCGCGGCAAGGGAGACGTTAAACTCGTCCACCTTGGCCCGCAGGTAGGTCAGGACGAATGCGGGATAGCCGGAGTCCACCACGAGCGGAATGCGACTCAAATCCACTTGATTCGGCACGACGATCACGCGAGCGCCGCGCGCATACAGCACGCTGACCGCATTTGAGAGGTTGCCGACGGACTGAGCGATCAACCCGTTCCAAAACGAGTCGATCGGGCCCTGGGCAAAATTGTGAATGAAATCGTTGCCGCCGGCCCACACGACATACAGCGATCCCGGGGCATTTGCCGGCGCGACAAAACGTTCAACCTGCGCGAGCGCGTCGGAAGTTTCGCCGCCGCTTTGCGCGAAGTTGTTGGTCGGTTGGTAAACCAGGCCGAGTTGCGTGGAGAAATATTCGATCCAGAGCGGGCCGTTCGAGAAGCGTCCCTGGTAATAATCCGGCGCCGGCGCGGGATTATTGCCGGTGTCGGTCAGGCTGTCGCCAAACGCGTAAATTGCGTCGAAGGCGTACGCCGGCGAGAGGGCGGAAAAGCAGACCAGCAGCAACATCGCTACGCGATAACGGTATGGAAATCTTCGAGTCGCGCAGTTCACGATCGGACCTCAGCCAACCAGAAGGGAACCGACCACGCGACAAAAATCGAACGTGCACCGGGTTTACAGGTTGCGACGAGGCGGAGCCTCTTCATGAACCGAGCGAGGTGCCG
Source organism: Haliangiales bacterium (assembly GCA_035637175.1). Classification (GTDB taxonomy): domain Bacteria; phylum Verrucomicrobiota; class Verrucomicrobiia; order Limisphaerales; family AV2; genus AV2. The sequence goes on along the minus strand of DASPXS010000347.1, from coordinate 3,477 downwards.
GCAGGTTTTGGACTGCGCCAGTCCTCTGGCGCTTTTAAATCTGGGCCGCGGCAGCAAAAAGCGGCAGAGGACTGCCGCACTCCAAAAGGCTCCGGCCGGCGACCTGCGGCGCGCTGCAATTCATGCTCCCAATGCGTGCGCAGAGCGACAAAATATCTTCCAGGAGTCCTTGGACGGCCACCTGGTTTTCGACTGGCGCACTCGAGTATGGTCCCGCGCGATTTTGAATCACGGGTCCGCCGAGGTGCGCCGGGCTGCGGGTACAATCACGTAGCCGCCGGAGCGGGTCTGGCCGCGCGTTGCCGTGTGGCGGGCGCCGCCGCCCGGCTCCGGAAACTCACCCAGAGCTGTTGCGGCAACATTCCGAGAGCGATGATGACCAACTGGCTGGCGACGAATGCCATGAGCCATCTGAAGGCGGCGTCCATGAAACCGTAGGAGTGCAGACCGATGCCGAGCATGTTGACGCCGAACCACGAGAAGCTGGTCACAATGTTGCCGAACACCGCCATGTTCATCAGGCCGCGTTCCCTGACCAGGCCGCCCCAGCGGGCGTGCAGAATCGTGGCGTTCCACAGCACGATCAGCAACGCCCCGTTCTCCTTCGGGTCCCAGCCCCAGAACCGGCCCCAGGATTGATCGGCCCAGATGCCGCCCAGGACCGTGCCCGTGAAGCTGAACAGCGTGGCGAAACACACGATGCCGTACACCATTTTGGTCAGGGCCTTGCCGACCTCCATTTTCCCGACTTCAGGGGCCGGTTTGACGGCCGTCTTGGTCCGCGCAGCCGGGCCACCGGTAGTCCCTGTCGCGGCACTGTTGGCCGCCGCGCTTCGTTGTGCCAATTTCCGGGAAAGAATCGGCGTAAACAAACCGAGGAAAATATAGAACACGGCCAGCAACCCCGCGACGAACGTCGAAGCGTAACCGAGCGTGACCACGACCACGTGCGTCGCCAGCCAGAAGTTGGTGTCGAGCACCGCGCGCAGCATTTCCATCGTGTCGCCGCCCAGCGCCAGGTTGTGCGCGATGATGAGCGTGATGGCGCCGGTAAAGGAGGCGACGGCGTTTCCGATGCCGAGGCGGTAAATGCGTTCGAGGACCAGCCCAAGGATCATCGCGCCCCAGCCGATGAAAATGGCCGAAGAGTAGAGGTTCGTCACGGGCGGCCGTCCTTCCAACACCATTCGGAAGACCAATCCGAACGTGTGAACGACGCCGGCAAGAATGATGAGACGGAACGCGGAACGGCGCAGCGTTTCCGACAGATTTGGCGACAAGGCAAAGGTCAGCAACGAGACGCCCGCCAGGACAAAGGCGAACAGGTAGATAATCATCGCGTGCAGAAACGCTTTGATGTCGTTGTAGTAAAACTCCCAACGCCCTTTTTTCAGCTCCGGCTGGAACTTCGCGCTCAGCCATTGCCGGTAGTCGGCCACGGCGCGATTGAAATTGTCGGGCTGGTTGTAGCGGTAGGCCGTGGCCATGGCGGCGAAGAAATTCATGGCCGGATGAAATTCACCGCTTTGCGCCGATTCGAGCAGGCTCGCGCCCGCATTTTTCCAGTCGTCACGCGAGACCTCCGGGTCGAGGGGCGGCACGATGAGCGGATAGGCCACCCGCGCCATCATCTGGAAATCGGTCAGGGGCTTTCGGACAGGTTCGATGAGCCGATGCAAGGTTTCCTCGTCCACGTCCTTGCCCTCGCGTTGGGAGCGAACCGCGGCGGCCGCGGGACCGATGGCCTTTTGGAAGTCCGCAAGTTCCCTGGCGAAATCATCGGAGGTCTGCGGGCGAAGACTGTTCTTCAGACGTTCATAGAGACCCAGGCTGCCCTCCAGCTTCATCGTCTGCTTCTGAACGGTGGACAACTCTTTCTCGTCCTTGCTGCCTTCATTGATCTGGACGGCCTGGTCGTGGATCACCTCCCGCACCGCGCCAAGCTCATTGTAGGTGTAGTAACGCAGCCCGGACTTCTCCAGGCCTTTGTCCTCGAGTTTCAGTTCGCCGATCAGTTCGGGATGATGGATGAGGAAAATGGGTCGTTCATCCGCCTGCTCCGGACGCATCATGACTTCGAGCAGCCACTCGGTCGCTTTCAGTTTCCTGGGGTGGTGCCAGAATTTCCAGGACGGCACCATTTCCAGCGGGACATCGCCGGTGCTGCGTATCTGCAAAAGAGAATTGCGCGCGACGGAGTCGAACGGCTGGACGCGGCCGCTGAGCAACACCGGCAGCCGCGCGAATTCGCGCACGTGGAACTCGCCGTCTTTTTTGGGGAGCACCACCGCCACGATCTCGGCGGCGAAAAGCGCCAGGAACAGCCACGGCACGATTTTCCAGAATTGTTTCATGCGGTTCTCCATTTCATGGCGAAGCCAAACAGGTGCGTGAGGAATTGAACGATCAAACCCAACCCGACCAGGACGCAGGAGAAATAGGGGGTGAGCCAGCTCGGATTTTTCACCACCTGCAGAATGCTCACCCGGGGGTCCTTCGGATCGTAGCTTCCCTGGTAAAACGTGATGCCGTCGTAGCGCAGGGGATTGTTCATGTAGATTTTCACTTCGCGGTTTTCGCCCGTCTGCGGATTGGACAAGCGGATGCGGCTGGTGAAATCCTTGGGGGTATCCGTCCCGCGATAAACGGCGTGGGTGAAATGCAGGAGCTGGATGCTGAACGGGTTGTAATAGCGGACCGGTCGCAGCGCCAGGTGATACGTGCGCCCCTGGTATTGGAATGCCTGCGGCGCTCCCAGAACCCCGTTTAACGCGCTGCCGGATTGTTGTTGCATCTCTTTGACCAGCGCGCCTTCCGAGAGCCAATTGGAAACCTCCCACGTGCCCAGCGATTCTTTTCCCGCCAGCAGTTCCACGGTCGCGGCCGGAAGGTTGCGGGAATCGCTTTTGGTCGTCAGCGGTTGCGGGGCGAACACGATGAACTGGCCGGCGCCCTGAATATCATGGCGCGTCTGGCCCGCCATCGGCGCCAGCAGTTGCGGCAGTGAATTGGGAGAATATTGTTTGACGCGCAGTGCAAAGGGCAGTTTCGGATGGCGGATTTCGCCCTTCAACCGGGATTCCGGAATGGCGATGACCTCGTCCGCATCGGCGTCCGTCACGTCAATCACCGCCAGTTCATTGCGCATCGAGCTTTCCGAATAGTCTTTCGCCGGCCCTTCGCTGCTCAAGAGCATGTAACTTTCCCGGGCCAGCACATCGGTGAGCATCTGGCCGACCAGCAGCAGGATGATTCCGAGGTGAATCATGGCGATGCCGATCTTTTTCTTCGTGAATTTGAACCGCGTTGCGTGGGCCGCCAGCAGGTTCAACAGCAGCAGCGATCCAATCAAATAGCCGCCGGGAAGCAGGATAGGCCAGGTGGTGTCGCCGATCGTCGGCTTCCAGACAAAGAAGCTTTTGAAGTAACGCGCCTGCGCCTGATACAGCCCTTCGTGCACCTGCGCCAGCGTCCCCA
>DASPXS010000346.1:0-7700 GCA_035637175.1 Haliangiales bacterium | reverse complement strand
GAAATCTGCGAGCACTGGAGCTGTCAGCGCGGGATCTTCGAGAAGCTTCAGCGCGGCGTCGAGGACGGCGTGTTGGCGCGGCGGGTTGTCCGGCGCGTCGAGCGGGTAGCCATGCTTGAAAGGGACGAAGAGCGCCCTGGGTGGGCGCATGCGCTCGGCCACTTCGCGAAGGAGCTGGATCGTCACGGTCGAAATCCCCCGACGTTCCAGTTCGGCTGCGACCAGACTCACGGTCTGGTTGCACATCGGTCAGACCGGAACCAACAGCGCTACGTCCACGGCGTCTTCGACCAGCAACCGCGCCGCGGCCGGGGCGCTTTGTTGAATCAACCGTCCGGGGGCAGTGATGGAACCCATAAACGACAGGTGACGGCGATTGACCGAACCGATGCGACTCCGTTCGGCCAGTTCGCGCACGCGGTCGATGGGCAGGGCGAGATTCGGGTCCTGAAGGATGCCCGAATGGTCGAATGATTCGCTCCGATGCGACTCAATCAATTTGTGAACGTCGGCATCGGCCGGAATTTCACGAAAGCTGTAATCGCCGCCGCGGACGGATGGGTCGAACGGCGGTTGATCGGGCAGCACGAAAGCCGCGCTCGACACCAGCGCCAACCGGGAATTGCTCAGCGATCTTTTTAGCAGTGTCCACGGCAGCGGATCGATTTTCCGCCACGGATAAGCCTTCAGGAATAACTTCACGGGCAGCGAGAATTCGGCAAGGTCGCCCATGGGCCAACTCTCGCAACATCCGCGGCAAATATCCAGTCAATCACCATAACTCAATGGCAGTCAGGCGCGAGCGGCTTCGCCTTTTTGCTTCGCGGCTTTGCGCTTTTGGTGTTCAATCCCGCTGTCGTCATGAAGCACTTTGATTTCCTCGTTCTGGGCAGCGGGATTGCGGGACTGACCTTTGCGTTGAAGGTCGCGCCGCATGGGCGCGTTGCCATCATCACGAAGAAGAATCGCGCGGAATCCAACACCAACTACGCGCAAGGCGGCATCGCGGCGGTCACGTCGAAGGAGGATTCGTTCGAGTTGCACGTGCGCGACACGCTGCAGGCGGGCGCCGGATTGTGCAAAGAGGATGTCGTCCGCACGATCGTTCAGGAAGGGCCGGAACGGATTGCCGAGTTAAGCGAACTGGGAATGAAATTCTCCGAGCGGGAGGTCCCGGGCCCCAATGGGACGCGCGAACTGGATTTGGGCCGCGAAGGGGGACATTCGAAGCGGCGCATTCTCCACGCAAAGGATGTCACCGGCCGTGAAATTGAACGCGCCTTGCTGATGGCGATTGCGCAACAGCCGAACATCGCGATTTTTGAAGACCATTTCGCCATTGACCTGATTACCACGCAGAAGCTGGAGCAAAGTTGGACCGGCGTCCCGCCTCTGCTCGACGGCGCCGCGACAACCCAAAGCGCGCTGCGCGCGGCTGTGTTTCCCCTCCAGCAATCGGTGTCGGCGGGACGCCAATCCAATCGCTGCGTCGGTGTTTACGTGCTGGATCGGGCGAGCGGACAGGTCGAGACGTTCGCCGCGCGGGTCGTGCTTTTGGCGACCGGCGGCTGCGGCAAGGTCTATCTTTACACGACCAATCCCGACATCGCGACCGGCGACGGCGTGGCCATGGCGTATCGGGCGGGCGCGGCCATCGCGAACATGGAGTTCATACAATTTCATCCGACCTGTCTGTATCATCCACGCGCCAAGTCGTTTCTCATCAGCGAAGCGGTGCGCGGCGAGGGCGGCGTGCTCAAGGGCGGCGACGGCGCGGAATTCATGGGCAAATATCATCCGCTCAAGTCCCTCGCACCGCGCGATGTGGTGGCGCGCGCCATTGACAGCGAGATGAAGCGGAGCGGCGCCGACCATGTATTGCTCGATATCACGCACAAACCGGCGACCTTCATCAGCGAGCGCTTTCCGAACATTTATCAGACCTGCCTGCGCTACGGCATTGATATCACCAAAGAGCCGATTCCGGTTGTGCCGGCGGCGCACTATCAATGCGGCGGTGTGTTGACGAACGTGGATGGCGAAACCGGGATCACAGGGCTTTACGCCGTGGGCGAGGTGGCCTGCACGGGATTGCACGGCGCCAACCGCCTGGCGAGCAATTCGCTGCTGGAAGCGCTGGTCTGTGCGCACCGGGCCGCGGAGAAAGTCATCGCTCACCCGTTGCCGTCGGCCGAAGTCAAAATCCCGGCGTGGCAATCCGGACACGCGACGAATGCGGACGAGCTGGTGGTGGTCTCGCATAACTGGGACGAAATCCGGCGTTTGATGTGGGATTATGTCGGCATCGTGCGATCCAATAAGCGGCTGCAACGAGCGCAGAAGCGCATCGGCAACTTGCAGGAGGAGATTCGGGAATATTACTGGGACTTCATCGTCACCAGCGACCTGCTGGAATTGCGCAACATTGCCACCGCGGCGGAATTGATCGTCACGTCCGCGTTGATGCGCCCGGAAAGCCGCGGATTGAATTACAACCTGGATTATCCCGCCGCGAACCCGGAATGGGCGCGGCGCGACACCGTGTTGAGGAAACCGACGTGACAACCGGGATGACTGGTCCGCGATAGGAATACCCGTTAAAACAAACAGTCCTATCCCAGGATTTGATGAATATGTTAAGGGTTTGCGCGCACCGTGCGTGAAAATTCCGCACTGAACCCTTTCGGGCCGACCGCTTCGATATCGGCTGTCCGGATTTCAGCATTTGGATTTGAATTCCCTTGTTTCCCGGCGGCAAACTTGTTTTGCTCTCAGTGTATTGAAAAATCGAGTTGATTATGACGCTTGAAGAGGCCACCCGACTGATTCGCGGCTGCGCCGATCGGATGAACGAGCTTTACCAGAAGGTCGTGTTCGACGAATGGGCGGTGGTATCGCTGGTGCAGCACAAGGCCAGGATCGTGACTTATCTGGGCCCGCGGAAGGAGGATTTTCAAAAGAACTTTGCGACGGATGTTCAGGACCTCCGCGCGGAACTGTTGAGCAACCAGCACAGCATTGGTGATTTTGAATTCGCCCGGCACGGCTTTGGCACCAAGCTCGAAGCCTTCGTCGTTTTGGGCGAGGGTCTTTATCTGATTTGCAACAACACGACGCAATCGATGAGTACCATCGCCAAAGACCCGCTCTGGCTGAGCGCGCAGGTGCCGTTCGTCGAGTTGAGCGACCGGTTCCGGTCCGATCCGCTCCTGGTCTCGTTGTAGCGCCGTCCCCACGGGTGTGCGTTCACGGAATCATATCCGCCCGCCGGGCCTTTGGACTTTCCGTTCACCCCAACCCTCCTGCTCGTTGTCGTCCTCGTCCTGGAAGCCAAGCCATCCGATTGAGGACGAGCACGAGGACGAAAGGACGATTCATTGAGAGGGGCCCGGCCGTCGAATTCACCGATACGATCATATTGAAGCGTTACTCAGAGCGCACTCAGTCGAACAATCCTTTGTAAAGGAAAACACCGTACGCCCCGGTCAATATCCATCCCATGAAACGGGGAAGTTGGCCGAACAACGCCACAAAAAGGAAATGAATCAGCGTCGCGCCGACCAGAATCAACACGCCGATTTCGAAAAAGGGAGGCACCTTCATGTCGGTCATGAGCGCGTAGAGACCGACGCACAGCGGGATGCAGATGTGGCCGTCGCCCACTTGCGACGTATAAACGACTTCCGGATGGCCTTGCCAGCCGTAGTAGAGCGCCAGCAGTCCGTTTGGCAGCACCATCAGCCAGCCGCTGAGCCAGCCCAGATATTTTGCGCTGATGAACCCGGTGTGAATGTTGGAAATCCAGGCGACCAACCCGTCGATGCTGAGGTAGGTCCCGTAAGCGCCGACGAGCAGCAAAACAAAGTCCACCACCAGCATCCAGTTCAGCGATTTGTTCTGGCGCACATTGGCTTTCATCACCTCGAAGATGTGGAAGCATTGCCAGAAGAGAAACAGTCCGACCAGCACCAGACCGTCGCTCCGATTGAGATTGCCGTCGCGCCCCAGAGCCCAGGCGGCGCCCGTGAAAAAAAGCACCGCGGTGAGCGTGAGCAACAATGAAAGCCGATTGATCCGATTCGCTTGTTCCTGTTTGTTGTTTTTCCTGCTCGTTTTCACCCGGACCCCGGCTTTGGGAAGGAGGTTCATGCCCCAGAAAATGGTCGGCAAACCGATGATCAACGTCATGTTGGTGACGTTGTTGACCAGACAGTTGGTCATCACTTCGGTGGCCGGCTGGTCGTTGGCGTAAACGACAAAGACAAAAACCAGGTTGCTGATGCCCGAACAGTAAGGCATGACCAGCGTGCCCAGCACGGTTCCTTCCACCCCGATTTCGGTCATGTGTTCCAATCGCCAGATCAGCAGGAGCGACGACGCGATGAACAAGGCGAGCAGCACCCACGGACTCAGTGGACCAAAGGTGCCGATGAATGTTGTTCCGGAAAACACCGCGCGGAGTTAAGCAAGCCCGCTGCGCGCAGCCAAGCATTGATTGGTCGCGGGCGATCGAACCGGAGTCGAGCGGAAGACCGGGAGTTTGTCCACTGCAGCGTTCCGTCAGGAAACTTTTGGACTCAGCCGGGCGATCACGGTTGCGACCGGGAGTCCGTGCAGCTTGATCAGCTTGTGGCGGGAAGTGTGACCGCGCACCAGCTCCACCTGACCGCGGGAACAATCGAGCTGATCGGCGAGCAGTCGAAGGAGCGCTTCGTTGGCCGCGGCATCGACAGGCGGCGCAGTCACCTTGACGCGCAGTTCGTTTCCCAACGGTTCACCGATTTCATTGACCGGAGCGCGGGGCTGCAACTTTACTGACAGCAGGACGCCATCAGGTTGAATGCGGAGGTAATCAGGCGCTGTCATGAGACGGGGCGAGAGTGAGTTTGCCCGAGGAACTCTTGAACCGTCAAACCGGGAGGGAGCGAACCGGCGGGCCGCGCGGGCCGCCGATTTGTTACCGGCGGCCCGATTCGACGCAACCGTTGCGAGGGATTCGGGGAATAATCATTTGACATCAAGTAAGTATTCACTAACTTACTGGCATGTTTGATCAGCGATTGAGTGCGGAACAAAGGCGCGAGGCCATCGTGAGTGCGGCGTTGCCGCTCTTTGCCCGGAAAGGATTCGCCAGCACGACGACCCGTGAGCTGGCGGAGGCCGCCGGCGTTTCCGAAGCGCTTCTCTACAAACATTTTCCCAGCAAGGAATTCCTCTACGCGGAAATTCAAAATACGGGCTGCAAAGACAAAGACCGTGGCCTGGAAAAACTGGCCGGAGCGGAACCGTCCACCTCGACGCTGGTGCACATCGTCTATTATCTGCTTCGCACCATCGTGATGGGCAAGCCGGGCGACACGGTTTCCTGGGAGGTGAAGCATCGGATGATTTTGAACAGTTGCCTTGAAGATGGCGAGTTTACGCGGCTTTTGTATGAAAACCGGTATTCCTGCTGTTTCACCAAGGTCCAGGCCTGCCTTGCCGCGGCGGAGGAGGCCGGTGACGTGGTCAAAAGCCCGATCAGCCGGGAGAACCGCGTGCGCTTTGCGCATCACCTGGCCGCCATGATCGCCATCAATCACCTGCCCGAAAAACCCGTGATTGATTACCGGGTGGACCGCGAAGAACTCCTTCACCAGGTGATCTGGTTTGCGCTCCGGGGCCTGGGATTGACCGACAAGGTGATCGCCCAGCATTACAACCCGAAGGCGTTGTCCGCCTTTTTCGGCGTGAACAGCCCGTGAAAAATTTTTCCAAAAAAGAGTGAGTAAGCATTTACTTAACGCGGTCCAAGGTGGCGTATGAAAACTATGAAAAGGTGCAAGGTCGCGTCCGAGTCCGATCCGGTTTCCCGGTCCAAGTCGAATCAGGATTCAACCAGCGGTCGTCCTGCCCATAGCCCGGCTGCGCTGGAGGAATTGAAACAACAATTGTTACAGGAAGAAGCCAAGGCCCTCCCGGACACAACTTTGTTCGCAGGTCTGCATCGGGCGGCGGAGGAAGCCGCTTCGCTGGCCTGGACAACGGCTTATCCTTTGCTCGTTCTGCCCGAGTTGTTCGCCGAAAAAGCTGCGCAGGCAATCTTTCGGTCGCAGCGGCAGCGCAATATCCGGGAACGCAGCCGGGATTTCGTCGCTCTGGCCGAATGAGGATGCCCGCAAAATGAGTGGCCAAGGCAAACAATGAAAAACACCCCACCAGATCGAAGGCGGATGTTCGCGGCGGTGAACCCGTTCTCTTTCGCGGTTCCGCCCGTGGGCGTCCGGGACTTCGAGGTGTGCGCCGCTGCGAAACGAAAACCCACCGTCCGCTGTCAAATCAATGAGACCGGAACCGGTGACGGCAGTGCTTTGGGCAGTGAACCGTAAGAGGAAAGGAAAGGGTTATGCGTGCGAAAAACAAGAGCCGCGGGACGTTTTCAGTCCGGGGCGGGAGAAAGCGCTTGATCAAACCGGCGCGCGTAAAGGCCGTCGTGATGGCGGAACTGCCGCCGGGCCGGACTGGGAAGGGGATTGAGCCGGCGCCGATCGAACCCGCGCGCGGTCCCTACGACGGTGACACGGCGTTTCATCTTTACTTGCGCGAGATCGGCCAGACGCCGTTGCTGACGCCGGAAGAGGAAATCAAACTCGCCCGGCGGATCAAACGGGGCGACAAGCGGGCGCGCGCGCAAATGATCAAGGCGAACCTGCGCCTGGTCGTGAAGATCGCGCGCGACTACGAGGGTTACGGCTTGCCATTGCTCGATCTCATCAATGAAGGAAACATCGGGTTGATCAAGGGCGTCGAGCGGTTCGACCCCGCGAAAGGCGCCAAGCTTTCGACCTACGCCGCCTGGTGGATCAAACAATCCATCAAACGCGCGCTGGCGAACCAGTCGAAGACCATCCGGCTCCCGGTGCATGTCGTGGACAAACTCTTCCATCTCCGCCGGGCGTCGGCAAAGCTGGAGGAAACGTTGGGTCGCGAGCCGTCGGACGATGAACTGGCCGAGGAACTCGACTTCCCGGTCGCCCGGGTGCAACAATTGCGCCGTGCCGCGGTGCGGCCCACGTCGCTCGACGCGCCCATTGGCGACGATGAAACCAACCGGGTGGCTGACGTTGTCAAAGACGAAAACGCGGATACGCCTTACCAGCAACTCGAAGAAAAGACCAACAGCGCGCTGGTCCACGAAATGGTCGAGACGCTCGACGCCCGCGAACAGGCCATCGTCCGGCAGCGGTTTGGCCTGGACGGCGACGACCGGAAAACGCTGGAGGAGATCGGTGAGCAATTTGGAGTGACGCGCGAGCGTATCCGGCAGATCGAGGAAATCGCGCTCAGAAAACTGCGCAAGCGGATCGAGGAACTGGACACCGTTCAGTTCGCCGCCTGACTACCGCCTAAAAGTTTTCTCAGGCGGCTGTTCGGCTGAACCGACGGCGCGGGCGGAAAGTTTCGCGCCCGACGCCGTTGGCCAAGTCGAAACCTGACCTGGAGCCGTCTGATGCACCGGCATTGGTTCTGGCGCTCCGCAGTTGAAGCTTTTCTGCACAGCGATTCCGTAAGTCTGGAGGGGAATAGTCCGTAACAGGTAGCGACCACAATGGGTTGGGCAGATTCGGGTTGAGGAAGGAGATTCCTTTTTGCTTGCCAACGCTCAGGCTTTGATTATCTTGCGTCTAATTACGGCTAAGATATTCAGATTGCGCCGCACC
>DASPXS010000345.1:0-12591 GCA_035637175.1 Haliangiales bacterium | reverse complement strand
TCATCACCACCAACGACGCCTCCACGCCGATGCTGACCATTCATGCGGTCAAAGGCGTGAAGGAATTGCGCGAGGAACTGCGCCGGGCGGTCGAAGTTTGCCGGGACAAGAAGGGGGTGCGGTTGGCGGAGTTGGAGTGAGACGGTCGGCAGCACCGGCGCCGCTCGCTTCGAATCAACGCTGCGTTGCACCAAAGGCGTAGCGGTTTTCACTGCGCCGTCGCCGGCGTCCCGGCCAAATGCGGTTGCGACTTCTGCGGCGGCCGGAAGAGTGTTGCCAGGGCAATCGCCGCGAGGATCGCTGCCCCGCAGGGCAGCAGGAAGAGGCTCTTGAAGTCCACCACGCCGTTGGTGTTGAACGTTTCGCCGATCAGCTTTGGCCCGGCGAGATTCGCCACCAGCGGCCCCAGTCCCAGAATCATCAGGTTGAACAGTCCCTGGGCACTTGCGCGCGCGTCTTTCGGGAAAAACTCATCCACGAAAATGTAAACGGTCGCGAAAAAGAACGCGTAGCAAATGCCGTGCAGTACCTGGACGAGGATAATCAGTTCCTTGTGTTGGGGGAAGAAAGCATACACGGCGAAACGCGCCGCGTGGCCGAGGATGCCGATGATCATGGTGGTTCGCCAGCCAAACGCTTTGAGTGTGGCGCCCAGGATCAGCATCGTGAGGATTTCAGCAATTTGGCCGATGCTCATCACCGGCATGATCCAATTGCCGGGAATGCCGACACCGCCTGTGACAACGGCGCTCCCGAGAAAACGTGCGGTCCAGTTGAAATAGAGGTTGTGTACGGTCGCATCGACGAAAGTCACGGCCCACAAGACCAGAATGAAAGGCCGGGCGAGCAGCCTGAATGCTTCGAGCCATGCGAGCTTGGCCACACCTTCCTCGGCCGGCTTCGGCGGCGTGTGTGGCAGCGTCAGGCTGAACGCGGCAAGCGCCAGCGATGCCACGCCGGCGACGATGAATGTCCACGTTGTGGCCCGCTGAAGCGCGTCACCGGTGAGGCCGGAACCCAATACCGTCCCGAGCCAGTTGATCAATCCCTGGGGGTTGGCCGCCTTTACCTTGTCCCAATCCACCAGGATGAAGGTGAACGGCCAGGCCGCGAGAATCCAGCCGATCGTCCCGCCCATGCGCACAATGCCGAATTCTTTCTGGGCATCCTTCATGTGGGCGAATGCGATGGAGTTCGTGATTGAAATTGTCGGCACGTAGAGGAGGCAGTGGACCAGCATGAGGAGGAAAAACGGCCAGAACGACTGCACCCAGACCAGAGACAGGATCGCGATTCCGCCCACCAGATGGCTGAACGCCAGAAATTTCTCCGCCGCGAAATTGCGGTCGGCGAACTGGTTGCTGAAAAACATGCCTGCAATGGCGGCGATGGGAAACGCGTTCAAAATCCACGATTGTTCCCAAGGCTTGAATCCGAGACTGGGCAAATAGCCGAAGATCAGCGGAAACCACGCGCCCCAGATGAAAAACTCCAGGACCATCATGAGAAAAAGTTTGAAGCGGATTGCTTTGTTCATAGGCGTGATTTGCCGGACAGGGTAGGCAAACGCGCTCTTGGTGGCAAGCAAAGAGCAGGAGATATCGCAACTACTCTCTGGTGAGAACCCTCAGCCTGCCGCCGCTATTGCGCGTCACAAGATTGAACTTGAAAAAGACGGGTGGGTCCAGATAGTTGCTCTCACCGTTGCTGCTTTGTTGTTCGGAAACCATTTTGTACCAGTCAACGGAGACCCGTAAACAGCAATTCAACTCGATTCCTATGAACAAAACCATTCTTACCCTCGTTGCCGCCACGTCTCTGACCCTGAGCGCGCGCGCGGCTTTACTGTTGAGCGACAATTTCAACTCCTATCCCGATGGCTCGCTGGTGGGAGCGCCGGGTTCGCCATGGGTTCATCACAGTGGCGCAACCACAGGCCAGGTGGACGTCGTCTCCGGAAAGATGAACTTGACGCGCGCTGAAACTGAAGATGTTAACGCTACACTGAACGGCGGACCATACACCACCGGAAGCGGCGTGACGCTTTACGCGAGTTTCATCGTCAATTTCAGCGCATTGCCATCGGTCACCGGCAATTTTTTTGCGCATTTAAAGGACAACACGAATGGATTCCGCGACCGCATCTGGACCAGCACAGCCAATGCAGCAACAAACAAGTTCCGGCTCGGCGTCGGCAACGGCACTTCCGCGACCGCTGCGAGTGGCCAGATTCCTACTGACTTGAGCCTGAACACGACCTATCAGGTAGTCACTCGTTATGATGTCGCCAACGGCTTGAGCACGATCTGGTTGAATCCGACGGACGAAACAGATCCCGGCGTGACGGCCACTGACACACCGGCGCCGCTGGACATATTCTCCTTCGCCTTCCGCCAGGACACAGTCATGGGCATTTTGACCGTGGATGATTTGCGAGTTGGCACCTCGTTCGCCGATGTTGTTGCAGTGCCTGAACCTTCCACTTTCGCGTTGTTCGGGCTGGGCGCGATCGGGCTCCTGGCGCGGCGATTTCGTCGTTGAATATTTCCAGCGGCGGGATTGACCGAGGAGAGCGCGGCCCGGTTTGCGGGCTGCAAGAGGCTTTTACTCGGTATTGGGGTAAGAGCCGAGCACCTTGACGAAACTGCACTGCTGTTCCAGTTCCGAAATCGCCTTGGCGACCTTGTGATCGCTCACGTGCCCGTCGCAGTCGATGAAGAAAAAATATTCCCAGGCCTTGCGTTTGCTGGGACGCGATTCGATTTTCGTCATGTTCAAACGATAACGGCGGAACGCGGCGAGCGCGCGGTGCAGGGCGCCCACCTCGTCCACCAGGCTGATCATCAGGCTGGTGCGGTCGTGGCCGGTGGCCGGGCTGGACTGACGCCCCAGCACCAGAAAGCGCGTCGCGTTGGCGGCGTTGTCCTGAATGTCGTATTCCAGGACGCGCAGTCCGTATTTTTCCGCGGCCAGTTGTCCGGCGATGGCGGCGGAATCCTTTTCCCTGGCAGCCAGCTCCGCCGAGCGGGCGTTGGATGAAGTTTCGATGATCTCCACCCGCGGGAGATTGTTCTGCACCCAGCCGCGGCACTGGGCCAGCGCCTGCGGATGGGCGAACAGTTTTTTGATTTGCGATTTGCGGGAGTTGCTCAGCAGACAGTGCTGCACCCGCAACACAATTTGCGACACAATCTTCAGGTCGCTATCGACGAACATGTCGAGGGTGTGCGTGACGACGCCTTCGGTGGAATTCTCGATCGGCACCACGCCATAGTCCGCGCGGTTTTTGCTGACCTCATTGAACACGTCGGTGATGGTCTTGTGCGGGCAGTAACGCAGGCTGGAGCCGAAGCGCCGGATGGCCGCCTGATGCGTGAACGTCGCCTCCGGCCCCAGATAGGCGATCCGCATCGTCTTCTGCAACGACAGCGCGCTGGACATGATCTCACGATAGATCGCGCGCAACGATTCATTTGCGATCGGTCCTTTGTTCAATCGGCAGATGCGCTGCAGCACGGACAATTCGCGGTGCGGCGCGTAAACCTCCTCGCCCGCCTTCAGCTTGATGGCGCCGATTTCCAGAACGTGCTGCGTCCGTTCGTTGAGCAGTTTGATGATCTTCGCATCCAGCTTGTCGATCGCCTTGCGGTGCTCGGGGATGTTCATTTTAAAGGCGGAAGAAGAATGCACGCTCAAATCAGTACCCTGGTCAGGACGCGTTCACGGCGCCGTCATCCGCCGAAGTCGTCCCGTTGGATGGCGAGGCGGGCGAGCCGCTTTCCCCGGGTTGCGTTCCCCCGGCTTCCTTCAATCGATCCGGCGGGGCAGTGGCCAGCCCGGGTTCAACCGTCAACAATGATTCCGGTTTCTGCATCGGGATGCGGCGCAGCTCATCGGCGGCGGGCAGATCCTCCAGCCTGCGCAAACCGAAGTATTCCAGGAACAACGGCGCCGTGCCGTAGGTCATCGGACGCCCGATCACCTCGGCGCGTCCGATCTGCTCGATCAAACCGCGTTCGAGCAAGGTCTGCATCACGCCATCGACCGACACGCCGCGAATCTGCTCGATCTCGGCGCGCGTCAGCGGCTGCCGATAAGCAATGATCGCCAGCGTCTCGAGCGCCGGTTGCGACAAACGGGGCGGGCGCATTTTTTCGCCGACCAGCGCCTTCAGCCAGGGCGCGTATTCCGACTGGCTCACGAACTGCCACGAGCCGGCGACGCAGACGAGCCGATAACTGCGGGCCGCGGCGGCGTGTTCCTGCGCCAGTTGTTCGAGCGCGGCGTTCACGTCGTCGAGCTTCACCTTTTTGAACGCCCGCGCGGTGTCCTCCTCGGCGTGCTCGGCAGCGTCCACGAGCACCTCGCGCAGTTCGGCCGGGCTGAGCGGTTTTTGCGCGGAAAAAAGGATGGCCTCAAGAATGAATTTCAGTTCCATGCGGCACGGTTGGATTGCCTACGTATGCAGATCGGAGGTCCCGGACGTGGAGTTGGCAACGGGCGCGGCCGATTCCGGCGACGTTGCCGGCGCAGCGATCGCCGTCGGCGCGCGGCGGATTTCAATTTCGCTGAACGGCGCCGGCTGGCAAACGACGACCTGTTTCAGCCGTATCAATTCGAGCAACGCCAGAAACGTCACCACGACTTCACTGCGGCTGGTGGTCTGCTCGAACAATTCGGAAAACTTCAGCGCCGGTTTGCCGGCGATGGTCTGCCGGAGCAGTTCGATCTTTTGGCTGACCGTCCATTTGTCCTCGAAAACGTCGCGCCCGCTCTCTTTCTGCTGAAAACGTTTGAGGACATTGCTGACGGCGTTGAGGAGGTCGAACAGCGAGACGTCCGGGCGCGGCGGCGGGCTCGCCGGCTCGAACTGCAGTTTGCCCGGCAGGCGGGGGAAGACATTTTCCTGTTCCGCTTCACGCTCCTGCAGCCGGACGGCGGCGTCTTTGAACTTCTTGTATTCGACGAGCTGGCGGATCAGCTCCCAGCGCGGGTCTTCCTCCTCCTCGTCGCCCTCGGCCTGCACCTGCTGGTCCACCGGCAGCAGCTCGCGGCTTTTGATATACATGAGCGTCGAGGCCATCACCAGAAACTCGCCCGCGACTTGGAGATCGAGCTCGCGCATCAACTCGATGTATTCGATGAACTGCGTGGCAATCCGGGTCAGGTTCACCTCGTAAATGTCCACCTCGTCCTTTTTCACGAGATAAAGGAGCAGGTCGAGCGGGCCTTCGAAGACCTCAAACTGGACTTTGTATTCGGCCATTGACTCAACCGGAGGACTCGCCTCAACGGTGACCGCATCCTAACAAGGAACACCGCTTTGGCAATGACGGAACTTGCCGAAGGATGGGCTGAGCCGCAGGGCGCGTTCAAGAAAGTGAGCAATCAGGGGCGGGAACGGCGGGAACGACTCGTCCCCGCCAAACTGCTTGCGGTCGACAAAATGCGGGGACGAGGCCGTCCTCGCCCCATTCTTGAACGCGCTATTGGCCTGGCGCCGCCTGGGCTGGCTTTGCGACGTCAGGCTGCGCGGGCGCGTAGGCCTCGATTGCCTCGATGCGAAAATGTTTCTTGGCCCCGTCCAACTCGAACTCCACTTCCTCGCCCACTTTGCGGTTGAGCAGCGACTGGGCCAGAGGCGTGAGGTAGGTGACGATGCCCTTGTCCGGCTCGGAATCCCAAGCGCCCAGGATGGTGAACGTCTCGGCGTGCTTCGTGCCCAACTCGGTCACCGTGACGCGCGTGCCAATGCCGACCACCTCGATGGACGCGCTGGAAAAGTCGGTGCCGCGCGCGCGAACCAGTTGCGTCTCCAGCTCGCCCTTGCGGCGCATGAGCAGCTTTTGCATCTCCTTGGCCGATTTGTATTCGTGGTTTTCGCGCAGGTCGCCGTAACTGCGCGCCACGGCGATCTCCTTCGAGTTGGCGGGGATTTTCTTGTGCACCAGTTCGTCGTATTCGGCCTTGCGTCGCTCGAGGCTTTCCCAGGAAACCACCAGCGTCGCGTCCTGTTTGCTCTGCTCGCCGGAGATGAGCGCCTGCGCGGCCGGATAACTCTTGACGATGCGCGCCAGCAGCGAGCGTTTGTCCATGTCGTCGAAGCAGGGGGACAATTGCAGCGCGCGGGTGAGGTCCTTGATGACTTCGAGGTCGGCCGACTCGATCAATTCCACGATCAATTCCTGGTCGTCGAGAATATAGTCGCGCAGTTTGTTGGATTTTTTCTCGTTGAACTGGTCGCGTTCCATCGCCGTGAGCATCGCGCGAAAGACTTCCGGGCCGAGAATGTCGGCGAAGGCGTCGGAGCGTTCCTTGGCCAGCCAGAGCAGCAACTCGCTGCTGGCGGTATGCTGGCTGATGACGCGGGCGAGCATCTCCTTGAGCTGTTCCAGTTTGCCTTCGTGAATGAGCAGATGGGCGAATTCGGTGCAGAGTTTGGCCGAAACGGTGTTGACGATGCCCAGCAGCGCTTCATGCCAATGTTCCGAACTGGACTCCTTGAACGACTGCAACGCCTGTTTGTGCTTGGCCGACGGCATCTGCTCCAGCAACTGGCCCAGTTTCAGGTTTTGCGACCAGATGGCGGCGGGCGCCAGCTCGCCTTCGGCGGCGGCGGCCGCGCCGACGGCCGCGCGCAGTTCGTCGCGGACAAAAATCGCTTCGAGCGCCAGCGCCGGCTGCGTGCGCTGGTGGCTGACGATTTCCGTGTTCAACATGTTGATCGCTTCGGCGACCGCCGTGTTTTTGTCGGTCAGATCGGACAGGTTTTTCAACAGTTCGTTGGCGACACCGAGCCGCGCTTTCAACCCTTTGGCCGCGCGGAACTCGCCCATCAACCGTTCCCGCAGTGAAATCTCCTTCGTCTGATAAACAATCGGGTCGGATTTTTTCGCGGGCACCAGGAAATGACCGTCCTTCTTCAGTTCGTGTTTGGCCACCTCCCACCATTTCTTCCAGTCGTCCGCGATAATGTCGGGCACCAGCACCTGTTGGATCTGTTCCAGCGCGGCCTTGCCGCCAGAGCTCTGGAGGACCAACTTGATGAGGTCGAGATGATGCAACGCCGCCATCTGGCGCAGCGACTGGATATCCGACGCCTTGCGCGCCAGCACATGGTCGCTCGGTATGGGTTTGAGCGATTCGGCCGCAAACCCCAGGTCCATCGAATGCCCCGGTTTGTTCTGGAAATCAATGGTTAGCCGCGCAAAGACCGTGTCCACCGCCTTGATCTTGCCGAAGCCCCAGCTTCGGTGCATGGCGAAGCCGCTTTGGACCAGTTGCAGCAAGGGCTCGACGTGTTGACGGCTGATCTTCCCGGCGGCGACCAATTTCTCTAACTCTTCTTTCATAAATCTTCAAAAAACTCGCCCGCAACGAAACGATTGTCATTATTAGGCAGTGCGTGCCCAAAAACCAAGAGAAATTGCCGCGCGCATCCTGCAGCAACAGGAGAAGGCGGCGGATTACGTCGAAAACCTGCTGGAAGCCGGGTTGCCCGACCTCGCTCCCGCCGATCGCGGCCTGTGCCAGGAACTCGTCTATGGCGCCGTGCGCTGGCAAAGAACCCTCGACTGGCTCATCGCGCGCAAAACGGAAGGCCGCACCCAAAAAACGGCGCTGCAGATCCTGCTTCGCCTCGGGCTCTACCAGATGTTCTGGCTGGACCGCATTCCCGATCACGCGGCCGTGCATGAGACGGTGGAACTGGCCAAACGACTCGGGCTCGGTCCGCAAGCCGGTTTCCTCAACGCCATCCTGCGCGCCTGCGCCCGCGAACGCGAGCAGATAAAACAACAGCTCGCCGAATTGAAGGTGACCCAGCCCGGCCTCGGCCACTCCCATCCCGACTGGCTCTGCGACCGCTGGCAAAAACGCTGGGGCGCCAACAGGCTGTGTCAACTGCTCGAATGGAACAACACCCCTCCCAAGACATTCGCCCGCGTCAATACGCTCCGGACCGACGCCGGCCCGCTGGTCGAACAATGGCGCGCCGAGGGAGTCGAATACGATTTTCTCCGGCGCGATTGGCTGGAGGAAAATCTCGTCTTTGAATTGAAGTCGCATCCGCCGCTCTCCGGTCTTCCCAGTTTTCAACAAGGGCTTTTCTATGTGCAGGACCCGAGCACCCTGCTCGCCGTCCGCCAACTTGACCCGCGCCCCGGCGAAACGGTCCTTGACCTCTGCGCCGCGCCCGGCGGCAAGACCGCTTACATCGCTCAACGCATGCAGGACCGCGGCCGGGTCGTGGCGTGCGACCGGGACGGGTCTCGCCTGAAAATGTTGCGCGAAAACTGCCTGCGGCTCGGCGTCACCTGCGTGGAGCCGGCGGTAATTCGCGTGGGAGACAGGGATCCGTCCCGCAGTGCCTCTGATCCGACCGGACCCCGACCCGCCGGAGGGGGGCGCACGTTCGTTCGCACCCTCACCGTTCCGCTCCCGGGAGGGGTCGGGGCTGGGTTCACGGGGCCAGGACGCGAGCACAGTGGTTCCGACCCCGACGCCATGCCCTCGGGTCACGATGAGGGGAAACAAGCTGATCCGATTCCGTTCACCGCGCTCCCCGCTGGGCAATTCGAACGCGTGCTGGTGGACGCTCCCTGCTCCAACACCGGCGTGATGCGCCGCCGCGTGGACCTGCGCTGGCGCATTCGACCCGGGGAAATCGAACGGCTCCACTCCGTTCAGTTGGAACTGCTGCACGTCGCCGCAGGCCAAACCAAACCGGGCGGCGTGCTGGTTTATAGCACGTGCAGTCTGGAGCCGGAGGAGAACAACGAAGTCGTCAAGGAATTTTTGGCGACACACACCGAATTCACAATGGAAAGCGAACGCGACCTGGTGCCGTTCGAGGATGGAGTGGATGGGGCGTATGGGGCGAAGTTCCAGCGGCATGGCCAGCGTACAGCGTCTTAAACCAGGGAGGAGAGATTACTCGCTGTTTCCTTTGGGACGCTTTTTGTATCGCGCCAAAATCTCCGGCAACGCGCTTTCGCGTTCAAATTTGATTTCGGGGAATGCAGCGTTTGTGGTGACTTCGATCACAGCAAGCCCGGACCGAGCGCGTTTTTTGGAATCCCGATAGAACAGCACTGCGGCGGCGATCTTTCCGTCTCCGCCTTCAAAGAGCAGCAAATCGAAGATTTCGATGAGGTTTCTGCTCTCACCGATAAAGGGAGTCTGCTCTCCGGCAAACCAGGCTCGCGTCTTTGCCAGGTCCCAGTCTTCGTCTGCACCCGCGATGGCCAGACTCAACCCTGCCTGCTTCAAGTTGATGAGGAAGGATTCTCTCGCGACATAGACCGGCTCCTTGGAGACCAAAAGCCAGCCGATCTGATGAGCAATGCCCACGGCGCCCATGATTGCGAAAAACAACAGCCATAGTCCAACATAGAGCGAAAAGGTCCACCGCCACGACCAGTGGTGCCTCGCTTCCCCCTGGTGCTTCGCACGTGTGACCTGTTCGTAAACCCAACTGCAAAACCATTGCATCCCGACTACAATCAGTGTCGAAGAGGCGACGACCATGCCTATGCCGCTCCAATTCACGGTGACTTTGGGCAATACCCGCCCAAGAAAAGCAATCCAGCCGAAAGGAAGCCGGAAGACGAGCTGCGTGAGCAATGGCGAGAGAAACGGCAAAAAGATTACGAAAAAAATCAGCAAGACCACCCCGATCACGACTTTTCTAATCATCGTCGCTCCTGGATGCCGAGTGTCCGGCTGATCTCGCTGGAGGCCAGTTTCGTGATTTCTCCGCTGACGAAAAGCGCGAAACGCTGATCACCGAAGTTTACAGGCTCGCACGCCAGAAGGTTCGTGGTCGCGCGGGTTGTCAAGCCGCCTATGTAAACGTAATGCGTGCCGACGGTGTCCGGCGCCTGCCAGATTTTTTCCGGAATTTCAGACACAAAATCATGAGATGGGAAAAGACCGCCGTGACTTTGAGCATAGGTGTTCAAGGCGGCACGTAAAGCCTCCAAGCTCTGCCGGCGCATCGGTTCGCTGGCGGCATCGTTCAAACGATACTCGCTGCCTTGCCGACGCCAGGCGCCGGGCGTCAGCAGCTCGCGAGCCCCGGAAATCATCGAAAGCACCAGCAGCATCAGCAAACTCAGCAATGCAGTCAGGCAGAGCGCCTTCGGATAAGTCAGGCGAGGCCAATTCGGAAAATCCCTGGCAACGTAGTTCCACAAAAGTCGAATGCCCAATCCGCAAACAAGCAACAATGCGGCAAAGAATGAGACCTCCTCCAATCTCAGCCGGACGATGTCGTTCAGATCATAGACCGTCATCCCCGCCCGTGCTTCGTGGGCTTGGGCGAACGTCATGGCAAGGATGAACCAGACGCTTCGCTTTTTCATACCTTTGCTTCCAATCAATAGACAGAACCATCGTTGAAATCTCACAGAGATTCAACCGCCAGGCTCACCGGGCTATCGCTCGTCTGGTTGCTGAAATCAATATCGACCATGATATCATTCTGCTGCCTTGAGTCGAACCTGCCGCCGACGCGCGACGTTCAATTCCTTGACCTCGCGACCGCATTGGCGAGAATTGCGCGACCACATGAGCGCAGCGAAAAAAAACGAAGTGATCGCCGAGACGAAGGCGGCGCCGGCGAAACCACGCAACGGCAAACCGACGAAAATCGAACTGCCGTTGCATCGTCGCGTGGATACCAGCTTTCTTCAGTACGCCTCCTACGTCATCCGGGACCGCGCCATTCCGAATCTGGCCGACGGCCTGAAGCCGGTGCAACGGCGCATCCTGTGGTCGCTGCACGAGAAGGACGACGGGCGATTTATCAAAGTGGCGACGATCTCCGGCCATTGCGCGCAATACCATCCGCACGGCGAGGCGGCGATTTCCGACGCCCTGGTGGTGCTGGTCAACAAACGCTATCTCATCGAGGGCCAGGGCAATTTTGGCAACCTCTTCACCGGCGACCCGCCCGCCGCGCCCCGCTATATCGAGTGCCGGCTCACCGAACTGGCGCGCACCGAAATCTTCAACGATGACCTCACCGAATTCGTGCCGAGCTATGACGGACGCAACAAAGAACCGGTCGCACTCCCGTCCAAGTTGCCGCTGTTGCTCATGCTTGGCACCGAGGGCATCGCGGTCGGCATGTCCTGCAAGATTCTGCCGCATAATTTTCCCGAACTTCTCCAGGCCCAGATCGCCATTCTGAAGAAACAACCGTTCAAACTGCTGCCCGATTTTCCGACCGGCGGCCTGATGGACGCCCGGGAATACAAGGACGGCGCCGGCGCCATAAAAGTGCGCGCGAAGATCAAAACCAGGGACGAGACCACGGTTGTCATCAAAGAAATCCCGCCGACCACCACGACCGACTCGCTCATGGCCTCCATCGAAGACGCCGCGCGCAAGGGCAAGATCAAGGTGAAGAGCGTCAACGATTTCACGTCCGAAGAAGTCGAAATCGAGATCAAAGCGCCGGGCGGCGTCAGCGCCGCGCAGCTCGTGGACGCGCTTTACGCCTTCACGGACTGCGAAGCCACCATCGCCAGCCGCATCGTCGTCATCAGGAACAATCGGCCGGTCGAGATGACCGTCAGCGAAGTGTTGCGGGAGAACACCGCGCAACTCGTGGACACGCTGAAGCGGGAACTTCAACTCAGGGAAAGGAAGCTCGAAGACGAACTGCACTTTCGCACGCTGGAAAGCATCTTCATCGAGGAACGGATTTACAAGAAGATCGAGCAGTGCAAAACCAACGAGGCAGTCGTGGCCGCGGTGCGCAACGGTTTCAAGCCGTTCCGGCGGCAACTGTTGCGCGAGTTGACCGATGCCGATGTCGAGCGGTTGCTCGCCGTGCGCATTCGTCGCATTTCACTGTTTGATATCAACAAACACCGCGAAGAAATGGAGCAGGTGAAGTCCGACCTGGCCGCGACCCGGAAGAACCTCAAGAACCTTACCCAATACGTCATCGGCCGCCTCGAAGGGCTGCTGGAAAAATACGCGCCCCTCTATCCCCGCCTGACCCGGTCGAGCCGCTACGACGAAGTGGACGCGAAGGAGGCCGCCTTCAAGGCGTTCAAGGTCGCCTACGACCGCGAAAGCGGTTATGTCGGCTACAAGGTTTCCGGCGAGGAGTTCAACGTCGAGTGCACAAAGTTCGACAAGCTCATCCTCATGTTCAAGGACGGTCACTATAAAGTCACCGAGTTACCGGAAAAAATGTTCGTTGGGCCGGACCTGTGCTACTGCGGGCTGCCCGATCGCGAGCGCGTATTCACGTGCGCCTACACCGACCGCAAGGCGAACTACCTCAAACGATTCAAGTTCGGCGGCACAATCCTGAACAAGGCGTATCTCTGCATCCCGGAGAAATCGCGCATCCTGTTCCTCGCCCCCGACACGCCGAAGATTCTCTATGTCCGTTACAAGCCCGCTCCGCGCCAGAAAATCAGCCAGCAAACCTGCGACCCGTCGCAAATCGAAGTCAAAAGCCCGAAGACACGCGGACGCCAGATCTCGAACAAAGACATTTCCTCCGTCACCGCCGAACCCACACGCGGTTGGGACGAAAAAGCGACGACGACGAAGGTGACCTTTGCGTGA
>DASPXS010000344.1:0-7899 GCA_035637175.1 Haliangiales bacterium | reverse complement strand
CCTTGGGCAAGGTTGCGATTGCTCCTTCCGATGTGTGCCTGACGGATCTCAACGTTTACCAGCCTGACTTCTATTTTGTTTCCAACGCGCGGAAATCGATCCTCACCGAACAAGGCGCGGAGGGCGCTCCAGACCTGGTGGCGGAAATCCTGTCGCCAAGAACAGCGCGATTTGACAAGGGTATTAAACGGGAAGTTTATGCGCGAACTGGCGTCAAAGAACTCTGGATCATTGACCCGCTTTTGCGGCAAATCCAGGTTTACCGCCTGACCGAGTCCGCAGACGTACCCGCGGCCACGCTCGGAGAGGAGCAGCAACTCGAGTCTCCTTTGCTTCCCGGCCTCAGAATTCCGGTGGAAAAAATATTTCGGCGATGATTCAGAAGCAACCCCACATCCTCCCCGCCACCTCCCGCCGCGAATTCCTCTCCCAATGTGGCTGCGGCTTCGGCGCGCTGGCGTTCGGTCACCTGCTCGGCCTCGACGGCCTCCTCGCCCGCGCTTCGAACATCAAAATTGACCCGTTGAATCCGCTCTCGCCGCGACCGCCGCATCTGCCGGCGCGGGCGAAATCGGTCATCTGGCTCTTCATGGAAGGCGGGCCCAGCCATCTCGATCTGTTCGATCCCAAACCGGCCCTCGATAAACTCGCCGGCCAACCGATGCCGGAGTCGTTCGGAAAAGTCATCACCGCGATGGGCACGGCCAACAATTCGTTGATGCCGAGCAAACGCACGTTCAAGCAATACGGCGAGAGCGGCATCTGGGTTTCCGACTGGCTGCCCAATATCGCCCGGCACGTGGACGAGATGGCCGTCATCCGCTCCTGCCAGGCCGACGGATTGAATCACGTCGGTTCGGTCTGCCAGATGAACACCGGCGACATCCTCGCGGGCCGGCCGTCGCTCGGCGCGTGGACGACTTACGGGCTGGGCACCGCGAACGAAAACCTCCCCACTTTCGTCGTCATGGCCGACGGCGCGGAACCGGTCGGCGGGCCGAAGAACTGGAGCGCCGGTTTTCTGCCGGCGACCTTTGAAGGCACGCAGTTCCGCACCGATGGCACGCCGATTTTCCATCTCACACCGCCGCGAACGATTGGCGAAAAGCAGCAGCGCAACAAACTCGATTTGCTCGCGGAGTTGAACCGGCATTTCGCCGCCGACAAATCCGAAGATACCGAACTGGCCGCGCGGCTGAACTCTTACGAGCTGGCGTATCGCATGCAGGCGGCCGCCCCCGAAGCCGTGGACTTGTCCGGGGAATCCGAGTTGACGACCAAACTTTACGGCCTCGACGAGCCTCCGACCCGCCGGTTCGGCGCGCTCTGCCTGCTGGCGCGCCGGTTGGTGGAACGCGGCGTGCGTTTTGTGCAACTTTACTGCGGGAGCAACAGCGGGTGGGACGCGCACGTGGACGTCGAGGAGAACCATTCCAAACACTGCAAAGCGTCGGACAAACCGATTGCCGCTTTGCTGACCGACCTGAAAGCGCGCGGGCTGCTGGACCAAACGCTGCTGGTCTGGGGCGGCGAATTCGGCCGGACGCCGTTCAATGAGAAAGGCAAGGGGCGCGACCATAATCCCTGGGGTTTCACGATCTGGATGGCGGGCGGCGGCGTCAAGGGCGGCACCGTTTACGGCGCCACGGACGAAATCGGTTTGCGGGCCGTGGAAGGCAAAGCTCACGTCCACGACATTCACGCCACAATTCTCGCTCTGCTTGGCATGGAGCACGAGCACCTGACCTTCCTGCATAACGGCCGCGACGAACGCCCCACCATCAACGGCGGAGAGGTCATCACGCAGGTTATGGCCTAGACCCGGAGCCGTGCGTCGAAACCATCGATCTGCGCTCAGCCAGGTCTTTGATTGACCCGTCCTTAACGGCGATCAACGAAGAGTAGCGGTGCCGTCCCTTGAGTCCCTTGATTGCTTCCGGCCAAAGTTGTGGACAAGGCCGCGGAAAAGCTTTACCATGCGCGTGATTTCCCGGCGTGAAGGGCTGACTCTTGGACGATTCATACGCCGGTCCACGCTCCGGGAAGGCGGACCAGGCATCTTCAACCTTTCGCAACGCTATGAACCAAACCAAGCTGACAATGTTGACCCTGCTGCTCATGGCGGGTCTCGCCTCGCCTCCTGAACTGGCAGCCCAAAAAGGAGGTGAACAACTCAAATCAAAGCCCCGATCCAACTCCGCCGCCAAACCGGCGGAGAAAAAACCGGAAGCGTCCAAAGGCGACGAAGATAAGCCGTTCGATGAGATCGTTAAAGACATGGAGGTGCTCAAGGGTCTGTTCACCTTCTATCGCAAGGCCGAGGACAATCGCATCCTGATGGAAATCCTCCCGGAACAGCTCGACAAAACGTTCCTCTTCGCCGCCACGGTCGATCAATCCGTGGGCGAACGCGGCCTCTACGCGTCGCAGATGGGCGGCAGTTTTCCGTTCCAATTCCGCAAAGTCGGCAAGAATATTCAGTGGATCATCCAAAATCCAACGTTCACCGCGCAAGCCGGAACGCCCGCCGCGCGCGCCACGGCCCGGTCCTTCCCCAATGGCATCCTCGCTTCCGCCCGGGTGAAATCCAAGCCGCACCTGGAACGGAAAAGTTTGCTGATCGACATTTCCGACCTCCTGGTGGGCGACCTGCCCGGATTCGCCAACGCTCTCAAAGAAATCTACAAACCGAGCGAATACGGATTCGACAAGAACAACAGCAGCGTCGCCTCGGTCAAACCGTTTCCCGAAAACGTGATGCTGGAAGTGTGGCTCCATTACACCTCGGCCAATCCCAAAACGGCCTCCGCCACCCTGCCCGACGCGCGCAGCATTCCCATCGTCGTCAAATACGAGCTTTCAAGCCTCAAGGAGACCGGTTACCAGACGCGCCTGGCGGACGATCGCGTCGGTTATTTTCTGAACGTGCAGGAGGACTTCACTTCCGACCACCCGGCCTCGCCCTACGTGCGTCTCATCCATCGCTGGCAACTGGAAAAGTCCGATCCCAACGCGCCCCTTTCGCCGCCGAAACAACCGATCGTTTTCTGGCTCGAAAACACGATCCCGGTCGAATACCGCGACTGGATGAAGGAAGGTGTCCTGCTCTGGAACAAGGCGTTCGAAAAAATCGGCTTTCAGAACGCCATCGTCGTCAAGCAGATGCCGGACGACGCGAATTGGGACCCGGCCGACACCCGTTACAACACCATTCGCTGGTTCGCCGGCGTCGGTGCAACGTTCGCCATCGGCCCGTCCCGGGCCAATCCGTTCACCGGCCAGATTTACGATGCCGACATCGGTTTCAGCGAAGGCATTATCCGGTCGGTGCGCCGTTCCGGCGAGGAATTCGTCGCGCCCGTGTTTCCACCACCGCAAACGACGCGCTTGCCCATGCCCGCCTGGTGGGGCCATGACAACGCGGGCACCTGTGATTACGCCGACGGCCTCGCGCAACAGGCCGCATTTGGCATCAACGTCCTGGAGACCCGTGGCGCCTGGTCGCCGGCCGTGGAAGAGAAATTGATGCGCCAGTTCATCATCGAAGTCACCGCCCACGAGGTCGGCCACACGCTCGGGCTCCGGCACAATTTCCGCGCCAGCACGATTTTAAAACCGGACGAGTTGAATGACGTGGCCAAAACCGGAACCATCGGCCAGTCCGCCTCGGTGATGGACTACAACCCCATCATCATCGCCGCCAAAGGTGAGAAGCAGGGCGACTTTGTTCCCGTGACCCTCGGGCCTTATGATTACTGGGCCATTGAATACGCTTACCGTCCGATCGCCGGCGACGAAAAGGCGGAACTGGCAAAAATGGCTTCGCGCGCCGCAGATCCGATGCTGCCCTACTCCACGGATGAGGACGCGCTCGGCACTTTTTCCGCCAGCGCCATTGATCCCCTGGTCAATCAGTTCGACGCGTCGTCCGATCCGCTGGCCTACTTTCGCAAGCGGTTTGGAATCGTCAACGAGCTTTGGCATTCGATGGAATCCAAACTGGCCAAACCCGGCGAGGGGTATCAGGTCCTCCGTCGCGCGCTGGGCCGCGGGTTGGGCGAATACAATGGCGGACTGCTCACCTCGTCGAAATTCATCGGCGGCATTTACCATCATCGCGATCACGTGGGCGACCCGAATGGACGGTTGCCGTTCGAACCGGTGCCCGCCGACAAGCAGCGCGAGGCGCTCGAGCTGCTCCGCAATTACGCCTTCAAGGAAGGCAACTTCGAGTTGCCCGCTTCCCTGCTCAACAAGCTCGCCATCGAACGGCTGCCGTCACTGGACGGCATCGACGGTTTGTTCAACACCCCGCGCATCGACTTTCCCTGGCACGACACAGTCCTGAACCTGCAAAGGGCGGTGCTCGGCCGCTTGTTCAATCCCGTCACGCTGGCGCGGATGCAGGACAACGAGCTTCGCTTCGCCTCGAATGAAACCGCGTTCACCATGGCCGATCTGTTCAGCGGATTGGACCGCTCAATCTGGTCGGAATTGGACGGCGGCGGCGCCAAAATCGCCAGCCTCCGCCGCAACCTGCAACGCGAGTATCTGAAGCAACTCATCCGCTTGACACTCCGCCCGGGACCGTCGGCCGCTCCCGAGGACGCGACGACGCTGGCGCGGGCGAGCCTGGCATCGCTCCAAACCAAGATTCACGACGTGCTGAGCGCCGGGAAGATCACCGACTCCACCTCGAACGCGCACTTGCAGGAGACCGACGACCGCATCACTGCCGCTCTCCAGGCCCAGATGCAAAAGCCGATCGAGTAATCACCGAATCATTCGCACCCGATGATTCTCACTGTCGCCGATAAAAATCGTCCCGTCTGTATCGACAAAAATGCCATGCGGCCGGGCCAGTTTGCACTTCAACGGATCACCGTCCGGACCATCGCCGCGCTCGCCCGTGCCTCCGACCAGTTCAATCGTTCCCTGGTGAACGTTGACCATGCGGATGCTGTGACTTTCGGTGTCGGTGAAATAGACGTTCCCGTCCGGCGCGACGCTGATCCCTTTCGGCCCTGACAGCATTGCTTCCTTTGCCGGACCACCATTGCCGGCAAACGCGCTTTTACCCGTCCCGCCAACGTGATGAATCGTGCCCGTCTTCAGGCCGAGCCGGTAAATCGCGTTCCCCTCCCGCAGGGCAAGCCAGAGGTTGCCATCTTTGTCAAAATCAATCGCCCGAGGCCCGTTCAACGACGCGTTGGCAAACTTCACGCCGTCAGGTGTGGCCAGCCTTTCGCCGGTCCCGGCGAACGTCGAAATGATGCCGGTCTTCAAGTCCACCCGGCGAATGCGATGGTTGCCAATGTCGCAAATGTAAAGATCCCCTCGCATGTCGAATTGAATGCTGTGCGGTTGGCGCAGTTCGGCTCGCATCGCCGGGCCTCCGTCCCCGGAAAACCCTTCCGTGCCGCTGCCGGCGATCGTCGAAATAACTCTGGTTCTCGCATCCACACGGCGAACGATGGCATTGCGCATTTCGACGAAGAACATGTTCCCGGCTTTGTCGAACCGGACCTCATACGGCTCGTTCAATTCCGCCTGCAACGCCGGGCCGCCGTCGCCCGAGTAACCGCGTTTCCCGGTCCCGGCGACCGTCGTGATAATCCCATCGCGGGAAACTTTCCGGACCCGATGGTTCTGCATGTCGCAGATGTAAAGCCCGCCATCCGGCCCGCGCGTAATGCCGTAGGGATTGTTCAGTTGCGCCTCGGTCGCAGCGCGGCCCTCGCCCGAGTCACCGGGTGCGCCGGTCCCGGCAACGGTGGAAATCTGCCGAATAGCCGCGGAGGAGGATGACATTGCCGCGGCAAAGATCAGCGCGCCTGACATCAGACATCGGAAGGCAATCAAGTTCATGATGGTTCTGCGTTCATAAACGATCGCCGCCAAAAAGTCATTGCCATTCACGCTGTTCCACTCCCACAACCTGGTCCTCATTGGCCGGCCGCCGCTGTTACAATCACTGGCTCTGTCCATCAACGAGGAAATCCGTTCCCGCGTCACCTATTCGGTGGTGCTGCCGCGCTTGGCTCCCGAA
The DNA here is from genome assembly GCA_035637175.1 of Haliangiales bacterium. GTDB lineage: Bacteria > Verrucomicrobiota > Verrucomicrobiia > Limisphaerales > AV2 > AV2. The sequence goes on along the minus strand of DASPXS010000344.1, from coordinate 1,850 downwards.
ACTCTCCAAACCTTCATCCTCGGCCAATTGGACCGGGCCGGACTGGGCCACAACACCTTCAGCCCGGAAGCTCTGGCGTTCATTCCGCACTTTACATGCACTCTTCATTCGAAGCGCCTCCGGCGACCAGGGCTCCGCCCTGGACCCGGCAGGGCTGGCCCCCATTACGTTTATCTTCGCTCCGAGAAGCTGCAGCCTCTTTATTCATACAACGACGATTTTTGAAGTCCACATAGCGCACGAGTGAAATACCGAGCTACGTTGGTGGACCGCTTTGCCGCAAGGTTCGCTGGATTCAGTCACACCGGAAGTTCAAACCGCCGAATACGCAGAATACGCGGACTGCGAAGAACTTGAATCCAAAGAAAGTGTCCTCCCACAGGGTGAATACTCGTTTTAATCCAATCCGTATTTCGCGTGGTTCGCGTATTTCGCGGTTCCAAAGGCGTGTTCCAGGATTAGAGCTCGGATGCGTCGGATTCACGCCTTGTGCGGGAGAATTTACCGTTGCCGTGAATTTTGCAGATAGGACTGCAGGATAGACGACATTATCTTTCCCCTCACCCCGGCCCTCTCCCCAAGGGAGAGGGTGAATCGCACTCCGATTTTTGGAAGATCCCTGCGCGGGGTTTGCCCCACAGGCGTGGAACAACACGAATCTTCGGATACCGTTCCCTCTCGCCGAGGGAGGGTCGGGGTGAGGGGGAACCAACCGCAGAACTGCCAGGTGGTGTAGTCTATCCCAAACGAAAGTAAACAGGCTTCAATCCAGGGGACCGCGCCGGGGGCGGAACTTTGAACTTTGAACCCGCAACACGGAACTTCATCATCCCGGCATGAATTTTCTCGTCACCGGCGGCGCCGGTTTCATCGGCAGCCACGTCTGCGAACGGCTGCTGCGGGACGGTCATGCGGTCTGGATTCTCGATGATCTGAACGACTCTTACGACCCGAAAATCAAACAGGCCAATCTCCGCGACCTGAGGGCTCTCGCCGGACCGTTGACCTTCGTTCCCCGCGACCTGAACGACCGCGCCGGTCTCGACGAATTGTTTCGCAGCGCGCGGTTCGACCAGATCATTCATCTGGCGGCCCGCGCCGGGGTTCGACCCAGCCTGCTCGAACCCGCCCTCTACCAGCGCGTCAATGTCGAAGGCACGGTGAACCTGCTCGAAGCCGCCCGTCTGGCCGGTGTGAAGAAAGTCACGATCGCCTCCTCCTCTTCGGTTTACGGCGTGAACTCGAAGGTTCCTTTCTCGGAAAGCGACCCGATTTTTTCCGCCATCTCCCCCTACGCGGCCAGCAAACTTGCCTGCGAAGCGCTCGGCCACGTCTATCATCACGTTTATGGCATGGACATCGTCATGCTCCGTTTCTTCACTGTCTATGGTCCGCGCCAGCGGCCCGATCTCGCCATTCACAAGTTCGCCCGGCTCATCAACGCCGCAAAACCGATCCCGGTTTTCGGCGACGGTTCGGCCGCGCGCGACTACACCTACGTGACCGACATCGTGGACGGCGTCATTGCCTGCACCGGAAAGGAATTCGGCTACGAGATTTTCAATCTGGGCGAATCCCGGACCGTCACGTTGAGCCGCCTCGTCGAATTGCTGGAAACGCACCTCGGCAGGAAGGCAATCATCGATCGGCAGCCGCCGCAGCCCGGCGACGTGCCGGTCACGTTCGCCGACATTTCCAAGGCTCGGGATCGGCTTGCTTACGATCCGAAAATCAGGATCGAAGAAGGGATTCCGCTGTTTGTGGAGTGGTTTATGAACCAAAGCTCGGCCCGGATACCGGGGCTTCGGCGATCAAACGATCATCAGGAAATCCTGTGAAGCGGAGAGTGC
>DASPXS010000343.1:0-13656 GCA_035637175.1 Haliangiales bacterium | reverse complement strand
AGGACCGCCCGCGCAAAGGCCACCTCGGGTTCCAGGAACTCAGTCGCGGCGGCAGCCACGTGGAGATTCGTAATGCGCGAATCAAGGTGCTGGATTGAAGAGAATGGCGCCGCGCAGTTGATTCCCACGGCGGCGTAAAGGCAGAGCAACCTGAAGGTTGAACTCCAACCGGACGGCGATTACCGAGAGTTGGAGTTCACGCTTTAGCGTGCCGAGGCCAAGGGCAACAAAGTCCATCGCCCAAAGCAACGAAGTTATCTTTTGCGCTTGGGAGACTTTTCCGCCGCGGCGCGGCAGGCGTCGGCCGCCAACGCCAGGTGTTCGAGAAATTTTTCCCGCTCGTTTTCCGGCAACACACCGAGCACTTCGGTCTGCAAGGCGATGGCGACCTGGCGCGCCTTCTGATACTTGCGTTTGCCTTCGGCCTTCAGATGCAGCCGGTGCGCGCGGCGGTCTTTTTCGTGCGCGCGCCGTTCCAGCAAGCCGGACTTCTCCATCCGCTCCAACAGGGACGCCACGGTGTTGGGGTCGCTGCTCATCTGTTCGGTCAGTTCGCTTTGGGTGATGCCCGCAAATTCCAGCAGGGTGCGCATGACGGTGAACTGGTCCGGCGTGATGCCCAGATGCGCAATGCGGCGGCGAAAGGCCTGGTTCAATCCATACCAGGCGTGGCGCAACAGGATGGGCAGGCGCCGGCGGCCGGGCGCGTCGATGGGCAGCGCGTCGGCCGGACGGGGTGGGGAAGCGGCGGTCATGACCCAGGGCGACGGCGGGCTTGAAAATTATACGTATAGGTATTATTTACGGTTGCAAACGTTCCAGTGGTGTAGAATAGTCGCCGCCGTCGAGGAAAGAAATTTGTTTTATTTTTTCAGCGCAGACGTTGAACTTTACGACCGGCACACATGAAAACTTCACACTCGTCTGTCGTCGGCGTTTTAACCCTGGTGGCGGCCTGCCAATTCGCCGCCGTTTCCGCCTCGCACGCCGCGCCGGTGCAGGGCTGGCTGGCCTGGCGCGGGCCGAAGCAAAACGGCACGTCCAACGAGAAAGGTCTGCCGGACCGGATCGACGTGAACCAGGCGTTATGGACGGCCGACCTGCCCGGCCAATCCACGCCGGTCATCGCAAATGGCAAGCTCTACATCGTGGGCTATGTCGGCGACGGCCCGGAGTTGCAGGAGGTGATCGGCTGTTTCGACGCCGACACCGGCAAACCGATTTGGCAGCACGGTTACAGCGATTTTCTCAGCGACACAATTTATCATCGCTATGCCACGTCGAGCGCGACGATCGACCCTGAAACCGGCAATGTCTATATTCAGGGGACGCAAGGAATCCTGGCGGCGTTTACCGCCGACGGCAAATCGCTCTGGGACATCTCGATGATGGAAGTTTACGGGCGGCTGACCTTTCCGAACGGGCGAACGGCGTCACCTTTGATCGACAAGGACCTCGTCATCACCCGCGGCATCACGGCCAACTGGGGCGCGCACGGCCCCGGCGGCGACCGGTTTTACGCCTTCGACAAGAAGACGGGCGACCTGGTCTGGGCATCGGCTCCCGGCGACCGGCCGACCGACAATTCATTCTCGCTTCCAGTCCTGGCCTGGCTCGATGGCCGGCGCGTGTTCTACGCTTCGACCGGCGATGGCAGCATCGTCTGCGTGAACGCGCGCACGGGCGATCCGATCTGGCGCATCCCGCTGTTCAAGGCCGGCATCAATTCCTCCGTGCTGGTCCATAACAACGACAAGATCATCGCCATTTACGGCACGCCTTACGAGCCCGGCCAGATGGTGGCGATGAAAATTCCTCACGCGACGCCCACCAACGCGGCTGCCGGGCCGGTCGTGGTGCCCCGGTCGGAGGTCGAACTGTGGAGCAATGAACTGCGCACTTCCACCAGCTCGCCGATTCTGGCGGGGGACGTCGTCTATGTGACCAGCGAAGTTGGCAATCTCGCCGCTATTGACGCGGGCAGCGGCCGGATCCTCTGGAAGCTCAAACTCGGCATCGAACAGCGCAACGCCTGCCCCATCTATGCGGACGGCAAATTGTACGTGCCGATCCTGAACGAGCCGGGCGAGAAGGCGGAAGGCGGCGAGGAAACATCCGGCGGCAGAGGCGCGTTCTACATCGTCAAACCCGGCGCCGGCGGCGGCCAGATTCTTTCGCACGTCGTGCTCGATGGCCGTTGTTTTGGCGTGCCGACCGTTTACAACGGCAAGATTTACGTGCAGACCAGCAAAAAACTTTATTGCTTCGGCAAAAAGGGAAATAATCCCGGCCTGCCGAAGGACGCGCCCGAAGAAAAATGGCCTGCGCCCGGCCCGGCCGCGCAGTTGCAGATTATTCCTTCGGAAGTGTTGTTGCATCCCGGTCAGAAAGTTTCCTTCCGCGTGCGCGAGTTGGACGCGAACGGGTTGATGGTGGACGAAATCAAAGACCCGACACGAATCAAATGGTCCCATTACATCCCGCCGACGGCCCGAGTGAGGGCTTCGATGAAAGCGGAGTTCAACGAATCGGGACAACTGGTCGCCGCCGCGGACCCGGCGCCTTCGGCCGGCGCGTTTGAAGCAACCCTCGGCAACCTGCGCGGCACCTTCCGCGGCCGGGTCCTGCCCGGCCTGCCGATCAAACAGGACTTCGAATCATTCCAATTGAGCGAGACAACGACCAACAACGTCGAGCCGCCCACGGCGTTTGCCTATCCGCCCCTGCCCTGGATCGGCGCGCGCTTCAAGTTTGACGTGCGCGACAAGGAGGGCAACAAGTCGCTGGTCAAGACGATCGACAATCGGTTCTTCCAGCGCGCAACCGTGTTCATGGGCGATCCGGCCTTGAAGCATTACACCATCGAGGCCGATGTCATGAGCGATGGCACCCGCCGCAAGATGTCCGACGTGGGCCTGATCAACCAGCGTTATTTGATCGTCCTCAAAGGCAATGCGCAGAAACTGGAAATCAACTCAAATCAGGAGCTGTTCCGATTCGATACGCCGTTTACCTGGTCGCCTCAAGTCTGGTATCATTTGAAGGCGCGAGTCGATGAGTCGCCAAACGGCTCGGGCGTCGTGCGCGCCAAAGCCTGGCCAAAAACCGAGGCGGAGCCGGCGGCCTGGACTTTTGAAGTGGCCCATAAGCACGCGCACCAAAGCGGTTGTCCCGGCCTGTTCGGATTCTCACCGCAGGACATGCGCGTCTATATCGACAATATTCTGGTCACGGCGAATTAACTTCGGTTCTTAATCTTCCTCTTAATCCTAATCTTTTTCTTGAACTCGATCCCATGAACTCGAAACCCGCTCGCTTGGACCCCGAGAAAATCAACGTTTCCCTGCCCATGAACCTCACCCGCCCTTCCGCCTTCGCCAAGCCTACGGCGGACAAGTCGGGCACCCTCTCCCCCTCGGAGGGGGAGAGGGATGGGGTGAGGGGGCCGCTCGCAGATTCAGGGGCGCAATGCGCGCACAAAGTTCGGAGGACTCTCTCCCCGAGGGAGAGGGTCAGGGTGAGGGGAAACGACGCTTGGACAGCCACCGAGTGTCGCCTATCCAAAGGACTCCTCAGTATGAGTAAGATCAAGCTTTTGGCCGGCCTGCTGGGGCTCTTGCCGACCCTCCCCCTTTGCGCCCAGGACTGGCCGCGCTGGGGGGGACCCGATCCGGGTCGCAATATGTATTCGCCCGCCAAAGGTCTGCCCGACCGCGTCGATCCCGGCAAAATGAAACCCGGCACCGAGGAGATCGACATCAAGACCACAAAGAACGTGAAATGGGTGGCCAAACTCGGTTCCCAGGCCTATGGCAACTCGGTCGTCGCGGGCGGAAAAGTTCTCATCGGCACCAACAATGAAAATCCGCGCGACCCGCAACATGCAGGAGACCGCGGCATTCTGATGTGTTTCAGCGAAAAGACCGGCGAGCTTCTCTGGCAACTGGTGGTTCCCAAATTGGTCTCGGGCAAAGTCAATGATTGGGAAGGCATGGGCATCTGTTCTTCACCCTTTGTCGAGGGCAACCGCGTTTACCTGGTGACCAGCCGGTGCGAAGTCATTTGCCTCGACACCGAAGGGATGGCCAACGGCAACGACGGCCCGTTCATGGACGAGGCCCAATACGTCGTCGGCCCGGGCAAACCGAAAGCAAAGATCGGCCCGCACGACGCCGACATCATCTGGGTGTATAACATGATGGATGAATTGGGCGTCTTCCCGCATAATATGTCCAACTGTTCGGTGCTCGTTGTCGATGATCTCGTTTACGCCTGCACCTCGAATGGCCAGGATTGGAGCCACGTCAACGTGCCCTCACCCAACTCACCCAGTTTCATCGCCCTTAATAAAAAGACCGGCGAATTGGCCGGTGAGGACGACGCGCGCATCGGGCCAAGGATTTTTCACGGACAATGGTCCTCGCCCTCGGCCGGCAAGGTGAACGACAAGTGGCAGGTGTTTTTCGGCGGTGGCGACGGCTTCTGCTACGCTTTTGATGCCAGGCCGGTCAAGGAAGCCGACGCCAGCTATCTGAAAACGGTCTGGAAGGTGGATTGCAATCCGCCGGAATACAAAGTCAGGAACGGCAAGCCGATTAAATATCCGGCCGCCGACGGCTATAGCGAGATCATCGCCACACCGGTCTTTTACAAGAACCGCGTCTATGTCGCCACCGGCCAGGACCCCGAACACGAGGATGGCGTCGGCATCCTCACCTGCATCGACGCGACCAAGTCCGGCGACATCACGCAGTCCGGCAAAATCTGGAGCTACGACAAAATTCATCGCAGCATTTCGACCGTATCGATTGACCCGGACACAGGCCTGTTGTTCGTCGGCGATTTCTCCGGGTTCGTGCACTGCCTCGACGCCGAGACCGGCAAACTTTACTGGACGCACGACATGAAGGCGCACATGTGGGGTTCGACGCTCGTCGCCGACGGCAAGGTCTATTGCGGCGATGAAGACGGCGATTTCGTGGTCCTGGCCGCCAGCAAGGAAAAGAAAGTGTTGAGCGAATCCAATTTCGGCGCGCCGGTCTATTCGACGCCGATCATCGCCAACGGCGTGATCTACGTCGCCAGCAACACCCATCTTTACGCGATTTACGACGCCGCGCGCAACGCGCCGAGCAGCGACCGGCCGAAAGTGGACGCGAACAAACCGGGCGGGGAAAAATAAAGTGAAATCGTAGATCGTAGATCGTAATTCGTAAATTCACCTATGTCCGTTGACCCCGCCGCCATCAAAGCCGCGCAGCAAACTCTCGATGCCCACCTGCGCGAAATAGTCCAGTGGCATTTTTCGCCGGAGACCGGCTGCCCGTTCTGGCTCGATTGGGCGAAGAAGAACTTCGATCCGCGCAAGGAAATCGAGACCTTCGCCGACCTGGTGAAATTCCCGCACTTTCAGGATGAATGGCTGCGCGACCTTCAGCCCGAAGTCTGGGTGCCGGCGAAATCCAAGGGACGACCGTTCAACATTTTTGAGACCGGCGGCACCACCGGCATGCCCAAGCAACGCATCGGCTGGGACGATTACAAGGTGGACTACGAGGAATTCTCCGGGAAAATCTCCGACGAACACTTTCCCCGGGGCGGAGCGTGGTTGATGGTCGGTCCGACCGGCCCGCGCCGTTTGCGTCTGGCCATCGAACACCTCGCCAATTTCCGCGGCAGCTCCTGTTACTTTGTCGATCTCGACCCGCGCTGGGTGAAGAAGGTCATCAGCAACAAACAATCCGACCAGGCCAAAGCTTACATGGAACACGTGGTGGACCAGGCGGTCACGATCTTGCAGCACCGCAAGGTCCGCGGCCTCTTCACCACCCCGAAACTCCTCGAAGCGCTCGCCGAGAAAATCAATCTCTACGACGCGGGAATCCGCGGTGTGTTCTGCGGCGGCACCACCATGGCTCCGCAATATGTCCGCTTCATCGTCGAGGAAGTGCTCGAAGGCCGCATCGGTTTTTATCCCACTTACGGCAACACCCTGATGGGTCTTGCCGCCAGCGTGCCGCTGCGCCCGGAAGACAAATTCTCCATTGCCTACTACGCGCCCCAACCGCGCGCGGTCCTGCGCGTCGTGAATCCGAGCAAGACCGTGGCGTTGGTAAATTATGGCGCCTGGGGCCGCGTCGAGCTGACGACTTTGACGAAGGAGTTTTTCATGCCCCGTTTTCTGGAGCGCGACGAGGCCATCCGCCGCGAACCGCGCCCGCCTTACGCCTGGGACGGTGTCGCGGAAGTCCGTCCGTTCGGCGCAATGGAGAAACATATTGTGGAGGGCGTTTATTGATTTGCTCCACCGCCGCGCCGGCGCCATTGAGAAGTCGTGAATCGGGACAGGATACTTTGAAGCCAGCCGCGTGCGCCCGTCGAGTTTGCCTTCAAGGTTCAAGGTTCGTTGTTCGTTTTCACCGGGTTCCGGCTCCGCCGGCCTGAGAAATATCCGGGTCAGGCCGTTGCCGCACCCCGGCTCGCGAAGACTTCGCGCCGGCTGCCAGGTTGGAACGCCACGAATGGACGGAAATGCTTTCCGTCGCTTGCCGTAACGGCGATCACCAAAACGGTGTCATTTATCGGGCAACCGCTGGAGCCGCTGGTGATCGAGTGGCTGAATCCTGGCTCGTGATCTCGGTTGCGGATTGAACGGGGCACGCGCTGTTGGCGTCTGATGTGGGGTAACTTGCGCCCGGGCCAACCTGAGGCGGGAGCCCAGCGAATGAGCAAAGTATCCGGCAAAACCAAAGAGCGAGTCGCGCGAGATGCCCGGCCGAACCCGCGAGGCGCTGTCTCCTTTTTTCCCGCCTTTGATTATCAGCCGCGGACACGGATTCTTTTTGGTCTGAACAGCGTGGACAGCGTCGGTGAACTGGCCCGCGAACTGGGTGCGCGAACCGTGCTGGTGGTCACCGATCCCGGTATTGTCACAGCCGGTCACGCGGACCGCGTTGAACACAATCTCCAATCGTGCGGCCTCGGCGTGGTCGTATTCGACGAAGTCCGGGAGAACCCGACGACGCGCGACGTGGACCAATGCCTTGCGGTCGCGAAGTCGGCCGGGATCGACACCATCGTGGGCCTGGGTGGTGGAAGCAGCATGGACACGGCAAAGGGTTGCAATTTTCTCCTGACCAATGGAGGACGGGTGCAGGATTACTGGGGCGTGAGCAAAGCCGGCAGACCCATGCTCCCGTTCATCGCCATCCCGACCACCGCCGGCACCGGCAGCGAATGCCAGTCCGCGGCGCTCATTGCCGACGAGCGCACCCACCAGAAAATGGCGTGCCTGGACCCCAAAGCGGCGGCGCGTATCGCCGTATTGGATCCCGCCTTGACCGTTTCGCAGCCGCCTCTGGTCACGGCGCACACCGGGATCGACGCCATCGCGCATGCCGTGGAAACGGCGGTGACGAAAAAACGCAATAATCTGTCGCTGATGTTCTCGCACGAGTCATTCAAACTGACGGTGCCCGGTTTCCCGCGTGTCCTGAACAATCCGAAAGACATCGAGGCGCGGGGGCGGATGTTGCTGGGCGCTGCGCTCGCGGGAACCGCCATCGAAAACAGCATGCTGGGCGCGGCCCATGCCGCAGCCAATCCGCTCACCGCGCGTTACGGCATCGTGCATGGCGAAGCGGTGGGCATCCTGTTGCCGCACGTGGTGCGGTTTAACGCGAAGGACAACGCCGCCAAACGGGCTTATGCCGAATTGGCGTCTGCGCCGGAAATCGCGTGCGTCAGCGACGGATTGGATTCGGCGGCGGAAGCTTTGGTGGCGCGATTGGAATCGCTGTTGAATGCGGCACAGATCGCGCCATCACTCGCGGACCTCGGAGTGGCACGGTCAAAAATCAAAAACCTGGCGGAAGAAGCAGCGAGGCAGTGGACCGCGAGTTTCAATCCGCGGGGCGTCTCAACCCGGGATTTCGAGGGTCTATACCGCGCGGCTTTTGAACCGCGCGGCAATGGAGACGGAGCAGGCTCTTAATCTTAATTTTAATCTTACTCGTGATCCCGCTCTCCCAAAGCCGTCGAAAGATTAAGATCAGGAGCAGGATCAAGAGAAGCGATTCTCACCTGCGATAAAGGCATCTTACCTGCTCTTGACGATATTGCCGGCGCGGGCGCGTCGGCCTACAGTAACTTGTTCCAATCGCCGCAGGGTCTCTCAAACGTCGCCATGCGGCGATCTCCTTTCACGGCAATGGGACCGAAGGATCTATTATTTGTAATCGTACCATCGGGTCACACGCCCGAATCCCGAGGTTGCGGTCTGCAAATCCTGGGACAAACAGCAACGTGACACGATTCAGACGGTCCAATCATTCTGATGCGCAAGCATTGGATTTGCATTGCAGGAGGCTCTTGAGCCTTCCGAAGACAGTCGCGCGCGAATATCGGAATCCACTGCTACGGAATGCATTATCATCATTCGCTTCTGATAAGGAGGACCTGAGAACGGAAGGTGCTTTTTGGTTGGCGTTCATGGTGGATTCGCAGCGGCAGTCACAATCACATACCGAACCGCCCTCGGGACGTATTTCGGTATTCGAAAAGGGAAGACTCGTCGGCTCTTTTGAGTCGTGGCGTCAGGCCGTCCAGTTTATCCGTGCCCACCATTTGCGCCGGGCGACGCTCGTGCCTGAATCTCAGGTGACAACCATCCCCAAGCGATCGAGTCCGACGATTGGGCCTGGCGCTTAGCCCGGAACGGGTCAGCGCATTGCGCAAGCCACAACCGCGAGGGGGCAAGCACCAATTCATCCGCCTCCCCGGCCTTGAGAAGAGGTTTACATTTTCACTCCTGGGGCTTTAATGCGCTCATCACCACTTATGAGCGCCGCGACTCTCATTTTGACTCGGGCGCAACAGGGGGATCCAAGTGCTGCCAGCGAACTCCTCCCGCTCGTCTATGATGAGCTCCGGAAACTCGCCGCCGCGCGCATGGCCAATGAAGCCGCCGGCCAAACCTTGCAGCCTACCGCGCTGGTTCACGAGGCGTGGATGCGGCTGGTTGGCAACGCGAACCCGCAGTGGAACGGTCGTGGCCATTTCTTCGCCGCGGCGGCTGAGGCGATGCGGCGCATCCTCGTCGAAAACGCCCGGCGCAAGCGACGCGTCAAACACGGGGGAGATTGGCAACGCATTCATCTCACTACGCTCGATGTCGCGATCACGACTGATGATGAACACCTGCTGGCTTTGGACGACGCTCTCGAAAAACTCGCGGTTCGCGATGCGCTCGGCGCTCAGTTGATCAAACTTCGGTTCTTTGCCGGGCTGCCGAACGTCGAGGCGGCGCGGCTGCTGGGAATTCCCGAGCGCACCGCCAAGCGCACGTGGGCTTATGCGCGGGCGTGGTTGTTTGAGGAGTTGAAAAGGAATTTGTGAGGTAGGGCGCGTCACTCCGTGCGCGCCGTTTCAGGCGTGCGGGCGCGCGGCGCGCACGGAGTGACGCGCCCTACCAATCGCGCTAAATATTTGGCCCAAAGCCGCGCTCTGCGGCGCACTGATGAGTGGAACAGCAATTTCAGGTGACTGCCATGGGTGACGGATCAAATCGCGAAAAAGAGATTTTCGAGCACGCGCTTGACCTGACGTCCGCGGAGGAACGCCAGCGCTATTTGGAGAGCGCGTGCGGCGACGACACCGTTCTGCTCGCGCGCGTCGAGGCCCTGCTCCGGGCGGATGCAGCGGGCGAGGAGTTTCTGCCGGAGCAACCGAAGGAGACGGCGCGGATCATCAGCGAGAAGGCCGGCGACAAAATTGGCCGCTACAAGCTCCTTCAGCAAATTGGCGAAGGCGGTTGTGGCGTCGTTTACATGGCCGAGCAAAGCGAGCCGGTGCGCCGGCGCGTGGCGCTCAAGATCATCAAGCTCGGCATGGACACGAAGAATGTGATCGCCCGCTTCGAGGCCGAGCGGCAGGCGCTGGCGCTGATGGATCATCCGAACATTGCCAAAATCTTCGACGCCGGCGCGACCGAGACGGGACGGCCGTACTTTGTGATGGAATTGGTGCGCGGGGTCAGGATTACCGACTACTGCGACGAAAATAGTCTTTCAACTGAAGAGCGGTTGAAGCTGTTCACCCAGGTTTGTCAGGCGATCCAGCACGCGCACCAGAAGGGCGTGATTCACCGCGACATCAAACCCTCAAACATCCTCGTCACCGTCAACGACGCCCTCCCCGTGCCGAAGATCATTGATTTCGGCATCGCCAAGGCGACGAATCAGCAGCCGCTCACGGACAAAACGCTCTTCACCGCATTCGAGCAGTTCATTGGCACCCCTGCATACATGAGTCCAGAGCAGGCGGTGATGACGAGCCTGGACATTGACACGCGGACCGACATTTATTCACTGGGTGTCTTGCTCTACGAGTTGCTGACGAGCAAAACGCCGTTTGACGCGAACGAACTGCTCAAGGCGGGACTCGACGAAATACGCCGCACGATCCGCGAGCAAGAACCACCGAAACCCTCCACGCGCCTGAGCACACTCGACGGCGCGTCGCTGACAACGACCGCCAGGCATCGGCACACCGAACCGCCGAAGTTGATCAACCTGATTCGCGGGGATCTGGATTGGATCGTGATGAAGTGCCTCGAGAAAGACCGCACGCGCCGCTACGAAACCGCGAACGGTCTGGCGATGGACATCGAGCGGCATTTGAAGTGCGAACCGGTCCTCGCCCGACCGCCCAGCCATCTTTATGAGTTTCAGAAAACCGTCCGGCGACACAAGTTCGGCTTCGCGGCGGCAACGGCCCTGATCATGGTGCTTGCGCTCGGCGCATTCGTGAGCACTTGGGAGGCAGTGCGCGCCACGCGGGCCGAGGGCGAGCAGATCGGTTTGCGCCAGCAGGCCGACGAAGCGCGCGTCCGTGCCGAGGGTGCGGAGCGAGAGACAAAGCAACAACTTTACAACGCGCTGCTCGAACAGGCTCGCGCCACGGTGAAAAGTGGCGAACTGGGTCAGCGTGTTCGCGCCCTCGATGCGCTTCGCCGTGCGGCGGCGATTTCCAACGCGGTCGAACTGCGGCGCGAAGTGGTTGCGGCGCTCGCCTTGCCCGATTTGCGCTTCGAACGGGAACTCCTGGCGGGGTCGGATTTCACGTTGATACTGTTGGATCCGAGCTTCGAGCGAATGGCTCTTTGCCGCGGGCGGGGTCCGGTCGAGATTCGTTCGGTTTCCGATCACCGGCTGCTCATTTCCCTGCCAGCCAGCACTAATCTCATGGCGTACCTCGGCAAGTGGAGCGCTAACGGGCATTTCCTAGCCATCAAGCGGGACTACGATCCGGTGGGCCGACGTGCGGATGTGGAAATCTGGGAGGTGGCGACTGCGCAGCGCATTCTTCTGTTTCGAGACGTGCCATGGGGGCGGGTGGCATTTCATCCCCATCTCCCGCAGGTGATAGTGATATCCCACGACGGATCTGCGGCGGTTTGGAACCTGGAAGATGGAAACTTGATGACACGATTCACACTCCCGGCAGTGCCATTCGATCTGCAGTATTCGCCGGATGGAAAAAGATTTGCCCTTCGCTACGTCCGCGACGATCCGCGGCCAACAACAATTCCCATTGGAGTCGTTTCGGTACACGATTCGGCTGAAGGCGCGGTTCTGGTGTCTCAAGCCATTCCTCCCGGCTTGCATTGGCTCGATTGGCACCCGAGCGGGCGCTGGATAGGGGTGGGCGGAGAGGATGGCTCGGTTAACTTGATCGATTCGCAAACCGGAGAGTCCCGCACATTGGGGCGGCACAGGGCACAGGCAAATACCATCGCATTTAGTCCGGATGGCCGGTACTTGATCACTGGCGGATGGGAGAGGGAATTGATTTGCTGGGACCTGCAGGCGATGCGGCGCGCTTTTACGATAGCGCTTGGCAGTTACCAACTGGCCTTTCGGGCCGACGGCCGTCAGTGTGTGGTAGTAACTCGGCCTGATCTGCGAGTGCAACTGCATGCATTCGAACGGCCCACGACCCACCGTGAGTTTGCGGAAGAATTGGGCGGGGGCATCCAGCACGGGGCCTTCTCACGCGATGGCCGATGGCTGGCGGCTTCAGGGGAGAAATGCGCTGGCGTCTGGGACCTGGCTGGTGGCGGGCCGGCCGCTCTCAACGACGCCGCTTACGGGGCTCATTTCTTTTTCACCCCGGATACGCAGGAACTATTCGGCTCTCGCAGCAGGGGAAACGCATCTGATTGCTTTCGTTGGCGGTTGACGTCCGCGGTCCCGCAAAGTGGGACCGGCGGCTCACCCCGCCTCGACGCACTTCCACTCCGCAGACGTGAGGACTTTACCTCCCTCTGCTTGAGTTCCAACGCGGTTGTGATGACCTGTTCCAAAGGGTCGCAGATTCTCGCTCCAGAGGAGATGGAGACGGGCAGTGACCGCTGGGTTCCCACTTCCCCAGGTTTAAACGGCGTTTCGCCGGAGGGGCGCTGGTTGGCCATCTACGGTTCGTTCCACCGTCACTTTATATTTACCGCGTGCCCGGATTGGAACACGTTGCCAAACTGACGCATCCCGCCAATATCAACGGTTTTGAATTCTCTCCGTTGAGTGACGAAGTGGCGATCTATTCGTCGCGCCGGGGAGTGGAATTCTGGAACACGACAACCTGGGAGCGAACGCGTGCATTGACGAACTTCATACACATCCTCTACCCGCCGGATGCCCGAAGCCTCTGGCTCAGGAAAGACTGGCGGACGGCAGGGTTGTATGACGCGCGCACACTGGAGCCAAGACTGTTGCTGCCCACGGGAGTGCTCCCGCTGGCTCTCAGCCCCGATGGGCGCCACATGGCCGTGAGCGTGAACGCGCAACGATTTCAGGTTTGGGACCTGATGGAGGTGCGACGCCAGTTACGCGAGCTCGGATTAGATTGGGCTGAGGAGCGAACCGAGGCGTCCGCTCCCAAACACTGACAGGCGCTCGCCCATAATGTCGGTACGGGCGACTCGCCTCTCGCAATAGAGGCTCCGAATTACCCTCTGTCCTTCTGGCATCCAAACGCTGTCTCCTCCAAGCGCGATTGCCCTGAAGTGGGCGGCTCTAGGCACGAAAGATTTTTGGCCCAATCCCGTCCTGCCACGTCGCACTGAGGGGTGCAACAAAAAACCTCAGGCGCACGCCGCCTGGGAAAGCAAAGATCAAACAGTAGGCGAAAGGAAAACATATGAAGACTAGTTTCCAGAAATCAATCGGCTCGATCCATTTCAACTCTTGCCCTCCTCGCCGAAAACGGACTCCTGGGGGAATTCGATCGCCGCTCAGGTTCGCGCTGCTTCAGGCGATGATTGCTTTTGCGCTTCTCGAGCTCGCGTCACCTCCAGTCGCGCGCGCGGACGCCGTGACCGACTGGAACGCGATTGCGTCGGCGGCGATCGTCACGCGCGCCGGGCAGCCGCCGCCGGTATCGGTGCTGAGTTTCGCGATGGTGCAGGGGGCGGTTTATGACGCGGTCAACGCGATCGACTGTGGTCACCAGCCGTACCTCGTGCAACCGAGCGCGAATCCGACGGACTCGAAGGCGGCAGCCGCGGCGACAGCGGCGTTCCACGTGCTCGCGGGGCTCTTCCCGGCGCAATTGGCGACGTTGCAGACGCAATATGATAACTACATATCGGCCTTGCCC
>DASPXS010000342.1:0-8684 GCA_035637175.1 Haliangiales bacterium | reverse complement strand
GTCGAAGTAACTCCAAACATTTGTTTCCAGCCAGTTCGTCGCCAGCGGCTGCCAGCCGTGAAGGTCGGGTGCGGATTGCAGCACGACGCGCTGGCCCGGAACGCCTGTGAGTTCGATGCGAAACTGACCTCCGGCGTCGCGCGCGAGAGCGAGACTCGGCGGTTCGAAGCTTGAAAAGACCGTAAGAATCTCCGGGGCGTAAAGGTAACGGCTGTCCGCGCCGGCGCTGATCCGGGCGCAGAGCGCGTGAGAGCCCGGGGTCACGTTTGTCGCGTTGAGGACGATGCTGACCGTGCCGCTGCCGATCTGGTCCGGCCCCGTTCCGGGCACATTGACCTGTCCCACGAGCCGCTCGTTGCCGTTGTAAGGGTTAAAATCGTCGTCCACGTAAACGTTTACTGTGGCGTTGCTCGAAGCCGGCTGGCCCCATTGATAATAATACGCGACCATATTGCTCTGGCCGGCCAGCATGACATTCGTTCCTGTGAGATTGAACTTGATGAGATTCGGCCATCGTCTGTTGCCGGGCGGCAAAGCGGTGCGGTTGTTCGACAGCCCGGCGCCAAGGTCCCACCTTTGATTGTACCCGTCGCGGATGCTGTCCGTGCCCTGCCCTGCCGGTCGGTCTGCGCTCAACCTGTCGCCCTGGCCGATGAGGCTGTAGTAAAACCCGGCGACCGCGCCGGAGGATTCGTAAGGCGTCCACCAGGTTTGTCTCTCGGCGCTGGTTATCGAGGCGACGGTGTCATCCGCAGGAACACGCAGATCAACGGTTCCGTGGTACCAAAGATGGACGTCACTGTGGGACGCCGCGATACCGCCGTATCCGCCATCAAGGTCGGTTAACTGTCTCACGTACGCTCCCGCGACAGGTTCGCCGTAAAAAAGCACGTTCAGGTTTTGAAAGTAATTGTCGTGAAACAACACGTTCTCGTAGGTGCGGGCGGAAGCATCGACGACCGAGTACGGAAAATCGAAGAAGCAGTCGTTGTTGAGCGGATGCGGATCGAGGGTGGTCAGATGGTCCACCCACACGCCGTTGGTGCCGAGCAGATAGCTCAACTGACAGACGAGCGACCCGCCGCGACTGTGTCCGATGAGATGGAGGGGCAGTTCGGCCAGGGCATGGCCGTTGAGCTCCGCGATGAAGTTTCTTTGCAAGAGTTGGGGAACGACCATGGCCGCCACGTCGTAGGTGCTGTAGTCGTCGTTGGCCAGTTGGCGCCAATCCAATTTGATGAGAATTTCGCCCGAGTCCGTGTCGGAAGGGGCGCCGCCGCCCAGGCGTCTCCAGGTCAAAACGTAATTCGCGCCGCTCAGAGTGAAGTAGAGCTCGTAACAGGTGAAATTCGTGCCCGGAAAGCGCGGGTAGCCGGTCATGCGATCCGCCATCGCGATGACCCAGTCGTCCACGTTGCCGTTCAGACCGTGGGTGATGACGGTCACACCGGCGGCGCGGCAGCGAAGGGAGGTCATGGAAGCGCTGAGATTGAGCCAGACCATGACACCCACGAGCAATCCCTCAAACGACAAAGGCCAAAGACAATTTCCAATTCCCGATGCCCCACCCCGCGCCAAGACCGGCCGCGGCGCGTCGCCCGTTCCCGCACCCTGCCATCGCGGACCGGCGACCTGCGGAGAAAGCATCGGGATACCACCGGGCAATTCGGACTTCGACATTCGGGCTTGCTTCGTCATTCTTCACTCGGCCGTCATTCTCATCGCGGCACGGCCACCTGTTCCAAAATCTTCTGAATCACCTCGGTGACCGTCACGCCTTCGATTTCAAATTCCGGCCGGAGAATCAACCGATGTTCCAGCACCGGCACCGACATTGCCTTGATGTCGTCGGGCGTCACGAAATCGCGGCCGCTGATGGCCGCGAACGCGCGACTGGAGAGCAACAATGCCTGGGTCGCGCGCGGTCCGGCCCCCACCAGCACGCTCTCGTGCTTGCGCGTCGCGCGCACGATGTCCACGAGATACGCCACCAGTTCGTCGCGTATCACAATGCCATTCAACTGGCCGCGCATGGCGGCGAGCGATTCGGCGGTGATCACCGGCCGCACCGCGCCGCCGGCCAGCATCGCCTCGGGTGACTCCACGCCGAGCGTGCGCTTCGCCAGCGTTAGTTCCCCGTCGCGCTCCGGACAGTTCATGGTGATCTTGAGCATGAACCGGTCTTTCTGCGCTTCGGGGAGCGGATAGGTGCCCTCGTATTCGATCGGGTTTTGCGTCGCGAACACGGTGAAGTTCGGCGACAACGCGTGCGTGTCGCGGTCGATGGTCACCAACCGCTCCTGCATGGCCTGCAGCAATGCCGATTGCGTTTTGGCCGGCGCGCGATTGATTTCGTCGGCGAGGAGAAACGAGGTGAAGACGGGGCCTTTGATGAGCGTGAACTCGTTATGTTGCAGGTTGAAGACATTGGTGCCGGTGATGTCGGCGGGCATGAGGTCGGGCGTGAACTGGATGCGCGCGAACTCGCAGCCGAGCACGTGCGCGAGCGTGCGCACGAGCAGCGTCTTGGCGACGCCCGGCACGCCTTCGATCAACGCGTGGTGTCCCGTGAAAATCGCGATGAGCGCCTTGTCCACGACATCGCCCTGGCCGATGATGACTTTGGCGACTTCCTGGCGGGCGCGGGCCAGGGTTTCTTTTAATTGATCGATGGTTTCATTCATAACAGATTTGGATTGCCCCTCTCCTCGGTCCTCTCCCCACTCCTGCGTCGTGGGGAGAGGAAGAAGAACGCGCTCCCGAAAATTCGGGCAGCCCGCGAGCAATTCGAGAGATAGCAGCATAAAGCCGGAGTCCCGATGCTTTTGCATTCCCGGCGTTCATTCGCGGCAAATTCATTTGCGTTCCGAAAGGATTAAGCTGATGCGTCGGTAGCCTTCAAACGCGTCCCGATCCCGCGCCAGCCGCGCCTGTTCTTCGGCCATCACGGCGGCCACCCGCTCGCTCCTGGCGCTCAAACCCGTGCGTCCCTGTGTGCGGCCCTTCTTCCATTCAGCGAAACAGACGGACAAAATTTCCGACGCCGGGATGCTCCGGCGCAAAAGGTTCACGAAACCGGCGGCGGAGTCTTTTCCCGCCACGGCATCGCGGCGGGCCTCGACCGCTTCGTTCCCGTCCGCCGGGACGAAACTGACCGCGTTTTTCCAAATGAACAATCCGGCGAGCAGCGCGAGGCCCATCACCAGACCGTGCAGGCGATATTTGCGGACGAGCGCGGCCACGCCCGGCGATTCCCTCACGTTGAGGTGCGTTTCGTCGAATAAAACGGCCGTGTTCGGCCCGACCAGCCAGGCGAGCAATTCCGGATGCCGGTGCCGGCGCATCGCCTCGTTGCTGAGAAAATACGAATCGGCCGAGAATACGAACGCGCCACGGCCGAATTTGCGCTCGATCAGGACGGGATGTTTGTCGCGCGCATAGATCACGTTCCATTCCCTGCCGGGTTTGTCGAAATAAAGCGCGCTGTGCCAGACGATGGACTCCGGCAGGTTGAGGTCCGCTTTTTTGCGCGCAATCACCGATTGATAAACGTCGGCGGCGTCTTTCGGCAGGTTCTCGTAAGCCAGGCCGACGTGCCAGCGGTCCGTCAGCGAAATCCGCTTCCCGCCGGGCCAATCTTCCTCCTCGCCAGCCGGCGGTTTCTCTGGTTTGTCTTCGTCCGGCTCGTCGGATTTCCCGGGGCGCCGGCGGGAGGGTTTTTGTTTCCTTATTTCCCTGGCCTCGTCGCGGCGCGCGGCCCACGGCCTGGTGTTCAACGGGGCGAAGGAAATCACGATGCGTCCACCGGCGAACATGAATTGCTCCATTTTTTTGTATTCATGCTCGGTTGAACGCTCCGCCCCCGTTGCATCGGCGCCAAAGACAAACAGCGTCGTGTCGCGGCCTTCGCCGAGGCGGTCAAACTCCTGGATGAAACGTTTCACCGTGATGCCCCGCAAATTTTCCAGGCTCTCGTAAAACGCCCTCGTGCCGAGCGGATCGGCGCGCAACGATGAGTAGGGCGGATACACATCGCCGCTCTCGAAGCGCAACTGAAACAGCCGCACGACACCAAACCCGAACGCCGCCAGCAGCACCGGCAGCAGAAGCAGGATTGTCTTGTCTCTCTTCATCGCCAATCAACACGCTTTGATCTTCTCCAGATTCACCTGGAAATGTTCCAGCGCCTCCTCGCTCACGTCGTGCAGCCCGTACCAGACGCGGTCGAAGATGCCCACGTTCTCCGCAAAGGCGGCCTGCAAAACGGGCAGCGCGCGGGCGCGACGCCGCAGTTCCTGTTCGTAGTCGCGGTTGGATTTGAACTTCGCGACGCGAATCATCTCGCGCTGCGCCAAGTGCGCGAGGCTGGCGAGATAAAGCGCGCGCAGCGCCAGACGCGGCTCGCCCCTGCCCATCAATTCGCGCGCCAGCCTCAACCAGTCGTCTTCGGGCAGTTGGTCCGCCACGACGTTTTCGTCGGCCAAATCGGGAACCGGCGCGACAGCTTCGCCGGCGACATCCGGGCGAGCGCCGCGATGCTTCCAGATGCGATAAAACAGGATGGCCACCGCGCACGCGGCCAGCAGGAGCAGGACAAATATGAGGGCTTGCATAAAAACCATCCAGTCGGTGCTCCCGCTTCCCCGTTCGTTCGCCACCGCGCGCTGGCCGAGGATTTTCTCGCGCAACCAATCCAGGGCGTCAGCAATCCAGCGCACGACGGCCCTGGCCGCCCTGCCAACAGCCCTCGCCCAACTGCGAATCGTGTCCAGAACGCCCTCCACGAACGAGGCGAAGACACCCTTTTCGCTCTGGTCCTCGACGCGCTTTTCGCGCGGCAACCGCCAGTTGAATTCACGCCGATTGATGACTTGCTCGATAGCGCGGTCCAGGTCCTCGGGAGCAATCCCGGATTTCGGATTCCGGATTTCGGATTTGGGATTTTCAGACGCGGTGGCGGCGTTCAGCGGAGGGGCACCGGGAAGAAAAATCAGCAGAAGCAAAATTGCCGCAGCCGCACGCGCGCCGGGCACGAGCGGTTTCAGCTCCGCTTTCAAATCTTCGCCGGTGTGCAGCGACTCGCCGTAATAGCAGCGCAGCAGGTAAACTGCTTTCACCAGCGGATCAAGACAGAGATAGGTCAGGGCGCAGACGACGGTCAGAAACGTTGTGTTGAAAAAGCTCCAGCCGCCACGGGTGAAGGCGCTTTCGATGCCGAAAAACGTTTTGAGCAGTTCCGGGACATAGAACAGCCCGATCGTCAGGTCAAGAAACGTTATCAGCCCCAGGAGAAAGAAAACGGCCAGCAACACATGATTTTGTTTCGGCCAGAGCTGCATCTGCTGCCTGGCCCGTTTGAATACGCCCCTGATATCGGCCCCCTCCTCCGCGCCAAACGCCGTGACACTTTGGTAAAAGGCGTAAGCCCAGCCGAAGGGCAGCGCGACCAGCAAAGCCATGGGCAAAACAAAAAGTCCGGACGGCTGAATCACGATCTGAACCAGCCCCGCGCGCACGAAACGCGAAAAAGTCAGCGCAGGCGCGGGTCGGCCGGTGATCTGTGTTTTGAGCCCGCGCGCAAAAATCGCCTGCCAGGTTTTCATCCACAAGAACAGCAAGGCCACTCTCAGGGCCGCCGGCGCGCAATGGTCGTAAGCTGACGAGCTGCGGCTCATATCCGTCCAGAAATAGAGAAAACCGAGCACAAACGGCAGGCAACCGACGTAGTAGCTGGCCAGCACTCGCCAGGGCGAAAGCCGCAACAGATGCAGCGCCTCCTCAATCAGCTCCAACACCCCCTCCCCTGCCAGCTTTGGGTGTTTCCGGCTCATGGCAGATCCATGAATTTGCCTCGCCAAACCGTCCCCTCATGAAACGAGTCGGGAATCGCCAACAGACTGCGTCCGACAAAATAAAAGAACAGCCACGCTGTCAACACTCCGAGCAGGAATTGGCTTGCCCCTGCCAGGCCGGCAAAGCGAAGCCGGCGACCCACTCTCGTCCGGGCCAGCTTCTTCAAACACGCCGCGCACACGACGCGGTCTTCGTGCTCCGTGATGCACTCGCGGCAAAAAAATTGTTTGCACTCCGGGCAACGGGCGACCGCTTCGCGGAATTCGTGGTTCAAACAGCGCTGATGGGTCAGCGTCATCATCCCTCGTTTTGGTTTTGCCTTGCCGGAACTTCACGGCGCTGCGGGACGGGCGACGGTTGCGCTGCGTCCTCTTGCCGAAATCGTCGCAGCAGCAGCAGCCCGACGAGGCCAAGTCCGAGCGAAAAGGTGAGCGAGAAGATCATTGTGCCCATCACCCAGGCCGAATCGAACGGCGATGTTTCGGCTTGAACTTTGATCATGTCCCACTGGGTCATCACACGTTTGGGTCCCGCGTTTTGGATGCTGACAGCAATCATTTGAACATAGCTTATGGCAAAAGCGACCAGCACGTAACCGAGAATTCCCCAGGTCACGCGCCGCAAGCCGGCGGTCAGCGCGCCTTGTTGCTTGATGAGCGACAGCACCAGGCTGAACGCAATTCCGGCCCACAGCAAAATGGACAATACAGTCATGGCAGCGCCTCGGACAAAAAAGTTGAGGCCGGTGTGCGCCGAGTCCAGCAGCAGCACGCCGAACAGCACCAGATGAACGGCGCCGAGGTAAGGGGCAACCGCGGGACCGGCGGAAGTAACCGAAGCGCGCGGCGTCGCTGTCGCCGCCGCGCCATCGCTCGCCGCCTGGCGCGCGACCAACTCCTGCAGTCGCGAAGAGAATTGCTCCGGCGGAATGGTTCCTTGCGCCTCTTCGATCAACGGTTTTAGCAGGGCAATGGCTTTGCGGGCGGTCCGCAGCCGTTTGAGCGATGGCAGATGTTCCGTCTGTACCGCCGTTCGGAGGTGACAGGCGCAGGTCCGGCCGCGCAGCAGATTGATCAGAAGCAAAATAAACAGAAAGCCGGCCAAGCCGAGCCAGAAGCCCAGGACGACCCCGCTGGAAGTCATCCAGGCGACCAACGTCACCAGAACCGATCCAATGCCGAAAATGAGGTTCCCGTTCCTCCACGAGTCTGTCTCCCGTGTAATGATGGCTTGAATGTCCCGGTAATAAAACCGCTTGTAATCCTCGGAGTAACCACCCAGCGAATCG
The DNA here is from genome assembly GCA_035637175.1 of Haliangiales bacterium. Lineage (GTDB taxonomy): Bacteria > Verrucomicrobiota > Verrucomicrobiia > Limisphaerales > AV2 > AV2. The sequence continues at coordinate 1,543 of DASPXS010000342.1, read as the reverse complement.
ACGCACAACAAATGGTCCTTGCCCAGCCAGAGCGTGCTGTTCGTCCGGGTCACGGCGATCCAGTTTCCCTGCCTTCTGAGGCCCTTGCCGGGCAAACGCCGATACTCTTTTTCCTTCTTCGCCATGGAACAGAATCAGGAAGCCCGGTTCACAAAAAAATAAATTCCCACCGCCCAGGCCAGGATCTCGGCACTCGCAATGGCGATCGCGATAACGAAACGAATTTTACTGCGCTGAATAACGCTCGAAGGCGTGCTCCAATAGCGCAGGGCAAAATAAAGCGCCATCGGCGCCGTCACAATCGTTAAGTAAAAGATCAGCAGCGGACCGACGGCCAGGGCCAGCGCCAGATTGTCGTAGAGTGTCCGATGGTTTTGGAGGTTCTTGAGCCTGCCCTTTTTCTTGCCCGTCTCGAGACACACCGGGCAAAGATGCTGGCCGTTGAGTTCGCAATCGCACAAGGCGCAGAGAAAGCGCCCGCACGCCTCACAGGGGACGACCGCTTTTTTTTGCGGATGATAAAAGCAGCCGGATTCCCCTTCGACCAACAGGTTCTCGCCGACCTGGCCTTTGACCGGCCCTTTGAAGTAAGCCGGAAAGAGATCGACTTTGATCGCGGCGCCGCAGGACGGGCAGGGAACCAATTCGGGCGTGCCGAGAACCTCCCCCACCAGAGAAGCGTTGCATTTGGTGCAGGTGATCAGGCTTTGACTCATCGACGTGCCATCAAACTTTAATCACCCGGGTTTCGCAGATGCGGTCGTGCAAGGCGCGCTTCTCATCATCGAACGCCGCCATGATGTAGCCAATATAACAAATGAGGCCGCTGAGAATTTCGGACAGGCAACGCCCACACGCGCGCCCGTAGGAGATCGGGCCCCCCTCCGGCGTGACCACCTTGATCTTGCAAGCCATCTTGCCCGGTGTCGCGCCGAATTTTCCCAAAAAGAAAACGCCGTAACCCAGATTGATCACGACCGAAATGAAGATCAGAATCAACTGCAAGGCCATATCGCCTCGGGATCGCACCGTGGCGCCCGTGGCAAATCCGACGACAAAACCAAGCGCCGAGTTCACTACCCAGAGGATGATCCCGTCGAGGGCCTTGGCGCCGAACCGCGTCCAGAACGTGGCATATTCCAGGACCCCGGGAACCGTGACCCCCTCTTTGAGCCGTTGGACAAACGTCGGCTTGCACGCCGCGCACACCCAGAGTTCGCCATAGCGGATCACCTCGTCCTGAGCAAATGCCCTGCCGCACTGGGAACAAACAATCGCGCCCGCTACCGGCGTTGGAGGCACGGCCGCCCCGGTTGCCGCAGCCCCTTTCACCTGGCCGTACGGTTGCCAGTTCTCCATCCCTTCGCGCCAGACCAGTGTGTCGGACCCGACGGTGCCGGCCTTCACCAGGCCTTCGAGCTCCGCTTCGCTCACCGGCCCGCGTTGTTGCTGGCCCTCGGCATAATACCAGTCCATGAATTGCTCCTTTCGCGCTGTTGAAACAGTTGCCGTTTCAGAGTTCGGTTGTTTGGTCCAACGTCAG
>DASPXS010000341.1:0-16570 GCA_035637175.1 Haliangiales bacterium | reverse complement strand
GGCGGCCTCGCGCAACGCGCCGAATTGTTTTTCTTTTGCGCCGATTTGCTGCGACAGCTTCGCGAGCCGCGCGTCGGTGGCCGCGTCGGAAAGCAACAGGGTGGGCGCCGGAGTATCCTCCACGAAACCGGAGTAGGGGTTCTGGCCGGCTTCGTCGATGTTTTGGAAGAAGGCAAAGAGCGAGTAGAAATCACTCATCGTGATGGGATCGAACTTATGATCGTGACAGCGCGAACATTCGAGTGTCAGGCCGAGAAAGGCCGTGCCGAACGTGTCCACCCGATCGACCACGTAGCTGACGCGAAATTCCTCCTCGACGATGCCCCCCTCCTCGTTCTGGAGATGGAGCCGGTTGAACGCCGTGGCCAAACGCTGATCTTTAGTCGCGTCGGGTAACAGATCGCCCGCGAGCTGCCAGGTCACAAACTGGTCGAATGGCAGGTTTTCGTTGAAGGCCCGGATGACCCAATCGCGATATGGCCACACCTGCCGCGGCGCGTCCATCTGATAGCCGTAGGTGTCCGCGTAGCGCGCCAGGTCGAGCCATTGCGCAGCCATCCGTTCGCCGTAGCGCGGTGAGTTCAACAGACGATCGACGACTTTTTCATAAGCGTTCGACGATTTGTCGGCGAGAAAAGCGTCAATTTCCGAGGGTGTGGGCGGAAGGCCGGTGAGATCGAATGTGACGCGCCGGATCAAACGCTCGCGGTCCGCCTCGGCGGCCGGCCGCAGCCCTTCCTGCTCCAATCGGGCGAGCACAAACCGGTCAATTTCGTTCACCGGCCACCGTTGGTTCTTTGTGCGCGGCGGCCTGGGCGATTCGATCGGATTGAACGCCCAGTGCCGGCCCCATTTCGCGCCTTCGTCGATCCAGACTTTGATGAGATCGATTTGTTTCGGAGTCAGCTTATGGTTCGACTCCGGCGGCGGCATCAGATCGTCCGGGTCCCCGGTGGTGATGCGTCTGAACAACTCGCTTTCGGCGCTTTTGCCCGGAACGATCACCGTCTTGCCGTCTTTGAGCCGAAACGCGCCTTCTTTCGTGTCGAGCCGGAATTTTGCCTTGCGCGCCTTTTCATCCGGTCCGTGGCACTGAAAACAGTTGTCCGAAAATATCGGGTGGATGTCGCGGCTGAAATTAACGCCGCCTTTGTCCGCCGGGAGACCGGCAGCCACGCCAATACCAGTGGAGAACACGAACGTCGCCGCGCCGAGTACCGCGAGAACCCCCTCGTGAAGCGCGGCCCATTTCCGTTTGTTCGTCACTAAGCAAAAATAAAGCATCCTGAAACCGACGTCGCTGACCCAAATAATGAAACATAGTCACGCATTCGGCCTTGGGTTCAAGCCAAAACCCCTTGCGCCCGGCTTTGCGGGCTGTTGTAGCGGCAGCCATCCTGGCTGCCGTAGAGGGCGGCATCTTGCCGCCCGGAACCGATGCGCGAAATCGGCGGCGTATTGCCGCACTCCCAGCCCGATCCGCCGGGCAGGATGCCAGTTGTGTTCAGCACGCAAAACGCTTGCAGCGTTCTTCCTCTCTCTCCCCGCGAGGAACGAGCGGGGAGAGAGTCGGAGAGAGGGGCAATTGATAAAAAGCGCCTCCTCTCCCCCGCCCTCTCCTCCTTTTTTCAGGAGGAGAGGGAGAGCAAACGCCGTTGCGCGCTCAAAGCAATTCTTCTGCCGAACACACCTGGCAGGATGCCTGCCGCCACGGAGTTTTTGATACAACCACCACGTCGCCGAAGGAGATCTTCTCCCTCTCCTCCGCGGAGGAGGAGAGGGACGGGGAGAGGAGCCACTGGCCACTGCCGGAAACGTCCGGCAGTTGACGGCTGGCCGGCGATGTGTGACCCTCGGCGCGTTTGACAACCCATCAAAGAATTCGGCTGTGGAAATCAAAAAGGCGATCATAACGGCGGCGGGTAAAGCCCAACGAACGTTGCCGCTTCAGACGCTGGTTGACCGCGACGGAACACCGAAAACCGCCCTGGGCATTATTATCGAGGAGATTCTCAACGCGGGCATCGAGGAGATTTGTGTGGTGGTTTGCCCGGGCGATCAGGCGGCCTACCGGGGCGCTGCCGGCACTCACGCCCGGCGGATTGAATTCGTCGAGCAACCGGCGCCGCTCGGTTACGGACACGCCGTCGGGTGCGCGAACTCGTTCGTCGCCGATCGCCCGTTTCTCCTCCTCGTCGGCGATCACCTGTACGTCAGCGGCGACGACAAACGATGCGCCCAACAACTGGTCCAGGTCGCGGCGACGGAAAATTGCGCGGTGTCGGCCGTCCAGGCCACGCACGAGAGCAAGCTGCCTTACTACGGGGCCGTCGGCGGCAAACGAGTGGCCGGACGCCAGGGGCTTTATGAGGTGGCCGAAGTTCTTGAGAAACCAACCCCGACTGAAGCCGAGCAGCGGCTGATTGTCCCCGGCCTGCGCGCCGGGCACTATCTCTGCTTTTTCGGCATGCACGTCCTGACACCGGCCGTGATGAGCCTCCTCACCCAGGAAAGCGACCGCCGGGGTGAAAAAGGCGGCGTGCAACTGACCGCCGCGCTCGCGAGGCTGGCCGCGCGCGAACGCTATCTCGCCTGCGAATTGCAAGGCCGCCGTTACGACATCGGCGTCAAATACGGTCTGCTCACCGCGCAGCTTGCTCTCGCGCTCGCCGGCCAGGACCGCGATGAAGTCCTGAGCGGTCTGGTGGAATTGCTGGCCATCAAGGGAAAATGATCAGCCGACTCGTCGAGATTATCACCTCGGCCGATCCGGCCGTCCGCAATCAATCGCTGGACGCGTTCTGCGCGAAGCTCGCGCTGCCGGCGCTGCTCGAAGAATGTGTTGCCCTGGACGCCTTTCGTCGTCGGAGTGAAAACCTTTACCAACGGGTCCGCGCGCTCTTTTTCCTTTACGCCATCCATCGGTTCCATCTGCCGACCAAACCGGGCATCAGCCAGCGCGGATTGGTTCCCTTCAAGGGATACGAACACCTCTTGCGACGCCGCTTTGAAGAGGCCATCGAAAACTTTCTGTCGGTTCAAAAGGCCGAGGGGCCGAGCGACGGCCTCTCCAGCGCGCTGGCGACGGCGTATTATCGGCTGGGCTTTCAGACGCTGGCGGACCAGGTGCGGCGCAGCGTCCGTTCCGTGCGGGGCAATCAATGGATGTTCCGCGTGGGGCATCCGCTGGATCAGCCGTTGCGGGTCCGGCCCGAGTTGCTGCGGCCCTGCGCGAGCGACGGCACGTATCCTCTCCTGCGCGAGCGCACGCCGGTGCGAATGGACCTGACCCACTGCGGCTGGAGCGACATCTTTTTTCTCGCCATGGATTATCCCGAAGGCGCGAAAGTCCTGAATGTCTCGATTGACCTGGCGGTGCACGGACGCGACCCGTCGCCCAAACCGCCCGTCGAAGCCTACCTCCGTGTCATCGAAGAACCGGTCCTGCGCCTGACCAGTGTTGACCTCGGGGCGACGACCGACATCACGCACCTGGCCGACGTTTTTGATTTCGCCAGGGACTATCTCGGTCTGCTCAAGGCTGCGGTCATCGCCAGCGGCATCGTGCCGCCGGGCATTGAAGGCTCCGGCCAAAGTCTGGCCGAGTTGCTCGCCCGCATCGTCGGACCCGGGCGCGGCCTCGAAATAGTCAGCAACGTGAATAATATCCCCAAAGGTTCGCGCCTGGCGGTCTCCACCAACCTCCTGGCGGCGCTCATCAGCGTCGGCATGCGGGCCACCGGCCAGGCGGCGTCGCTCACCGGTCCGTTGCAGGAACAGGAGCGGCGCCTGGTGCTCGCGCGCGCGATTCTCGGCGAATGGCTGGGCGGCTCCGGCGGCGGCTGGCAGGATTCAGGGGGTATCTGGCCGGGCATGAAACTGATCGCGGGAATGCTCGCCGACGATCGCGAGCCGGAATTCGGCGTCAGTCGCGGCCGGCTCATGCCCCAACACAGGATCCTCAACGAGACCGACGTCTCCCCGAAAACGCGCCGACAATTGCAGGAAAGCCTCGTGTTGGTGCACGGCGGCATGGCCCAGAACGTCGGACCCATCCTCGAAATGGTCACCGAGAAATATCTGCTCCGTTCCCAGGCCGAATGGCGCGCCCGCCAGGAAGCGCTGGGAATTCTCGACGAAATTCTCGTCGCGCTCAGCCAGGGTGACATCCGCGCCATCGGCGCCGCCACCACGCGCAATTTTCAACAACCGATTCAAACCATCATTCCCTGGGCCAGCACCTTTTACACGGAAACGCTCCTCGAACGCGTTCGCACCGAGTTGGGCGAACATTTCTGGGGTTTCTGGATGCTCGGCGGCATGTCGGGCGGCGGAATGGGGTTCATCTTCGCGCCGGAGAAAAGGTCCGCCGCTCAACAGCGTCTGCAGGAAATCATGCAGGCTACCAGGCGCGAACTGCAGCACGCACTGCCGTTCGCGATGGAGCCGGTCGTTTACGACTTCGCCATCAACGAAAACGGCACGATCGCCGACCTGCTCGAAGGCGCCGACGCGTTGATGCCCCAGGGCTATTACGCGCTCACCGTGCCGACGTTGCTCCGCCAGGAATTGCGCGCGCTCTCGCCGCCGCGCCGCGCCGAGCTGGACAAATTCGGCGCCGCCTGCCGGACGCGGGCCGAACTGCGCGGCACGGTGCAAACGCTCTTCGACGCCCTGCTGCCGCGCGGCAAAGCGGAGTCGGCCGGCGACCAAACGCTCGCCGGGTTGCTCGAACAACACGGCTTCGACCGCGCCCAGCACGAGCAGATTCGGGCCGATTTGAAGGAAGGCCGCATCGGGTTGGCGCAGAATCGTCTGCCTCCCAGCGCGGTGATTGAGGACGTGCGGCCGGAGGATGTGATCGATGCCAGCGCCTGGGCTGCGGCGCCAACTGACGCCGGCGGCAGTGGCGCAGGCGTTCTGTCTGCCTCACTGGCTGACTTGCGCGACCTTGGCCTGGCGGCTCTTCGCGACGGTGAGGTCGCCGTCGTTACCCTCGCCGCCGGCGCCGGCTCGCGTTGGACGCAAGGGGCCGGGGTCGTCAAAGCCCTGCATCCGTTCTGCAAACTCGCCGGCCAACATCGCACTTTCCTCGAAACGCACCTGGCCAAGAGCCGCCGTGTCTCACGCATGAGCGGGACCCTGTTGCCGCACGTTTTCACCACCAGTTACCTCACCCACGAACCGACGGCCGAATTTCTCGCGTGTCAGAAAAACTACGGCTACGAAGGCCCCCTGCTCCTTTCGCCCGGAAGATCGGTCGGCCTGCGAACGGTTCCCACGGTGCGCGACCTTCATTTCGCCTGGGAAGAAATGCCGCAGCAACTCCTCGACGAACAACAACAGAAATTCCGCGACAGTTTGCGCGCCGCGCTCATCAACTGGGCGCGCCAGGCCGGGGAGGCCGGCGATTACACCGACAATGTCCCGCTCCAATGTCTTCACCCGGTCGGCCACTGGTATGAAGTTCCGAACCTGTTCCGCAACGGTGTCCTGGCAAAACTGCTCAACGAACGGCCCCGGTTGAAATACCTCCTGCTTCACAACATCGACACGCTCGGCGCAGACGTTGACCCGGCCCTGCTGGGTTTGCACATTCGTTCCGGCGCGTGCCTGACTTTTGAAGTCGTCACGCGCCGCATTGATGACCGCGGCGGCGGGCTGGCGCGCGTGAACGGGCGCGTCCGCATCATCGAAGGGCTGGCCATCCCGCGCGAGGAAGCGGAGTTCGCCTTGAGCTACTACAATTCGATGACGACATGGATTGATCTGGACAAACTGCTGGCCGATTTCGGGCTGACGCGCGAAGATATTCTGGGCAGTGCGGCAGGCGATCCGCCTGTCGCGAGGGCGTCCCGAGCTCGGGCATCGTCCGGCACCGGAGACCACGACCACGCGGGCGAGGCGCCCTCGTTGGCAGCCGGAACGGCTGCCCTGCCCGTTCCGGTTCACGAAAAAATCACCGCCGCCATCCGCGCGCTTGCCGCAAAGATGCCCACTTACATCACGCTCAAGGACGTGAAGAAGCGCTGGGGCCACGGCCAGGAGGATATTTTCCCGGTAACGCAATTTGAAAAGCTCTGGGGGGACATGACCGCCGTTCCGGAGATTGACTGCCGTTTCGTTGTTGTCCCGCGCTTGCGCGGCCAACAACTCAAGGACCAGGCACAACTGGACGGCTGGCTGCGCGACGGCTCGGCTGCCTACGTCGAATCGCTGTGCGAGTGGCAATGAAGGTTGGGATCGAAGCTCCAGGCTCCAAGCTCTAAATCCCAAACAAATTCCAAACTCCAAATGTCAAACGCAAGCCGCGGGTTTTGGAGCTTGGGATTTGGATTTTGGAGTTTTTATCCTTCGTTCATGCCACGATCCCTTTTGCCACGTTGCCTTCGACATCGGTCAATCGAAAGTCGCGGCCCTGGAAACGATACGTCAAACGCGTGTGGTCGATGCCGAAGAGATAAAGCATGGTTGCGTGGAGATCGTGCACGTGCATTTGCTGGCCGTCTTCGACGTAACGGTATCCCAGTTCGTCCGTGCTGCCCCAGGTGAGGCCGCCCTTGATGCCGCCGCCCGCCATCCAGACTGAAAACGCGAGGATGTGGTGGTCGCGGCCGGAGCCTTGACCCATCGGCGTGCGGCCAAACTCGCCGCCCCAGAGGACGAGCGTGTCCTCGAGCATGCCGCGTTGCTTCAAATCCTTCACCAGCGCCGCGGAAGCGCGGTCCACATCCTTCGCGCTGACCGGCATGTCTTTCTCGATGTCGCTGTGATGGTCCCAGGCGCGATGATAAAGCTGGATGAACCGGACGCCGCGCTCGGCCAACCGCCGCGCCATGAGACAATTCGAAGCGAAACTGCCGTCACCCGGGTGCTGCACGCCGTACAGATCGAGGATGTGTTGCGGTTCGCTTCTGAAATCGGTCAGTTCCGGCACGGAGGATTGCATGCGGAAGGCCATTTCGTACTGGCTGATCCGGGTTTGAATTTCGGGATCGATGCGTTCCTCGGCCAGCATGCCGTTGAGTCGTTTGATTTCCTCCACGACCTGCCGTTGCGTGCTCTGGCAAACGCCCTCCGGATTGCCCACGTAATGTACCGCGTCGCCTTTGGATTGGAAAAGGATGCCTTCGAATTTGCCGGGCAGGAACCCGGCAGACCACTGCCGCGCGGACACGGGCTGCGCACCGGACCTGCCTTTGGAAGTCAGCACAACGAAGCCGGGCAGATCCTCCGTCTCGGCCCCCAGACCGTAAAGCAGCCACGCGCCCATGCTGGGCCGGCCCTTGATCTGCGAACCGGCGTTCATAAACGCGTGGGCCGGGTCGTGATTGATCTGCTCCGTGTGCAGGGAGCGGACGATGCAAATCTCGTCCGCGATGCCACCGATGTTCGGGAAGAGTTCCGAAATTTCCTGCCCGGACTTTCCCCACTTCTTGAACGCGCAGAACGGTCCGCGCGCCTTCAGTTCCGTGTTCTGCAACTGGGCGAGCTGCTGTCCTTTGGTGAACGATTCCGGAAAGGGTTTGCCCTGCAGTTCTTTGAGCTTCGGTTTATAGTCAAGACTCTCGAGGTGCGACGGTCCGCCCGCCATGTAAAGATGGATGATGCGCCTGGCGCGTATCGGAAAATGCGTTGGATTGACGATCCCCTTCCACCGGGCGTTGGCGATGGGAGGTTCGGACGCGCGCAGCGGACCGGGACCGAGCAAATGCGCGAGGGCAAGGCCGCCCAGGCCGTAGGCGGCGCGGCCGAGGAAGGTGCGACGGTTGATATTCAACTGGAATTCGGAGGGACTGAAAGAGGGGGTCATACGCGACTGCCGTTGAGAACCACCGTTACGAAAACACCAAACGCCAAACACCAAACACCAGAGAAGGTCCAAGCTTCAAACACCAAGAGGGTGCCGAAGGGTCCAGCAGGATTGGCAACAATGGCGGGCACATTCGTCATGGCGAATCGAGATAAGTTTAACAAGTTTATTTTCGGTACATGGAGGCAAAAATACGGACCAACTCGGTGGCTTCACGATAAAGGTCGCGGGCTTCGTCCTTGAGACCAGATTCGGAGGCGGCGATCATCCGAAGAAAAAAGCGCGTCTCTTTTGCCTCCTTCAGGCAACGCTTGATGGTATACCGGAAGTCCTTCTTCGAGACGCAATCATTGGCCTCACAATAGTTCGCTCCAACGCTGGTGCCGGCCCCGACCAGTTGATCAACGAGCCGGTCATTGGCCGGGCCACGGGGGATTCGCTTTGAGAACCGCACGATATTTTCCCCAAACCCGGCGGTCCGTTTCTCCAGGTCAAATGGGTGTCGTTGACCGGATGACCCGACCTGCTCTTCCTTCAAAACCAGTGCGTCGTCGTGCACATCCCAATCCCAGGCCATCCCGTCGGCAGCCGACGCCAGTTCTTGGGGTTTGGTGTTTGGTTTTTGGTACTTCTCTGGTGTTTGGTGTTTGGTGTTTGATGTTTCTGTGCTGTTTGGTGTTTGGTGCTTGGTGTTTTTCATATCAGTATCGCGTAATCGTTTCATGCAGATTCAGCACCACCCGGCACACCTGCAGCCACACCGCCAACTCGGTTTCCTCCGCGCCATTGGGCTCGGGCGCCATGCCGACGCGCATCAGTTTCTTCGCCTCACCGGGATTCGCCCGGTAATATTCCCGTTGAGCGGAGAGGAATTGTTCGAGTGAAGCGCGTTCCTCTGGTTTGACCGGCCGTTCCAACGCGTCCTGGAAGATCAGTTCGAGCCGCTGGTCGTCGTTCTTTTGGCCGGCCATCACTTTTTCCGCAAAGACGCGCGCCGCCTCGACAAAGGTGGGGTCGTTCAGCAGCGTGAGCGCCTGCTGCGGTGTGTTGGAGACGTTGCGGGCCGCGACACATTCCTCGCGCGAGGGCGCGTCGAAGTTGGCCAGCATGGGCTGCAAAAAAGTCCGCTGCCAATGCGTGTAAACACCCCGCCGATACTGGCGACGGTCGAGGTCGGGATAGTAATCGCGGTCCGGGAATTGCAGGTTTGCGTAGTATCCGGCCGGTTGATAGGGATGCACGCTGGGCCCGCCCAGCTCGAGGTTCAACAACCCGGCGATGAAGAGAGCGTTGTCGCGCACAAACTCCGCCTCGAGCCGGCGCGGCGTTTGCGAGGCCAACCAGCGGTTGTTCGGGTCGAGCTCTTTGATCTCCGGCCGCGGATTTGAACTCTGGCGATAGGTCGAGGACATGACCATCAGTTTCACCATGTGTTTGAGGTTCCAGCCGCTGTCCCCGAACTCGCGGGCGAGCCAGTCGAGCAATTCAGGATGGACCGGCCATTCGCCTTGCGCGCCGAGATCGTCCACAACCACGGAAATGCCCGTGCCGAAAAACTGTTTCCACAACCGGTTCATGATCGTGCGCCCGGTCAGCGGATTGTCCTGCGAAACGAGCCACTTGGCGAGGTCCAGGCGGGTCAGCCGGCGCCCATACGGATTCGGGATCTGCGGCAGGAAATGCGGCACAGCCGGCTGGACGATATCGCCGTTTTCGGCCTGCCAATTCCCCCGCGGCAGAACCCGGGTCACCATCGGCTCGCGGGCGGCCGTGACCACCACAGGCGATTTGCCGCCCCGACATTCCAGCAAGTCCCGATACAGTTTTTTGTAACGGCCGAAATCCTCGATGTCCCATCCGGTGCTGAGGAAATAGCTTTCACCCAGGCGGTCGCGCGCCGTCTTGTCGCGCGGCAATAACGGTTGGGGCAATGCGGCAAGCCACCGGCCCTGGGCTCCGCTCTTCACGGGGTCGGCGGCGGCAAACGGGGAGACGGAAACGCGCACGCAACCGGCCTCGGTCTTGCCCAGCTTCAAAATCAAGGCATCGCCCGCGCGCACTTTCCGGGGCGGATCGAGCAGCCAGACGGCTGTTTGCGGCGATTTGCGGTGTTCAGCGGAGGTCTTCCAGCGGTCTTTCACGCCGGGCACCTCAAAGCCATTCGAGTAAGTCTTTTCCTTGTGATCCGCTTCGGCGTGATAGAACGCAAGCCTGCTCTCCTTCCCTTTCAACGGCTTTAAACTGGCCTCCAGCGCAATCGAGGTGCTCGGGTCCTTGCCGCGCACGATACTGCCCTCGTGCGCGGCGCGCGGAAGCAATTCGACGCGAATGGCGGAAAGCCAGCCGGAAGAAAGCAGCAAAACGAGTTCGGTCTGCCCGGACGCTTTTCCGGTGAACAAAATGGAGCCGTCCGGGTTGGCTGTGAAGCCGGCCGCGGGCGTCGAATTGGTTCCGTTGGGCTTCAACCACACCACCGCCGCCGGGGTCTCCCAACCCTCGGAATGGCGATTCACAAAATCGGCCGCAAACCGGCGCCAACCGTCCAACTCCAGCGGCTGCGAGACGCCGCGCTCGAACTTCACCGCGACCGCCGCGCGCAGTTCGTTCATTTGTCGCTGCAACTGTGCCAGGCGACGCGCCAGATAAGGACTGTCCACCTCGATCTCCGGCGGAAAAGGATGGTCGTTGCTCCAGCCTTTCAAGTCCGGGTTCGGCGTGTAATCGTAATGGGAGTAAACGCCCCATTGCTTGACGTCCGCGAAGAAGGCCTCCATCGAATAAAAATCCCGGGTCGAGAACGGGTCGAATTTGTGGTCGTGGCACTCACAGCAACCCATCGTCGAACCGAGCCACGCCGTGGACACCGTGCGCACGCGGTCCGCCGCATATTTGGCCAGGTATTCCTTCGGCTGCGCGCCGCCTTCGCGGGTCATCATGTTGAGGCGGTTGAAGCCGCTGGCCGTCCGTTGTTCGGCCGTCGGCTGCGGCAGCAGATCGCCGGCAAGTTGTTCAATGGTGAACTGGTCGAAGGGCTCGTTCCGGTTGAACGCGTTGATGACGTAGTCGCGATAAGGAAACACGTTGACGTTCTGGTCGCCGTGATAACCGACCGTGTCAGCGAACCGCGCCACGTCCAGCCACGACACCGCCATCCGCTCGCCGAAATGCGGGGACCGCAGCAACCGATCCACCTGACGCTCGTAAGCCGTCGAACTGGAATCCCTCAGGAAATCCGCGGTCTCCTCCGGCGTCGGCGGCAGACCAATCAGGTCGAGGCTGAGGCGACGGAGCAGCGTTCGCTTGTCCGCTTCCGGCGACGGCTGGATTTGTTTCGCTTCCAGCGCGTGAAGAATGAACGCGTCGATGGGATTGCGGACCCGCTGCCGGTCGCCGACAGGGGGAACCTCGGGGCGTTGCGGCCTGAGGTAGGCCCAGTGCGGCTCGTATTCCGCCCCCTCGGCAACCCAGCGTTTGAGCCGTTCCTTCTGCTCCGGGGTCAGTTTTTTGTGCGATTCCGGCGGCGGCATCACCTCATCCGTGTTGGTCGTGTAAAGCCGCCTGACCAGTTCGCTCTCGTCCGGCCGCCCGGGAACCAAGGCCTGTTTCTCCAGCGCCGCTTCCCGCACATCGAGGCGCAACTTTGCCTTGCGCTGGTTTTTATCGGGGCCGTGGCAGGCGAAACAGTTCTCGGAAAGGAGCGGCCGGATGTCGCGGTTGTAGCCGAGTTTGGATCCGGGTGCGGGCGCTTCTGAAGCGGGTGCCGCGGCGAAGGCCGACGCCGAACCAGCCATGAGAGCCCAGGCGACCGCCACGGGCCACACGATCCGACCGAATTGGCCGGGCCGCGCGAACGGGCGGACCGCGCCTCCAGGAACAACATCGCTGACGGAATTGAACATTCCAATTACGGACGAAACATGGCTCGCTAAAATTTAACGCGACGACCGTGGGTTTCAAAGCCTTAGTTTCGAGAAGGGGAGTTTGTGGGCGCCGATGAATGGTTTCGCGGACCATTTCCGACTCAACCCAACCGCATCACGCGTTCGGAAGAATCGAGAGTATCGAGCAATTGACGAACGCTGAGCGTCTGACCAGGCAATACCAATTCAGGCGCGATCTCGCTCAGGGGTTGCAAAACAAAGCGTCGCGCGGGTGCGCGCGGGTGCGGCAGCGCGAGGGATTCCGTGCTGCGCGTCTCCCTGCGAAACGCAATCAAGTCGAGGTCGAGCGGTCGCGGCTCGTTGGGCGTTTTCCTGGGCTGGCGACCTGATTCCTTCTCCAGAGCCTGCAATTTGTCCAGCAGGCTTTCCGGCGTTTCATTCGCGCGGGGCAACAAACCAACGACGGCGTTGACGAACAGGGGAGAATCGGGCGGACAATCGACCGGCGTGCTTTGCCAGAGCGAGGAGCGCAGCAACGGGAAATCGGAAAACTGCTGCAGCCGGTCCATCGCGCGCAGCACGTTTTGTTTCGAATCGCCCAGGTTCGAGCCGAGGGCAACGAACGCCAGCTTCTGCAACTCGAACTGGAGATTGAGAAGGTCGAATGGCGATTTGATCGGCATGGGAACGGATCCACTGCGCTAAACCAGTGTCATGTCACAGAAATGCGTTGCCAATCGGTGATCTCGAACCAGCCCCTCACCCGTCCTTCGGACACCCTCTCCCCATCCGATGGGGAGAGGGAAGGGGTGAGGGGCCTCGAGATCAGCGGCGTCATCGTAAAGCAGCCTTACCGACACCACACCAGTTCATTTCAGTCCCAGCACATCCTGCATGTTGTAGAGCCCCGGTTTTTGCCGGACGACCCACTGCGCGGCGCGCAACGCGCCCCGGGCAAAGGTCTCGCGGCTGGATGCCCGGTGGGTCAACTCCAGGCGCTCGCCGTCCGCGGCAAAAATCACCGTGTGATCGCCCACCACATCGCCGCCGCGCAGCGAGTGCATGCCGATCTCCGTCGGGGTGCGTTCGCCGGTAATGCCCTGACGGCCGTGGCGGATCACCTTGGCGATCTGCTGCTGGCGCGCGTCGGCCAGGATTTCCGCCAGGGTCGCGGCCGTCCCACTCGGCGCGTCCTTTTTCATCCGATGATGCATCTCGACGACTTCCAGATCGAAGTTGGGGCCGAGTATCTCCGCCGCCTTGCGGGTGAGCCAGAAGAGCGTGTTGACCCCGGTGGAATAGTTCGATGCCCAGACCATCGGGATTTCAAATTTCAAATTTGAGATCTGAGATTTTTCAGCGTCGCTGTGGCCGGTCGTGCCGATGACCAGCGCCTTCTTGTGCTCGGCGCAAACGGAGGCGAATCGCGCGGTGGCATCGTGGAAACTGAAGTCAATCACCACCTCGGTCTCTTTGATCAGCGGCAACAGGTCATCGCCCAGGTCAATCTGACCGATGACCTGGAGTTGCGGATTGCGTTCGGCGCAGGCCACCAGCGTCTGGCCCATGCGGCCTTTGGCGCCGCTGATGATGATTTTGGTCGGGTTCAATGCAGAACGTCGTGCCGGGCGATTACGGCAACAAACCGCACGTCTTGAGTGTCGCCTTCAGCACCTCGCGGTTCTTCGGATTCATCGGCACCAGCGGCAGTCGGTATTCTTCTTCGATCTGCCCGACCATCGCCAGGGCCGCCTTGATCGGAACCGGGTTGGTCTCGAGGAACAAGTCCTTGAATAGCGGATAATATTTGTCGTGGAGCCTTAACGCCGCGGCCGGTCTGCCGGCCGCAAAGGCGCGAACCAGATGGCCTAGGTCGCGCGGGATAAGATTCGACGCGACGCTGACGACGCCTTGCGCGCCCAGGGCCATGAACGGCAGGGTCAACGAATCATCGCCGCTCAGAATGGCGAATTTTGGCCCCAGGGCCGCGCGCAGTTGGCTGACGCGATCGGCATTGCCGCCGGCTTCCTTGATGCCGACGATGTTTTTGCAATCGCGCGCCAGGCGTTTCACGGTGTCCACGCCGATTTCCACACCGCAGCGCCCCGGAATGCTGTAAAGGACGATCGGCAATTTGGTCGCGTAAGCAATCGCGCGAAAATGCTGGAACAAACCTTCCTGCGTCGGCTTGTTGTAGTAGGGCGCCACCTGGAGCGAACCGTCAGCGCCGCTTTTTTCCGCGGCGATCGTCAGGTAAATCGCCTCGTCCGTGGAGTTGCCGCCCGTGCCGGCGAGCACTTTGATTCTGCCCGCGGCGAATTGGACGGCCAGTTCGACCACGTACATGTGCTCTTCAAAACTGAGCGTGGGCGATTCACCGGTCGTGCCGACCGGCACAATGCCGTCCACGCCTCCCCTGATTTGCGCCTTGATCAGGCGTTCAAAGGCGAGTTCATCCACTTTGCCGTCTTTGAACGGCGTGACGAGGGCGGTGTAGATTCCAGTAAACATGGTTTGTCGAAACGCGGCGAATAAAATCGGCCAAAGAAACGGATTTGGCCAGCCTGATTTATCCACAACGGATCAGACCGGAATGGCCGTCGCCAAAATCTCGTCTGATATGGCTCCTTCCGCCACCTTCGTCACCGGCCCGGTCATCAAAATCGAGTAATCGTTCCCGATCTCAATGGAGATTTTTCCACCCGGCATGTGGACGGCAATGGACGGGTCGCACAAACCCAGTCTATGCGCCACGGCCGCCGCCGCGCTGCTGCTGCTGCCCGACGCCAGGGTGTAGCCGGCGCCGCGTTCCCAGATTTCGATCTGAATGTTGTTCCGATCGAGCACCTTCAGGAACTGCACGTTGGTGCGCTTCGGGAAATTGGAGTGGGTCTCGAGCAACGGGCCATAGCGCTTCGCCAGGTCCGCGCCAATTTCCGTCAGCGGGACAACGCAGTGCGGATTGCCAATCGTCGCCGCGCAATAGGTAAAAGTGCGGTCGCCCGCCGTGACGTTTTCCTCGAGGACTTCGCGGCGCGGCCCGGCTACCGGAATCCGGTCGCTCCAGAAACTCACTTGCCCCATCTCAACGCGCACAGTTTTGCCGCCGTCGAGCACGCGCGATTTCACCACGCCGCCCGGAGTTTCGATGGCGAACTCCTCGTCTTTGACCCGCTGCCGGTCCCAGAGATAGCGGGAGAATATGCGCAGGCCGTTACCGCTCTTTTCCGCTTCACTGCCGTCGGGGTTGAAAATACGCAGTGCGAACCCGGCCCGGTCCGAAGGCAACGGCCCCAGCAAAATACCGTCCGACCCGACGCCAAAATTCCGGTGGCAGATCGCTTTGATCCGCTCTTCGGTGAGCGGTGACGCCATGTCCTTCGGGTCGATCACCAGGTAATCATTTCCCAGCGCGTGATATTTGAAGAACTTCATGGGCCGGCAAGGCTACCGGTCACCGCCGAATGTTGTCCACGAAAATGGTCCGTTAGAGTGGCGCAGGCGCGCCACGCAGGCTTCGGTTGGCGGAAACACTCGGTTCGAGCTTCTTCCCGTCCGTCACTTTCCTCGTCTGCTGTAGCGTGAGGGCTTTTTGGCAAACGCGCGTTATGGTTCCTGTAAAACTTACCGTGTCATTGTCGAACGGCCCGTCATCCGTGTGCACCGAGCCACCCCGCCAATAAGTATAGGTATAGGCGTTGGTGCCTGCGGGTCCAGCATGTTAGCCTTATCAGGGAGCACTTGTGTCGGCCTGGAAAATTGTCAAAACTAAGGACCCGTTTTCGAGACAATTCTACAATAGACGGAACCGACCCCTTTCCGCTCAGCGTTGGCTTGCGGTGGATTTTGGTTTCTCTTTAGTTGGTTCTTGTTCGAAGTATTCATAGGGGGTCAGGTGTAGTGGTTTTTCCCGCACCTGACCACCCATGTTATCTTTTTGACCCCTTTTCAGTTGTGTCATTGTTTAGGACTGACCCGTTTCCGTGCGTCCAGACGCCGCTGGCCTGCTGCAAGGTGAGGCTTTGCCGCAAGCGCGCATTATTGTTCGTGTAACTCATCGTGTCGTTGTCGAAGGGCCCGTCATCGGTGTGCACCGGGCCACCCGGCCAAAAAGTATAGGCGTTGGTGCCCACCGCGTCCACCATAAGCGGAACGCGATTTGAGGCGCCGGACGGAACGCGAGTTGTCAAAACCAAGAACCCGTTTTATGTCTTGAACCGCTTTTTGAAAAGCCAATTGTGTCAATGTTTAGGACCGACCCCTTTCCGTTTTTGCAGGGCACCGTGAGGGGCTCGCTTGCGCGACTTGTTTCACTGCATTTCTGCTCGGAAGCCAAATGTAGAATGCAAAGATGCGACCCGATCGCGACTATCGACCCGATCGCGACTATCAGTCACCCTGATTGCCAAATAGTGAAGAAGACCATAGCCGTTTTTAACTACTTCCGAATGATGAACCGATAAACCAAATATGCACCAATGGCAATCAGCATGATGGTCAAAAACCCGCGTTCATTTGAACCGATCGAAAAATGATCTGAATACGCCAATAACACTACGCCCAACAACCCCGCCACAATCCAAGCTCCGAGTCTCCACTCAGATTTAACTCGCCCAACGCCTATCCGAATTAGCACCCATACCAAGTAGCCGGCAATCGCATAAGTCACTACGCTCAACGCAATGCGGTCGCTGGATTGAATTAAGACGAATTCCGACAGGGTTAACAGGACCACGATTAGCAACCCCCTCGCGACCAAACCCAAGATTCGGGACCGATTGTCTGTATTCATAATTCCACGCTCATTTGCAGATTGTGCCGCCCGATAGAGCTCTAAAGCCCACGTCTACACTTATCAAAGTCCGCCGTACAAACA
>DASPXS010000340.1:0-22504 GCA_035637175.1 Haliangiales bacterium | reverse complement strand
GCCTGGCAGAAGCG
This sequence comes from Haliangiales bacterium, assembly GCA_035637175.1. Classification (GTDB taxonomy): domain Bacteria; phylum Verrucomicrobiota; class Verrucomicrobiia; order Limisphaerales; family AV2; genus AV2. The sequence goes on along the minus strand of DASPXS010000340.1, from coordinate 22,490 downwards.
ATTGACGGTAATGCGGTCCGCCGCCCCCCTCGTGCGCGCATTCAACACGCACAATTTATAAGCGTGACGTAAAATTTGCACGTACGTATAGAATTTAGGTAAAGATGTCAGCAATTGTAATTGTCGGGCGCGACACCTGCACGGTCCGCTAAATCTGCGAATAGGAAGTCGGCCGCAGAAAAATGTTGCTGATGTTCGAGACGATCTCCGCGTCCGTGTAGCCGGGCGTGCCGCTCAGCTTTTTCCATTCGGGATCGGAGGCGAACGCGCCCCAGTTTTTTTCCCGCGCCGCCATGTTCTCGAAGACGAGCAGGTAGGTGAGGTTCGGCATTCTCGGTCCGATCAAGGTTTCGCCAAAAAAGACCGGCTGCAACCCGGTCCGCCGGAAAATCGCGATCTCGCCCCGGTTGAACATCTCGATCTTCTTCTTGTTCGCCTTCTTGCTGTGACTCTCGTAAGTTCGCAGTTCGAAGAGGCGCGGTTTGTTTTCCTTCGCCGCCACCGGCACTTCAAGTTTCGGAATCGCCTCGAACGCCACCAGCAGGGAACTTTCCACGCGCACATACGACGGGTCGGCGGCCGGGGCATTGATGAATTCGGCGCCGGCCTTCTGATAATCCGCATCCGAACGCACGCGGTCGAGCGCCGTGGCAAACGACTCGATCGACTTGTGCGGGATCAGCACGTACATCGTGGGGCTGTCCGGACCGTAAGCGACATTGAACACGCCGATCGGCGCAATGCCGGCGCGGTTCATCGCCGGCACGGCAGCTTCGCGATAGAAATCGTCGAAGAGTTTCTGCTTCGGACCGCGGCGCAGATGATATAACCGCAGTTCGTAGTATTCGCGGGCGGCGTTGCCGTTTTGCGCCTCGGCGGCGTTGAGTGCCGATGAGAGCCCCGCAACGCTTGTTGCGGCCAAGGAAGCCTTCAGGAATTGACGTCGTTTCATGGCCGGCATCTTTCTAACCCTGTTTGAGGTCGTAACACGAGATCAGGTCCTGATCGCGCAGAAACAGTCTGCCATTGGAAATGACCGGATGCGTCCAAATCCGGCCTTGCGAATCGCGGATGGTTGTCTGCGGGTCAAGCTTGAAGCGCCCGCGCTCCTTCCAGCCGCTGGGAGAGGCCTCGACGAGCGCAACCGTACCGCTGCTTTCGTCCAGGCAATACAACATCCCGTCCGCACAACTGACCGCTCCTTTGCCGAGCGCGTTTTTCTCGCTCCAGATTTGCTTGCCGGTTTTGAACTCCTGGCACAACCAGCCCCCGCGCTCAGAATAGCCGTAAAGATAATCGCCCACCCGCACGACACCGCCATGGTGGTTGACCATCTCCTTGTTCTCATACACGTCGGAAACCTGATCGTTTGCGCCGAGTTGGACCAGTTTGCATCCCGCGTTGTAGCCCGCCGTGACGTAAACGCAGTCGTCATGAAAAATCGGCGTCGGAACGACGGCAATCCGCCCCGGAAACGGCGATTTCCACAACAACTTGCCGTCGTTCGCCGAGACACCGACCACGTGTTGCTCCGTGAGTTGAACGTATTGCCAAGTGCCATTGTGTTCCGCGATGATGATGGAAGCATAGTGCGCGGGATCGGTGAGTTCCTTCGATTGCCAGATGAGTTTGCCCGTCGCCTTGTCCAGCGCGGCGATGGCACCCTTCGACCCGCCCGGCGTGCAGACCACCTTGTCTCCATCCACCAATACAGATTCAGAGTAGCCCCAGCCCGGTGTTTTGCCGCCCAGATCGGCCATCGCCACACGCCAAATCACTTTTCCGTCGGCAGCGCTGGCGCAAACCAGACTGCCTTGTCCGCCGAGGCCGTAAATACGTTCACCATCTACCGTGGGCGTTCCCCGCGGCCCGCCTCCCCGGTCGAACTTTACCATTGGACCGATGGACGCGGTCCAAAGCTCTTCCCCCGTGCTGGCATTCAAGGCGACCATGATTTCGGCTCCATCGCGGGTGCCCATGGTAAACAGCTTGCCGTTCAAGATTGCCGGTCCCGAATAGCCATTGCCCGCGTTCTTGTAGAGCCAGATTCGCTTTGGTCCGCCGGCCGGCCATTCCTTGAGCAAACCGGTTTCCGGAGAAACATCGGTGCGATCCGGTCCGCGCCACTGCGGCCAGTCGCCGCCCGCACCGGACAGGGGAGCGCCCAAAAGGATTGCCAACGAAGAGACTGCCAACCGATCTTGAATCACTTTTTTCATATTATTGATTTTTGATTTGGACGCACAGCCGAGGCGCGCTATTGAAGCGGGTTCCACGCTTTTATCCAGCAAAACCTCCGGCTACGTCGTCACTTCCCGAAGAGTCGCTCCAACATTTCTTTGGCGACAGGCCGGGAAGGCTGGGCCTCGGCCAGTCGCTGAAGCAACGCGCGCGCTGCGGCCGGTTTCGTTTGCGCCCAGACCGACGCCAGGCTCAGGCACTGGGCGTAGCCGGTCGTAAAGTCGTCGCTCAGCCGCGAACTCTCGACAAACCGATCGATGGCTTTGTTCTCCTCGCCTTCCGCTTCTTCAACCAGGCCCTTCAGGTACACGTCGCGGGCGGCCAGATACTTCGTCAACCGCGCGGCAAACCGATTTGCGTCATCGCCGGGGCCAAGTCCGAGCAGTCCGCGCGGATCCGGCACGCCGAGCTGCAATAACTGCAGCAGGCGGCCATAGGGCGTGGCGGTTTTTTGATAAACGAATTGCGGCGCGCCAAAAGTCACGCGCGGTCGATCGTCCATATTCAACGGCGCGTCGCTGGCGAAATCGCGCAATGCCTTCGGTCCCGCCAGAAGGTTGCCGAACAGGCGGATTGAGTCGGCCAGCGCGAGTTTTTTCAGTTGGGCTTCGAGGTCGCGGTCGCTCAAACGTTGTTCCACCCATCGGGCCGAATAATGCGGCGGTACAACGGTTCCCATCAATCCCAGCACCGGCGCGTCCACATTGAACCGCAGCAGCCACGCCTGCGCGTCCGGAAACGCTTCCAGAAAGGTGCGGATGATGACGCGAAGCATGTCCTGGTCGAGCTGATGCAACGGGAGCCATTGACAGAACAGGCCGCCCGAATCCAGGCGCTCGCGCACGGCGCGAAAATGCTCCAGGGTGTAGAGCGATCCGGCTCCGTCGCGCGCGGGATGAAACAGGTCGGCGACGATCACGTCGTATCGGGCGCTGCTGGCACGAACAAAACGGCGAGCGTCCCCGATGAACAGCTTTAATCGCGGCTGTCGGTCGGGCGCGAAATTGGCCGGTTCGAACAAGGGCATGACCTCGACAATTTCCGGGACGAGTTCGACGCCGTCCGCTTGCAGGTTGGGGTGCAACGCTGCGGCGCCGAATGTGATGCCTGTGCCCAGGCCAAGGAACAACGCCCGCTTCGGCGCCGGATGGAGCAGCAGCGGGATATGCGCCTGCAGATATTCCGCCGCGGCCGCGGCCGTGCCGCCCATCTGAAATCGGTTATCGACACGCAGCACACGATCGCGATGGGCGTCTTCGACCACCGCCACCGACGCCATCACGCCTTCGCGATAGTCCACGACGTGGCTTCCGGGAGGAACCTTCACAATCCGGAGGTTGGCCGGGAGCGCTAACATCAGCATGATGGCCGCGGCCCAAAAGCCCCGGCGCCAGCCGGCCATTTTCGGCAGCAGGCAGAGGTAACCGAACGAGATCAATACCAGCGTCCATTTGGAGCCGATGAGGGAAAGAGAAAAGACCCCAAACAGGGCGGTGGCCAGGGCGCCACCGAACGAGTTGAGCGCGGCGGCGAGTCCTACGCCGCCTTTGGCAGGACGAACAAAAGGTGGTGCAGGCGTCCCGCCTGCCCGGACGGACGACGGCTGAATCAAGGAAGAAGCCCGTGCCGGAATGCTCGCGGGTGAGAGGCTCGCGCAAGGCAGGCGGGACGCCTGCCTTACTTTGCGCGCCGCCGCTTGCACCAGGTGGCTGAAAATCGCGCCCATGAAGATCGTCGGCAAAAGCAAAACCGCCGAAGCGACCGTCATTTCCGCCGCGAGCACGCTCAAATTGCCGTCGCCCAGCACGGCGCGGCAGTGGTGGTAAACCGACTGAGCGCGCGACGCTGTCATCACTCCGAGCAGGCACGCGAGCGAGACCGCCCCGAGCAAATCGGTGAGCAGCAAACTCGGTGTGAGGATTTCCCGCGCCTTTTGCGCGCCTGGAAGCGATGAACCTGCGTGGGGCCCCCTCACCCCATCCCTCTCGCCCTCCAAGGGGGAGAGGGGGTCCGAAGGGCGGGAGAGAGGGAGGTTCATGGAGAGGCGTCTTCCGAAACGTTGGTAGAGTGCCGCGCCGACGGACGTACCCCACAAAAAAACGGCCAGCACGGCCGCAAACGTGTAAACAGTATTTTCCAACACTTGCGCCAGGACGCGCACGCAGACCGTTTCATAGCCGATGCCGAGCATGCCGGTGAAGAAGACGGTGATGCACAGGCGCAACCTGGATGCTTCGGGCACGATTCCCGGAGCGCCGGTGTCCTCGCGCACAGCGTCTGTGCGGGCGATGAAGCGCCCCGATTCGTCCGAAAATGTGTCCGGTTCCGCGGCAGCGGCCAGGGGCCGCCGCGCCCCGATAATCAACGCCGCCGCGCCGCAGAACAGATTGATTCCCGCGATCAGCCATGAGCAATGACGCAGCCCGAGCGACGGCGCGATGGCGAATGTGCCCGCCAGAATTCCAGCCACGGCCCCCAGCGTGTTCGCTGCGTAGAGCGCGCCGACACAACGGCCGTTCGCGACCAGCGGCGCGGCGCACCGTTCGATCGCGGGAAGGGTTGCCCCCATCGCCGCTGTCGCCGGCAGCAAGGCAAGGAATGGCAGGGCAAACGCGACGACCCAATGGCGCAACGGCGACGGTTGGAGACCGATGAGATGCGGGGCCGACAGGTTCGCGATGGGAATCAATGCGGACGAAACCAGTCCCCACAGACCGATGAGCATTTCCAGCCAGCCATACCAGAGCCAGGGGCGCCGACTGCGGCTGATTCTTCCATCGAGGGTCCCTGCGCCCAGCGCCATTCCACCCATGAATGCGCACACGACGGCCAGCACCGAAGGCATTTCGTGGCCCAGGCCGGTCGCAAACAATCTCGACCAAACCATTTGATAGCCGAGGCCGGCGCTGCCGGAAAAGAAGAAAAGCGCGCAGAGCAAGGCGAACATCAGCCGTGGCCGGGTCATGAGCGGAAGGAGGCAAGGAGGGCGTTAAATCCCAAATACCAAGCTCCCAATTCCAAAGAAGCTCCAGGTTCCAGGATCCAAAACGTCCTCAGGACGGTCCGGATTGGGGCCTGGAAGCCGGGCATTCCTTCGTCATTGGGATTTGGGATTTGGAGTTTCCGGAGGCGGCTTCGAAGTCCGTCTGCAACCACGGTCACGTCAGGATGCCTTTGACGGCTTCGCCGTGAATATCGGTAAGGCGAAAGTCGCGACCCTGGAAACGATAGATGAGCTTTTCGTGATCGACCCCCAGACATCGCAGGACCGTGGCATTGAGGTCGTGGATGTGCACGGGATTTTCCACGATGTTGTAACAGAACTCATCGGTGTTGCCGTAGCTGATGCCGGGCTTGACGCCGCCGCCGGCCATCCAGATCGAATAGCAGCGCCCGTGATGGTCGCGGCCGTAGTTGTCTTTTTCGATTTTGCCCTGGCAATAGACCGTGCGCCCGAATTCACCGCCCCAGATAACCAGTGTGTCGTCCAGCAGGCCGCGTTGTTTGAGGTCTTTGACCAGCGCGGCGGCGGGTTGGTCGGTGTCGCGGCACTGCTCGCGAATCCGCCTTGGCAGATTGTCATGCTGATCCCAACCGCGATGGTAAAGCTGGACAAACCGCACGCCGCGTTCCGCCATGCGACGCGCGAGCAAACAGTTGTGAGCGAAGGTGCCGGGCAATTTCACATCGGGGCCGTACAGATCGAGCACGCTTTCGGGTTCCTGCGAAACGTCGGTAAGTTCGGGCACGGAGGTTTGCATCCGGTAGGCCATTTCGTATTGGGCGATGCGGGTGCTGATTTCCGGATCGCCAAAGGCCTGATAACGCTCGGCGTTCAACCGGGCCAAACCGTCCAGCATGCGCCGTCGCGCTTCCGCGTTGATACCCGGCGGGTTCGAAAGATAGAGCACCGAATCGCCTTTGCCGCGGAACTGCACACCCTGATATTCGGAGGGCAAAAAGCCTGAACTCCACAAGCGCGTGTAAAGCGGCTGGTCGCTCTCCTTGCCGCTGGAAATCATGACAATGAACGCCGGCAGGTTTTGATTTGTGCTGCCCAAGCCGTAGCTCAGCCACGCGCCCATGCAGGGGCGGCCCGGTTGCTGGAATCCGGTCTGGATGAACGTGATTGCCGGATCGTGATTGATGGCTTCGGTGTTGACGGTCTTAACGATGCAAAGGTCGTCCACAATGGCGCCGGTGTGCGGCAACAGTTCGCTCAGCCAGGTGCCCGACCGGCCGTATTGCCGGAACTTGTAAATGGACTTGACCACCGGCAAGGACTTCTGCCCGGATGTCATGGTGGTGATGCGCTGGCCCATACGAACCGAATCGGGCAGTTCCGTCTCGTGAAATTTTTCCAGGCTCGGCTTGTAATCGAGCAATTCCATCTGCGACGGCCCGCCGGCCATGAACAGGTAGATCACCCGTTTGGCCCGGGGCGCGAATTGGAGAGCGCCCAGCTTTCCTTTCGATTTTGCGTTCTCATCGGCGAGCGCTCCCCAAAGGCCCGGGTTCAAGAGGGAACCCAGCGCGGCGACACCGATGCCGGTGGCCATGCGGCTGAAGAAATGCCGGCGCGTCAGTAACAGGCTGTGTTCTTGAACAGGGTTCATAGGCAACAAGCTCAAAGTTTAAAGTTCAAAGCTCGAGATAAACATCAGGTTCAAAGTTCCAATAAACACAGGTAGCGGATCATTTATGGCGCAGGGATCCGAAGATGCGCAGAAGTTCATGGGCTTCACGGTAGAGCACGCGCGCTTCAGAGGCAAGACCTGGCTCGGAAGCGACTATCATGCGAAGGAAAAACTTTGTCTCTTTGGCCTCTTTCACGCAGCGGCTGACTGTGTTGATGAAATCCTTCTTCGAGACAGCTTCGTTGGCTTCGCAGTAGTTGGCCCCGATGCTCGTGCCGGCGTCGACCAGTTGATCGATCAGACGATTGTTGGTCGGGTCTCGCGGAATGTTTTTGGAGAAGCGGACCAGCCGCTCTCCAAAAACCGACACTCGTTCCACCAAATCCGAGGGATGACGGTCCGGCGATTGGGGCGAGTTTTCGTGCAAGAGCAACGGAGAAGGGCTTCCAAGAGCTTTCCACACAGACGCACCCGGCAGATGGCCGTTTGAAGCTTGGCCATTTCCCTCTGGGGTTTCTCTTGAGCTTTGAGCTTTGAGCTTTGAGCTTTTGTGTTTCATCCCTTCGTCACGGTTTCGTCCAGATTCAACAGCATGCTGGCGATGGTCGTCCAGGCGGCCAGTTCGCTTTTATCCAGGTCGCTTTTCGGCCTGAAGCCGCCGACATTCAGGAGTTTTTCGGCGGCGTCTTTGTCGTTGCGATATTCGGCGAGTTGCCGGCGGTAAACGTCGAGCAGCACGTTGATCTCGTCGGCGGCGGGGACGCGGGCCGTCGCCAGCCGGAACGCGTAAATGATTCGCTTTTTCGGATCGTCATCCGCCTCGGTCATGATTCGCTGCGCGAAAGCGCGCGCCGCCTCGACAAACTGCGGATCATTCAGAAGGGTCAGCGCCTGCAGGGGGGTGTTGGTGCGCGGCCGACGAACGACGCAATACTCGCGCGTCGGGGCGTCGAAGATAAGCATGTTCGGCGGAGGGCTTTGGCGCTTCCAATAGATGTAAAGGCTGCGACGGTACTGCCCCTCGCCGGTGTCGGAGACATACTTCTGAGCGTTGTTATAGGAGACGGCCTCCCACAGGCCGGAGGGCTGCCAGGGCTTCACGCTGTGCCCCCCTTCGTTTTCAACGAGCAGTCCGCTGACAAACAAGGCGGTGTCACGCACCTCCTCGGCGTCCACGCGAAAACGGGGACCACGCGCCAGCAGACGATTCTCCGGGTCTCTGGCGAGCAATTCCGGTGTGAGGCGCGACGACTGGCGGTAGGTGGCCGAGGTGAGGATGAGCCGCTGCAAGTGTTTCACGTCCCAGCCGGAGCGGATGAATTCGTTCGCCAACCAGTCGAGCAATTCGGGATGGAAGGGCCGCTCGCCTTGCACGCCAAAATCTTCAACGGTTTTGACAATGCCGACGCCAAAGCACTGTTGCCAGAAACGATTCGCCGTCACGCGCGCCGTGAGCGGGTGCGACGGGTCGAGCAGCCATTGGGCCAGGCCCAGACGGTTCTTCGGCGCGTTCCGGGGCCAGGGCGGCAGAATCGCCGGGACGCCCGGTTCGACTTTCTCGCCTTTCTTGTCGTATTCGCCGCGCACGAGCACGAAGGTGTCGCGGGGCTTGTCGGCTTCTTTCGCGATCATGGTTGTGGGAATGGCCTTTTCGACCGCCTCGTTTTGCTCGCGCCACCGGGCCATCTGGTCGTAGAGCTCTTTAAAAGCCGGTGAAGTCGCTCGACGATAAAAATCGCGGACCGGCGCCTTGTCACTGCCGGCGGGTTCTCCGGTCGCCGCCAGCACGACGGCGATCTTGTCCGGCAGATTGTCCGCATCGTCGAGGTCGGCGTTGAACGCAAAGTGACAGGCGCCCTGATAATTCACCACTTTCAGGAGGATTATGTTGTCACCCTGCTTGAGATGAACGGAGAATTTTGCCGGGCCGTTTTCGGGGTCTCGTTTGGTGGATTGCTCGAGCACCGGTTCGCCGTTGACCCAGACCTTAAAGAGGTCGTCCGCGCGCAATCGGAGATCGGTCTGGCGATCGTCCGGGGATTTGAGCGTGCGGTACAGGTAGTAAACGCCGTGCACGCCATGCAGCTCGTCCACGAGCACGTGCGATTTGCCATCTTCAAATTCCGGCTTTTCGATCCATTTGATTTCCTCGCGCACACCCGGATACGATTTGCTGAAATCAATTTCTTTCTCCGGTTTGTATTCGGCGGCCAGGCCCGCCAGGAGGCCTTCGGATTTGAACGGTCCGATCGCCCGCCAGAGTCCTGATTTGGTTGGAATGAGCAGATGCCCCAGCGTTTCGTCCTGTGCCACGGCCAAACGGAAATGTCCCAGGGCGCGCATTGATTTCGACGTCTCGTAGCGCAAACGAACGCGAAGCTCATCATTGGTTCCCACCTTCATCGGTTTGCCCAGCACGAACAGAGCGCGGTGCGGCCCGGTCACCGCGTTGGTCGGGATGGTCCAGGCCGTGTCCGGCTTGCCATCGATTGCCTTGGCAATCTCCTTGTCGTGCTCGCCGGAGTCCGCCGCGGCCCTTCCAAATTTGAGTTTCTTCGGCTCGCCGGATTTCCCTTCGGCATCCGTGGTGACCAGTTCGGCCTCGAACTCGGAGAGTTCGAACCGGCCGTCCTCGGCGCGCGCGCTGCTCTGGTTGGGCAATGACTCGTGCGGCAACGCTTCCAGTCGTATGGCCGTCAGGAGTCCCGGAGCCAGCGGCAGTGTCAGTTCGTGAACGTCCGTTTCCGGGTTCGGTCCCTCGACCAGCACCGATTGGTCGTCGAGCAATATGAATTCGCTGCCGTTGGTTGATTTCATCCCGGTCGGGGCGAGCGGTGTCCAGCCGGTATTCAACCGTTCATGCCATTGGTTGGCCCAGCGGGCCTGCGCCGCGTCCAACTCCGGCACGGGCTCCTCCGCCTTGGCCTGGCCTTCGTCGATGAGTTTCTTGAGCCGTTCCTGGCGTTCGGCCTGTTCTTTCGTCGGAAGTTTGAGGAACGGATCGGGGTTGGGCTTGTTGCCATCCATGATCGATTCATCCAGGCGGTTGAACAGGGCATAGAGGCCGTAATACTCGCGCTGCTGGATCGGGTCGTATTTATGAGTGTGGCAACGGGCGCAGGTCATCGTGAGCCCGAGCCAGATGGTGCTGGTCGTCTCGACCCGGTCGAACGTGTATTTGCAGCGGTATTCGTCTTCAATGGCGCCGCCTTCGCCCGTGCTCATGTTGCACCGGACGTAACCGGAAGCGATTTTCTGCGGGCTCGTGGCGTCCTGCAACAGATCGCCAGCCAGTTGTTCGGTGGTGAATTCATCGAACGGCAGGTTCTGGTTGAAGGCGTTGATGACCCACTCGCGGTATTTCCACATGCTGCGATCGGAGTCGATGTGGTAACCATGCGAATCGGCGTAGCGCGCGGCGTCGAGCCAGTAGCGCGCCTCATGCTCGCCGTAACGCGGCGAATCGAGCAGACGGTCCACCAGCTTCTCGTAGGCATCGGGGTTTTTGTCGGCCAGGAACGCGTCCACTTCCTGGGGTGTCGGCGGCAGGCCGGTCAAATCGTAGGTCGCCCGGCGCAGGAGCGTGGGTTTGTCGGCCTGGGGCGAGGGCTTCAGTTTTTCCTTCTCCAAACGCGCCAGAACGAAATAATCAATTTCATTGCGCGGCCATCGTTGGTCTTTGAGGGCGGGCAAAGGAGGACGTTCCGGCTTCACGAACGACCAGTGACTCTGCCATTTGGCCCCCTCCGCGATCCACCGCTGCAGCAATTCAATTTGCGCCGGGGTCAGCTTCTTCCCGCTTTTCGGCGGCGGCATCAGATCGTCTTCATCTTTGGTGGTGATACGCGCGATGAGCGCGCTTTTTTCCGGATGGCCCGGCACGATGGCAAAGTCGCCTGATTTGAGAGGCTGGAAGGCGTCGTCTTTCCGGTCAAAGCGGAGTTTGGCTTTGCGCTCCTTTTCGTCCGGCCCATGGCAGGCGAAGCATTTGTCGGACAGAATCGCGCGGATGTCCCGGTCAAAATCCACGGCGTCTTTGCCCGCCGCGCCGGCGGAAACTCCGCTTAACAGTCCGAACAGCAGCCCGGAAGCAGTTATCAGTCTGAATTGAGTCATTACACAACCGCGAGCGACGGACTTAACGCCGCCTGCTGAACCGACAGCGACGCAAAAGCCACTTCGCGGATTTTCCATCAATAAACCACACCCGACCATGGACTTTCCAGCTATTTATTGCGCGGAGAATGAAGACAAATCCGCGAGACCGGCTATTCAATGCATTTTAACTGAACCGGCGCCAAAGAGAAGCGTAGGCATCCACCGCCTCCGCGAAACTCCGGACGGACACGCGAAGCTCCGTCCCCACTCGGCGGAATAACTCCGGTCCATCCGTCATTTCTCTTTCCCACAGAAGCCAGACCAAGGCATGAAAAACCCTTTCCCGCGGGTGGCGGGCCTGTCGCGGATTCAGCAACGCTGACGGCCCGAACGTCCTCAGGTTCAGCGCCCGATTTCGCCAGTCGCCAGTTTCCGGGCATTTATCGACCGGACTGCAGGCGTAATCGCGCGCGGAAACAAAGGGACAATCAAGTCGGCGGCACTCCAACCACATCCAGGTCTGCCGGCCGAGTGCGGCCAATTCCCTCTGTTTGTCCCAAAGCGCCGGGCGTGGCGCGATCGTGCGTTGCGGGTGGAGTTTAAATTGGACCCCGGAGAAATGATTCCTCCGCACCTCGTCGAGGCTGGGCGGACCGTTTGGCGCACCCAGGTTTTGAAGTCTTCGGTGTCGTTCGCGACAACTCCAATGATACTGTCCGACAGCAGTCAGGACGGCGTCGCCAAAAGCCAGTTGCGCTTTGGCGAGGTTTCGCCCGACGAAATCCGCGTCCTCAGGCGAAAAGTGCGCCCGTTCCAATCGCTCCCGGGCGAACAGCAAACCGGAGCAGCGGTTCATCAAGAGGCGGATGGCTTCCGAAAGCGGAATACGTTCGGCGTTGCGGTGACGCTCGCAACCGGACAACAGGCTTTCGTCGCCCCAAAACCGGCGATGACCCATTACCAGGTCGTAGTAAAACATGCTCGCGGGGCTCCGGCGCAATTTGGCGAAGGGAAGCGCTTTGAATTCAACCTCCACTCCGGCGGTTGGCGAAAGTTGTCGGCCTAAATGGTGAAGGAGGTTGTCGTATCGGCGTTCGTTCAGGTAATTGTTCCCGCGCAGGAAAACGTAAAATTCCAGGTCGTTGTAAGGACGATCGCCGGTCTGTGTCCGCAGCACGCCCCCTTCGCCGCGACCGTACCCGCCGCCCAGCAGGAGGCCCTGGAGTTTTGACTCCGGAACCAGGCGGCGGATGCCGGCCAGGACCTGCTGGCACGTTCCTTCCAGATGAGCCTCCAGTTCCTCGCTCCCATCCAGCGTAAAACGCTTCAATTCACCGAGACGCCCGGATAAAGCTCCTTCGCCGGCCGTTTGGGTCGCTTGAATTGTGCCCGCTGTAACCATCATGTTGGCGCTGGTGCTAAACTCGTCGAGCCTCGGCGGACCGGTGGATCGACGCGCCGGAGATATTGGCGCGATAGACCGTCCAGCCCTCTTTGAATCCGGCCAGTTTGGCCCGGCGTTGTTGCCAGCGGATGTGCGCCGCCTGCGGCAACTCGCCCCACCGCTGTGTTCGGGCGCAAAAAGTCAGGTCGCGCCGAAAGTCGTTCAACCAACCGAGCATCACCGTCCGAATAAAATTGAACCCGGCGCGCCTGCCCGGCCAGACCGCCGCCAGAGCGCGGCCTTCGCCAAAGCTGCGCCGGTAAGCCTGCGTCGCCGTGTAGTTGTGCGAGTGCGTCACGACTGATTCGGGCACGTAAACAACCCGATATCCCTGCGCCCGGCACCAGCGCGTGTATTCGTCGTCTTCGGAGTATGGCATCGTCTCCAGGAAACCGCGTTTCGCCCAAATGTCCTTGCGCAGTCCGCTGCTGACCATGCTGAAAAAGTGGTCCCAGCGCGCCGATTCGCGGTTCGGCCCGAAACATCGTTCGTAATCGCAGGCGTAAACGGCGCGGCAATCGGGACGCGGAACTTGCCGGCCAAACACCGCGGCGGTTTGCGGGTCGAACAAAGCCGCGACCAGGGGCCGCAGCCAATGGGTCCCTTGCGGCGTGGCATCCGCGTTCAGAAAGATGCCGAAGTCGGCGCGGGCCAGTTGCATCCCGCGGTTCATCACCCGGCTGGGGTTGTATTCGTGGGGGGTAATTTGAATGAAATAGCGCGGGTCGGCCTGGCGTATGAGTTCCACCGAACCGTCGGTGGAGCCGGAGTCAATGACGATCAGTTCCCAGTTCCCGTATTCCTGCGCCCGCAATGTCGGCAGCGTCTCCCGCAACGCCCAGCCTTCATTGAACGAACGCACGACAATGCTGACCAAAGGATCGCTCATGCCGAACCGCTTGTCCCGATAACACGTTTAGTGCAGCACGTTCCCAATTGCACTGGGGTGTTGTGCTACTTAGGATTCGGGTCTTTCACCTACTTCAACTGCAGTCCACCGCCGGGCTATGCTTGTTCAGCAACAATGAATGAGCCGGCAGAACAACAAGGATTGACGAAAGAAGAATCTGCGGCGCTGCCTCACGTCTCAGCCGGAAGCGCCGTTTGGAATGAGGAGGATGCCGTGCGGATGATGTTGCGATCTTTTATTCGCAGTCGATCCTCGCAAGAGCGGGGCGACATCGCCGTTCCCCCCTGAGGTGAAACGCCATCATGCAACTGAAGGACTTGATCGCTCTTTTCCTGATTGCCGTCGCCATTCCCGCCGGCGTGGCGCTGGCCTGCATTTCACAACGGGTCCGGGACGCGGCCTTTTTTTTCATGGCTTTTGGCAGCGCGATCACGGACAAGCTGGACGTGAATTTTGTCACGCGCTACTGGTATCGTGGCACGACGCGCGGGTTCGAGTTCACGCTGATCGATATCCTCGCGATCATTATCCTGCTAAGCAGCCTGTTGCTGCCGCGGCCGGGGCAATCCCGCTGGTGCTGGCCGGCCGGCCTGGGCGCGATGATGCTTTATCTCTTTTACTGTTGTTTCTCGGTCGCGATATCCGACCCCAAATTGTTTGGCTTGTTTGAACTCTCGAAAATCATCCGCGGCGTCATCGTCTTTGTCAGCGCAGCCGTGTTTGTGCGGACGGAACGGGAGCTCTGCCTGCTGGTCTTGGCGCTGGGTTGCGCGGTCTGTTTCGAGGGCGCGCTGTCGATCCGGCAACGCTACCTGATGGGCGTTTACCGCGTGACCGGCAATCTCGACCATGCCAACAGCCTCTCGGCTTATCTGTGCACCGTCGCGCCGGTTTTTGTGGCCGCCGCGACGTCGAACCTGCCCAAATACCTCCGCGCTTTTTCCTGGCTCTGCCTGTGCGCCGCGGCGGCGACGATCCTGATGACCCTCTCGCGGGCTGGAATTCCGATTTTCGGACTTGTCGTATCGGGCGCGGCCCTCTGGTGCGTCTCGCTGCGGATCACGTTCCGGAAAATCATGGCGGCGATCGCCCTCTGCTTGTTGATGGGCGGGCTGCTTTACCGATCGTGGGACACATTAAAGGAACGCTTCGCCGCCTCCCCGATCGAAACGGAGTATTCCGCGGAGCACTTTGAGAGTCGCGCGTTTTACTTGTGGATCGCCCGGGAGATTTTGTCGGACCGTTTCCTCGGCGTCGGGTTGAACAACTGGTCCTGGCTGGTGAGCACGGAGTATGGGCCGCGCCTGGGAATACCTTACGAAGGCTATCCCAGTGCCAACGATGCGCCCAGCAAAGAGTCGCTCTCCTCCTTTGTGTTCGCACCGCCGGCGCACAACCTGGCGGTGCTCACCGCGGGCGAGCTCGGCTGGCCCGGTCTGGTGGTGTTCGGTCTCCTGTGGCTGCGCTGGTTTCAAATGGGCATGAGCTTCCTTGCGAAACGCTCACCGCACGCCATGCATCGTTTGGGTGTGGGGTTCTTCTTCGCCGTCAGCGGCCTCTTTTTGCAAAGCCTGACCGAATGGGTTTATCATCAAACGCAGATTCTTTTCACCTTTCACATCATTGTGGGGGCACTGGCCAGCCTTTATTCCGCAAAGCGTCAGAGCCCGTTGGAGACCGAGGAAGCTGCCGGGTTTTCAGAGGCGCCTGTCGCACTCCCCGTACCCATCGAAAGGTTGCCGGTTCCCGGATGATTTATGCGCGTCGTTCACTTGCTCAGAAAATACAACCCGGCGCAATGGGGCGGCACCGAGACGGCTGTCCAGCGGCTGTTCGACGGTCTGCGCCAGCATTGCGTGACGTCGGTCGCCTACTGTCCGCGCGTCGAGGACGGGCCGGCCGCCGCCGTCGCCGATCCCCTGGCCGAGGCCGGGTTTGACGTCAAACGGTTCCGGGCCTGCGTGCCGGTGTGGGGACTTTCCAGCGAACGCAAACGCCAACTCGTTTCCGTGGGCGGCAATTTAATGTCATTCGACCTGATGGCCCGCCTCTTGCGCGAGCCGAAGGTGGCCCTGATGCACACGCATACGCTGGGCCGACTCGGCGGCATCGCGTTGACGGCCGCCCGGCTGCGTCGCGTTCCACTCGTCGTGACGATCCACGGCGGACTGCTCGATTTGCCCGAACCGCTGAAACGCAATTTTCGCAACGCTCACCGCGGCGGATTGGAATGGGGCAAACTGTTCGGCGCGTTGCTGCGCTCGAGGCAGCTTTTGAATTGCGCCGACGCCGTCGTCACTTGCAACCGCAAGGAGGCGGCGCTGCTTCAGGAACGGCATCCCGGCAAACGGATCCTCGTGCAACCGCACGGCGTGCCGACCAGCCTCTTCCGCAAAGACCATCGGGAAACGGCCCGCGAGGCGTTTCCCTCCATTCGCGGCAAGCGTTTGCTGTTGGCGGTCGGTCGCCTTGATCCCGTAAAAAACCAGGGTTGGTTGATCGCGCAATCGCCGGGACTCTTTGCGCGTCATCCCGGAGTGATGCTGGGGCTCGTCGGCGCCTGCACCCACGAGGCCTATGGCGATTCGCTCAGGCGCGAAATCGTCAGGCTCGGCTTCTCAGACCGCGTGCTGCTGACCGGCGGGCTGCCGCCCGGCGACCCGCGATTGATCGGACTTTTTCAATCCGCCGAAGCCATCGTGCTGCCGTCGGTTTCGGAAACGTTCGGACTGGTCATCCTCGAAGCCTGGGCGGCCGGCGCTACGGTCATTTCGAGCCGCACCTCCGGCGCGCTCGATCTGATTCAGCACGGTGAGAACGGCTGGTTCTTCGACCTGCATGCGCCTCAAACTTTTCACCAGGCCGTTGATTGCGCCTTGCTGAATCCTGAATTGAAATCGCGTCAGGCCGCCGCCGGCGGCAAACTGGTGAGCGGGGGATACGACACGACGGTGCTCGCGGGCCGAATGAAAAATCTCTATGCGGAGGTAATCGAGGGAAGGCATGCGCTACGTAATTCTGCGAGATGACGACACGAATGCGCTCACGCCCGTGGAGTGCCTGGAATGGCTCTACCGACCGTTTCTCGATCGCGGCCTGCCGGTCAATCTGGCGGTCATCCCCCACGTTCGCACTGCCGTCACCACGCCGGATGGCCGACTCGAAGGCTTCCTCGTTGCCCGGCGCGGCAATGTCCCACCCGCGCTGACCATTGGCAGCAATCCTGAACTGCGCGATTATTTGCGGTCCAACCGCGGCTTTCACATCGTGCAGCATGGTTATCATCACGACTACTTCGAGTTCGATCGGCGTGAACGCGGAGAAATCATGCGTCGTCTGGAACAAGGCACGAAACGTTTGACGGAGGCTGATTTTCCCGCGCCGCGGACATTCGTCGCGCCCTACGACAAACTATCGCGCACCAGCTTGCAGGCGGTGGCCGGACGATTCGACGTGCTTTCAACCGGTTGGTTCGAGTTGCGTCGCGTGCCCCCGTGCTGGTGGCCGCGTTACGCGCTCAAGAAAATGTTGCAACGACCGCACTGGCGCATGGGTCGGACGCTGCTGCTCACTCATCCCGGCTGCCTGCTCTCCCGCCATCGGCCGTACCGGACGATGCTGGAGGAAATCAGGAAGGCCGTTGAAAGCCGCGTGTTGACCGTGCTGGTGACTCATTGGTGGGAATATTTTTGTGACAACGGGTCCGACCCCGCTTTCATCGCCGTGTTGCATCAGGCCGCCGATTACCTGTCGCAACAACGCGACCTCAAGGTGATATCGTTCGACGAGCTGGCAAAAGGTAACATTCCGTTGCATTGAACAAACGGATTGAGCCATTGGCGAAACTTCGACCGCATTTTCCCGGTCGCCTTGCCCTCGGTTTGTCAGGGGCCGACCCGGCTTGTCGCTTGCGACCCGGCTTGAAAACCATAAAATCCTCGCCTGGCGGCAGTAGCCAAACCGTTGTGGCCGCAGTTCCGTGGCTTGATGGGGAGCGGGCCCGCGCCGCCAACCGCCACCGACGCATGAGACAACAACTAAAGACTCTGGCGAGCAGCACGTCCTCAGATTCTCTGGCGGCTTCTTTCCGAAGGAGAAGATTTGTTCTGTTTCAGGATTTGGTTGCGTCGGTCAACCACTGCCCCGTCACCATCCTCGACCTCGGGGGCTGGCAGGAATTCTGGGAAGTAATGGGATTTACCGACGCACCACACAAGATCATTCTCCTGAACCTCTATCAGATCACTGTCCGGCATCCGAATTTCACTTCCATTGTGGGAGACGCGCGCAATCTTGACACGTTCGCGGATCAATCGGTTGACGTTGTGTTTTCAAACTCCGTCATCGAACACGTGGGAACCTACGCGGACCAACAGCGAATGGCCAACGAGGTGAGACGCGTTGGCAGGAAATACTTCATACAAACCCCCAGTTTCTTTTTTCCCTTTGAACCTCATTTCCTGTTCCCCGTTTTCCATTGGCTGCCTTTTTCGCTGAGACTGCTGCTCATCAGGCGGTTTTCGCTTGGCTACATCGCCCGAAAACAATCCAGAGAAGAAGCCCTGCGCACTCTGGCTGAATTTCGTTTGCTGAAAAAATCGGAGATGAAGGTGTTGTTCCCGGACGCTTCCATTCATTCGGAGAGAGTGCTGGGATTCACCAAATCCTATATTGCAGTGAGGCATTAAGTGTGCGCTACGACCCGCCCTCATGCACGCGTCCGGCATGCTGAGACTCCTTTTGCAGAGATTTGGAAGCGCTCAAACCCTTCAAGCCCCTCGGGGCAATGCGGCTCTTATGTCGCTCCCGAGGGAGCTTTGGCGATATTATTTGGCGAGTCCGCCGGTGACGCCGCCAGAGCCGCTGTGGTGGCGAGAACGCGCGCGGCGGTCCCGGGATCGAGCGGAGAAAGCTTCTTTTTATAGAACCTGATGATCGGGTGTTCAAAGTATTTATAGACCAAAGACGCCACGATAATGACCGTGATCGAACTGAAAAAGAAGCAGAGCGCCGGAGAGGTTCCTCCGGGCATTTTTTTCGCCGAGCTGATGACCATCATGTGGAGCAGATAAATGCCGTAGCTGATTTGCCCCACGTGAGTCATGAACCTCCCGCCGAGCACGGGCGTTGCGGGGCGGATGACGAGGCCGACCAAAGTCAGTGTCATGAGCAAATAAAGCAACTGGGCGTCCCACCAGCTCTGTGACCGCATGGCATGCACGCATATCCACGCCGACGTCGCGGCGCCGAGGCAGGCGGGCGCCCGCGACGGGCCCAGCCACCGCCGGAAAAACCTGTACCCCTCCCGGCAGTTCAGCGCGAAGGCGGCTAGAACCCCCAGTAAGACCGGTTCTTGATAGCTGAAAACGACGCGCCAAAGCGTGGAGTTCACATCCATGTTGCCGAACAACCCATAGACGGCGGCTTTGACCAACAGCGCGGCCAGCGCCGCGCCGATAACCACGCGGCGGCTGGCGAAGAACAGCAGCAATCCGAAAACGAGATAAAACTGCTCTTCCACCGCCAGCGACCACGCGAAGAAAAAAGGCCCTTGCGTCGCGGTAGCCAGCCAGTTGCTGTAATAAAACAAATAAGCGGGCAGCTTTTCTTTGAAAAGAGCCTGATTTTCCAGCGTGTATTGTCCGAGCCCAAAAACCAGAATCGCGTGCAGGCACAAGGCGAGGTAATAAAGCGGTAGCAACCGCAGGGCGCGCCGCCCGTAAAATCTCCAGAGATCGATCCTCCCGGTTTTTTCCTCTTCGCGCAAAAACAGCGTGCAGATCAGGAACCCGCTGATGACAAAGAAAAACGACACGCCATAGCGTCCGTTTTCCTGGAGAGTGTGCAGAAAGTGCTGCGCTGAATACCTCGGCACGTGATGAAAAAGCACCAACAGAATGGAAACCGCCCGCAAACCGTCCAGCGCGTTCACGTAAGACCTGGCCCGAAAGCTGTCGAAACTTTGAACCCGACCGGCCGGCTCGTGAATTGGGGCCTCCGCCGCGGCCCATACTCCCGGACGTTCGTTGACAAAAGGCAGTTTCATGTTCGCGCGTTAGAGTCCTGACGAGTGCCCGACCTTTCTGAACAGATTCAAACAATCAAGAAACCTGTCACAGGCCGCAGCATGGTGAAAGTGGGTCTGGTCCCAGAATGAGGGTGGGGAAGATACCCCAGACCATAGGGGTCGGTCAATAGTATTGACAAGTCTTGGGCTGATGGGCAGCGTGGCGGCCATGGCGCGCAAGTTGAGAATTCAGTATCCGGGAGCGATTTACCATGTGATGAATCGGGGAGATCGGCGGGAGCTGATCTTCAAAGACGACGAGGATCGCCAGCGTTTCCTCGACACGTTGGCCGAGGCCTGCGACAAGACCGACTGGCAGGTGGAGGCCCTGTGTCTGATGCCCAACCATTTTCACCTGGTGGTCGAAACTCCGCAGGCGAACCTGGTGGCAGGGATGAAATGGTTGTTGGGCACTTATACCAGTCGCTTCAATCGACGGCACAAACTGGTCGGCCACTTGTTCGGCGGCCGTTACAAGGCGTTGATCGTGGACGGGAGCGGCAAGGGGTATTTGAAGGCGGTGTGTGATTACGTGCATTTGAATCCGGCCCGGGCGAAACTGCTGCGGCGGGAGAAACCGCTGCGGTCGTATCGGTGGAGCAGTTGGCCGGAGTATCTGAAAAGTCCGGGCAAACGTTGGCGGTGGTTACGAGTGGACCGGCTGTTGGGCGAGTATAGGATCCGGCAGGACAATGTGGGCGGGCGGCGTCGATTGGAGGAGGCGTTGGAGTCGGGCCGGGCTGAGGAAAAAGGGGAGGCGTACAAGCCGATTCGCCGGGGCTGGTATTTCGGCCAGGAAGCGTTGAAAGAGGAACTGTTGGCGCAGGTGTCCGCCAGGTCGGGGGCCTGGCATTATGGAGAGGAACTGCGGGAATCGGCCGCGGCGAAAGCCGAACGGATTGCGGCGGAGGAACTGAGACGGCGGGGATGGAACACGACGACATTGGGGAGGCGACGCAAGGGTGATCCGGAGAAGGTGGTCATCGCCGAACGGTTGCGGCGGGAGACAACGATGACGATGGAGTGGATTGCCGAACGGTTAAAGATGGGAACCAAGTCGCATCTGGCGCATTTATTGTACTGGGCGCGACGACGAAGTCGTAAAAAAGCATGATACTATTGACCGACCCCTTTCCGACGAAGTCGTAAAAAAGCATGATACTATTGACCGACCCCTTTCCCTACAAGCGCAGGAAGATTTTTTTGCGGTAGAGAAAATGGCAGAAGCCAATGCCACAGCCCAGGCCGACCAGGGCAACGACCAGATCGCCGAAGCCGGTGGCGATGGCTTGGTCCAGAAATCGTTTCACGTCGCCGCCGGCCAATCTCAGTCCCAGGCGGTCGAAGCTGATAATGTTGTTGGCCAGATAAACGGTAACCGAGTTCATCCCGATCCAAACGAACGGCTGGCACCATTTCTGATATTTCCAGACATCGATCACCAGGTGGAATAACGCGAGCAACAGGGCACTGTAACCGCCGGCGACCAACACATAAGAGGAGGTCCAGATTTTTTTGACGACCGGAAATTGCACGCCCCACAAATGCCCGAGCAGCACGCCGGCCAGTCCGGCGAACAGCAGGTAACGGACTTTGCGGTGGTCTTCGATGTTTTTGTTCCGGAGCAGCAGACCGGCAAAGACTCCGAGCAAACAGGTGGCGACGGCGGTCAGCGTGCTCAACAGCCCTTCCGGGTCCCACGTGCCGTCCCACTTCATTCCGGGCAGATATTTCTGGTCAACGTAGTTGGCGAGGTTGACCCCTTTGATGAAGACACCGGAAACCAGGTTGGTGGAGGTCAAAGTCAATTGAGCGACGTTGGTCAAACCGGATTCGCGGCTGATGGTCTGTGGGCCTCCGGGCACAGGCCGCACGTCGGGAAAGGGCACAAAGGTCAGCAGCGCCCAGTATCCGGCCAGCAGCGTGGCGCAGATCGCGAGCAGACCTTTGAGCCGGAAATAACAGAAGAACAGTCCGGCAAACAGGTAACAAAGGGCAATCCGGTTCAACACGCCCATCAACCGGATGTCAGGCCAGTCGTGACTGAAACCGCCGTAGTAAAAAATCCCGAGGAGAAAAAGGACCACGGCCCGACGGATCACGCGGCGAACCGCCGCATTCCGGCCGTCCGTTTCGATGGTTTTGTTGAGAGAAAAGACCAACGACACGCCGACGATGAAAACGAAAAGAGGGAAGATCAGATCGTAAAAGTGAAATCCTTCCCAGTCTGCATGGTCCAATTGCTCCGCGAGGATACGAATGACGCCGGTATGGCTGATTTTATCCAGCCCATGGAACAAGTCCTCGGCGCCGATAATCCAGAACATGTCGAAACCGCGGAGGGCGTCGAGGGACATCAATCGTTGGGACGCCGCGGAGGAGGAACCGGGAGCCATGGATTTCTGGTCGGCCATGAATTGCCGTGACGAAAACATTTCCACGGCCGCTTTTCAATCCTATTTCGGCTTCCGCAAGTCAACGCAGACCAGAGTATTCTTGCTGCGGGCATAAAGGCGGCCGTCGGCGAGGGCGGGGTAGGCGCGGACGCCATTGGGCAGGATTTGCGCGCGGGCGACCGGCTTGAAACCATCGGGCGAAGCGGGCGCAATGACCAGTTCGCCATTCTCCCGCAGTACCAGCAAACGGCGGTCGGCCAACGTGAGCGTGCCGGCGCCGAAACGGTCTTCACTCCAGCGGACCTTCCCGGTCTTCAACTCCACGCATCGCAGGTTCTGTCCGAGTTCCTGTCGTCCATCGAATCCGTATAGGCAACCGTCGTGGCAGACGCTGGTCGCATAGTGGTTGGAAAGCACGTCTTCAGCGGACCAGATTTTTTCCACTTTATCATTTTTGACCCGGAGCAGGACAGCGCCGGTTTGATAGCTGGCCGAGAGAAAAATGAGGTCGCCGATCACCAGCGGCACGGCCGCGCTGACCGATTCGCGAATGCGAGGGCGCCAGGGAAATTCGAGAGACACTTTGCCATTCGTCGGGTCGAGGGCGACCAGTCCGCGCCGGGTGAAAAAGAAAACGTAGCGCCGTTGGTCAAGCGTGGCGGCGACCGGCGACGAGTAGCTCGCTTCGTCGTCGGTG
>DASPXS010000339.1:0-11778 GCA_035637175.1 Haliangiales bacterium | reverse complement strand
GGCGCGCACATCTACGCCTGCAAGGCAACTGTGGACATGTTCAAGCTGACTAAGGACGACTTCTGCCCGCAAATGGACCAGGTCCTGACCGTCGGAGAATTTTATGAAAAGTCAGCTGGCGCCCAGATTATTTTCACCTGAACCAATTGGCGTCGTCGCGGAGAACGACAAAGCGCACTGGGAGCGCGTTTACGCCGATGGCTACGAAGGCGTCAGTTGGTTCCAGGCGCGGCCCGATCGTTCATTGCGCCTGATTGCGTCCTCCGGCGTGGACAAACACGCCAGAATTATCGACGTCGGCGGTGGCGTGTCGTCACTCGTCGATTGCTTATTGGGCCAAGGTTACTCGCCGGTAGCGGTGTTGGATATTTCTCCGACTTCCCTTCGGTATGCGCGTGATCGATTGGGATCACGCGCCAGAAACGTGAGCTGGTTCGAAGGGGACGTGACGACGTTCAGTCCGCCGCGTCGGTTTGGTTTGTGGCACGATCGTGCTGTTTTTCATTTTCTGACCGACGCAGCGCAACGTCGAGCTTACGTACAAACTCTGCGGCGTACGCTGGTCATCGGACTCGCGATGTTAGCGCTGCCGGGACCTTCCATCATCTTTATACCACTGGGTCTGGCCATTCTGGCAACCGAATTTTGATGGGCCAGAAAGTGGCTTTCATCAGTTCGCCAATGGTTCCGCCGTCGTTTCAAAAAATTACGCTAGAGAACGAATCATGAACGCGGATTATCACCCAATTCTTGGCGCAAGGTTTGCGCCGAAGTCGGCGGTCGGTGCCGGCCAATCATCGGGCAGCGCGGGGTGAGCGCTAATCGAGAAACTTGCGCAATTTCAGCGGCCACATTTTCCCAATAAATCTGGAGAGAACGAGAGTGTTCAGGATGGACGCATTCTCGACGACTAAAGATGTGTCGAAAGATGTTGATCTTGCTGCCATCGCCACCGGCGGCAACCGTCCCGACAATTGTCGCTGGACGTTCCCGCGAAACCAGCGCAGAGCGAGACGAATGTTCGGAGATGGTTCTCACGTCTGCGGTTCCGTTCCCAGGACGACGCGTACCTCGTGAGGCAGTGCGTCGTCACGCAACCTCACGATTTTGTCGGCCACCGCAATTCCATCTATTTCCATGAGGGCGACACCTCCGGAACAGTGGCCCGGATTCTCGATCGATATGCGATAGAGGGTGTCTTGATAACGGTATCGGATATGAAATCCGGTCCAATCTTTCGGTATGACCGGGTTGATGGTGAGCGCATCTCCGCGGCGTTGGAATCCCAAAACTTCCTCGAGCCAGACGCGATACGTCCAAGCCGCGGCGCCTGTGTACCAGGTCCAGCCCCCGCGTCCGACATAGCCGGCTAACGAGTAAACATCGCCGGCCATGACGTAAGGCTCCACCTTGTAGCGCTCACGATCCTCGTCTTCCCGCGCGTGCTCGACCGGATTCAGCATCCGCAAAAGTTGAACGGCTTTGTCGCCATCGCCCCGGCGGGCGAAAGCCATGGCCACCCAAGTGGCGGCATGAGTGTATTGGCCGCCGTTTTCCCGCACGCCGGGCGGATAAGCCTTGATGTAGCCAACGTCGGCGGCGGTCTTGTCAAACGGCGGAGTGAACAGCAAGATCAGGCTGTCGGTTTCACACACGAGATTTTCCTCGACCGATCGCAGCGCGACCTTGACACGTTCGGAATCGCCGGAGCCAGAAATTGCGGCCCAGGTTTGCGGGAGCGAATCGATGCGGGCCTCGGCGTTTTCCCTCGAGCCGAGAGGGGCGCCATCGTCTAAGTATGCGCGGCGATACCACGCTCCGTCCCAAGCCTGGGCGTCAATGGTCTTTGCGAGCTGAGCGGCGCGGGCGCGGCAGGCTTTGGCTTCCTCGCTCAGATCGCGCAGGGTTAGCAGCTCAGCGAAGTCTTCCAGCACACAAATCTCAAACCAGGCGAGCCAGACGCTCTCGCCTTTGCCGCCGAGGCCGACGCGGTTGAGGCCGTCGTTCCAATCGCCGCCTCCGATCAGCGGCAATCCATGCGGACCGGCGGTGGCGGAGCGAGCGATGGCGCGTCGGCAGTGTTCGAGTAGCGAGCCTTCCGTGTGGGAAACGGCCGGAATGGTAAGGCTCTCGGTTTGTTGCTTCTCAAGCGGTTTGGTTTCGAGGAACGGAACCATTTGATCGAGGATCGCGGCGTCGCCGGTGGTGCGGACGTAATGCGCAGTGACGAAGGGAAGCCAGAGAAGATCGTCACTGATCCGGGTGCGGACGCCAGCGCCTGACTCGGGATGCCACCAGTGTTGGACATCGCCTTCGACGAATTGCCGCGCAGCCGCGCGCAAGACGTGCTGCCGCGCGAGGTCGGGCGCCGCGTACACGAGGGCCATCACATCCTGCAACTGGTCACGGAACCCATAGGCACCGGCTGATTGATAAAGGGCGGAGCGGCCCCAGACGCGGCAGCTGAGGGTCTGATAAAGCAGCCAGCGGTTAAGCAGAAAATTCGTCGAAAGCTCGGGCGTTTCCACTTCGACCGTGCTCAAGAACCTATCCCACCAACGACGGGTTTCCTGGAATGCGGCCTCGACGTTTGCGGGATCGCGAAAACGAGTCACGAGGTCGCGCGCTTTTTCTTCGTCGTCCGCCTGCCCGAGGAGGAAAGTGATCTCGACGGTGTGTCCCGGTTCAATCTCGACCACGACCTGCACGGCCGCGCAAGGGTCGAGGCCGGCGCCAACGCCACCGGTCAATCGTTCGTGCTCCATCGCGGCCGGATCGCGCAGCGAGCGGTTGCGCCCGATGAACACGGCGCGATCACCGGTGAACGAAGCAGGCGTTGGAGTCGAAGTGGCAAAAGTGATGCATTCGCAAAATTCCGGATTGTAGGAATTGCGGGCAAACAGGCTCTGGCTTTGCAAATCCCATTTCGTGACGACATGCATACTCGTTTCCTCTGGATCCGGTCCGAGAACTAGCGTGGCATAGGAGGTAACGGTCAGCTTCCGTCGGCGCGACGAGTTGTTGCGCAAGCGCAGCCGCTGCAGGCGCACCGGCAGGCCGCCGGTGTCATCCAGCGGCACGAAGGTGAGCAGTCGTTGTCCGATCGCGTGGCTGTTGTGTTCAAATGTTGTGTAACCCTGACCATGCCGCGCGCGATAGGCGTCCTTCTCCCGGATCGGTTGGGGCGTGGGCGACCAAGCGACTCCGATATCGTTATCGCGGATGTAGATGGCCGTCCCGGGCGGATCGGAGATCGGATCGTTGAACCACGGCGTGAGGCGATCGTTCTGGCTATTGCGGCCCCAGACAAATTCAGCGCCCGACTCGGAAACAAACGCGCCGAATTTCGAGTTGGCCATGATGTTGATCCAGGGAAGCGGCGTTTGCCGGCCGGGACCCAGATAGATGACGAATTCCTTTCCGTCCTCGGTGAAGCCGCCGAGGCCGTTGAAGTATTTAAGCTCCATGAAGGCCAGAGGCGCGGAGGGCTCTTCGTGAAACTGCTGCCCGGCCACCAGCAGCTTCGGTTTCACGGCCACGGGTGTGGTCGCGGCAAGTTGTTGGCGTAACGTGCCGCGGGCTGCGACCAGGACCATCCGCGCAGCGGCCTGAAGCGCGATCAGCTCTTCCTTCGAAATTTTCGTTGCCGAACGGAGATAAACGCCGCCGGGTTGATCCACACCGGTCAGGTGCGCCTGCGCTTCGGTGAGCTGGCGCAGGTGAGCGGTCAATGGTTCGTCATAACTCGGGGGTTCCTCGCTCACGAGCACGAGATCGACCTTCAAGCCCCGCAAATTCCAGAAAGTATGCGCGGTCAAAGTTTCGCGCACGACTTCGATATCGCGGAGGTGACCGATCATGACGACGACAATAGGCAGGTCGCCCGAAATGCCTTGCCGCCACAACGCCCGCTGACCCTCCGTTCGGCGGCCGAGACGCGCGGGCGGCGGCCTCAGTTGCGCCCGCGGAAAGATAATGAGGGCCGCCAGTTGTTGAAAGGTTTGCACATCGGCCGGGCGGATGTGAAGCCGGCGCATCTCCAGTTGGGAACGGGTCCACGCGGTTTCAAAAGCGCGTGCGCAAGTGTGAAACTCCGAGTAGCGCTCGGCCAGTGCGATCACTGCTTCGCGCGAGTCCGCCACCACGGTGACGAGCGCAAACTGCAACCGCTCGTTAGGCCTGAGCGTGACGCGCCGGCGCAGGCTGAAGATCGGATCGAGCACGGCACCGACGCTGTTCGTTAGGCTGCGGGTGATCGCTGCGGGATTTTCCGGCGTGCGGCCCCGGCCGAGGAATTGCGCGCGGTCGGTTTCAAACTGGGTCGAGTCGATAAAAGTGGAGGCCTCGGCGACGATGAGGTGCGCGGCCCAGATGGGCTGATCGTCGGGAGCGCGAAGGCGGCGGCGAGCGATCAGCGCTTCGCAATGCGGCAGCCATTCGGTTTCGATGAACAGCTTGTTGAAAGCGGGATGCGTGCGGTCGGCCTGATGCGGCGCGAGCGCGACCTCGAGGTAACTGGTCAGCTCCAGTCGGCACGATCTGCGCGAGGTGTTCACCAAAGTGACTCGCCGGACTTCCGCGTCGTCTTCTGCGGAGACGACAATTTCCGTGATGGTCTCGCACGGTCCGCTCCTCCGCCGGAACTCCGCTTTGTCCGGGGTGAAACTCCATGTGTAACGGCGCTCGGGAGATCGCACCGGTTGATGGGTGTTGCTCCAGATCGTTCCGCTTTCCAAATCACGGAGATAACAAACCGGGCCCGACACATCGCAGGTCGTATCGGCGTGCCAGCGCGTCACGTCCAAGTCCAGCCAGCGCAGGTAGCCGCCGCCGGAGTTCGTCACCGTAACTGAGCAGGTTCCATTGGAGAGCAGGTGGATGCGCGGCGATGAGATGTCCGGTGTTTGCGCCACAACCGCGGCGCCGATGGTCGGAATCGCTCGGAGCAGGGGTCGCTCTTCATGCACCTCACGGGTGGTGGGCAAAATTTGTTCCGGGATATGCTCGTGCAAGAGCGGCTCGGTGGCGCGAATGCGCGGGTCGGAATGGAACCGCCGCCGCATCGCATTGTCATGTAAAGCGTTGTCGTAAGCGAGGAGCGACATCCCCTGGTGATGCACCATGTAACAGTGGATGATAATGCCGGCCGCGCCCCCGGGTTCGGTCCGTCGCGAATAGTCGATCGCTTCGTAGTAGCCGTAGTCGCCGAGCAGCGCAGAGTCGCCCAGGATGGCAAGCTTCCGCAGATTCTTGACGGCGGCGGCCGGTTCTACGCCGAGACCAAGTGCGGTCGCATATGGTGCCACCACCAAGTCGTCTTCCTGCCCACGCTTCAACGCCAGCGCCGGCACGCCGAACGCGCGGTATTGATAGACGTTGTGCCGGTCGAGCGCACTGAAGGCGGATTCTGAGATGCCCCACGGCACGCTGCTTTGCCGGGCATAGGCAATCTGACATCGCACGGCATCGTGACAGGCGCGATCGAGCAGCGAATTTTCATGCATCCGCGTGAACAAGAGCGGCATCAAATATTCGAACATCGTCCCGCTCCAGGAGAGAAGCGGCAGCCGTCCGTAGGCAGAACCAAAGGGCCGGCTCAAAGCCCACCAATGTTCCACCGGCACGTCTCCGCGCGCGATGGCTAGGAAGCTCGTTAGGCGCGCTTCGCTCGCGAGCAGATCGTAAAACGAGGTGTCGAGCCGGCGCTCCGCTACCTGGTAGCCGATGGCAAAAATGCGTCGTTCCTCATCGTAGAGAAATCGCAGTCCCATGCCGCCTTCCAGTTGCTGGCTCTGGGCGATCAATTCGTCCAATTGCGCGAGCTGTTCCGAGGCGCTCCGGCGTGAATGCTCCACCTCGGTGACGAGAAGATCGAGCCACTCGCGCACCGCGGGAGGAATCTCCGGTTGCTCCCGTCGCCCGTGAAAAGCAAGCAGGGGCACGAGCCCCGGGATGCCTTCGATGGCGATGTTGCGCAGCGAAAAGGTGGCGGCGAGCGCTTCGCGCCGGGATTCGTGCGCCGCTTCGCCTAACGACATCAATTGGGCCGGCGGCGCCATCAGGATTTCCACGGGTCGAAGATATTTATCGATGACGCCGTTCCACGCCGCGACCTGCTTTGAAATTTGCTGGGCCCAGTAAACACGCGAATCGGTTTCCTCCCCGTGGAAGTGGCGCAGAAGATCCTGTGCGGGCTGTCGAGCCGCCCGTACGCGCAGGATAACTTCCTCCAAATCAGCCGGCTGGCCCGTGGTCAGTTCCACCAGGCGGAGAAACGCCGGAGGACCTCCCGTTCCATTCAGTGTGGCAGCGATTTGCCGGAGCACGCCAAGCGTGTCGGCCATTCCACGCAACGCGCCCGTATCCAGAAGGAGGCGCGCGGCCAGTTCATCGCAGCTGGTTTCGAAAGCCCAGAGGCTGGCGAGCAGATTGCCGCTGTCCACAGTCGAGACGTAGCGCGGATGTAACGGCTCGAGCGTGCTCAGGTCGTACCAATTAAACAGATGGCCTTCGAAACGCTCGAGCTGACCCAGCGTCTCCAGCGTGCCGAGGTTGCGCGCCACTAAGTCGTCGATTGTGATGTAACCAAAATCATTGGCCGCCACGGTCGCCAGCATCCACAGCCCGATGTTCGTCGGCGAAGTGCGCAGGAAAATTTCCCGCTTTGGCGTTTCCTGGACATTGTCTGGCGGCAACCAGGAGGTGTGTGGTCCGACAAAATCATCGAAGTATCTCCATGTTCGTCGCGCGGCCATGCGCAGGAATCGGCGATCGTCCGCCGTTAACCTTCCGCCGCGCCAGCTCTTCGCAGGGCGATCAATCACCATCACCGCTACCGGAAAGAGCGCCGACAAAAGAAGGAACGGACCCACGGCTACCATCGCCGTTGGTCCCCGCCACACCGCGGCGGCAAAAATGAGCACGCAAGCAGCGGGAATCCAAAGCCGGCCGACAACAAACTGCCGTTGCTGATTTTTTGTGCGCTGGCGGGCCTCTTGTGCCGTCTCCCACTCGAGCATCAGCCGATGCGACGTGATTCGCCGGTAGGCGACGCGAGCAATGGCATCGAGTGCCATGCCCGCATAATCCGCCAGAAAAATAACCGCGAACATTGAGCGCAGCAGGCGGTCGCGCGGGTCGCGCCAGAACCTCGTGCCCGGGGGCGGCGGATGGAACAGAAGGCCGAGGAGAGAATTCAAGACCGGCCACAACATCAGGCCCGCAATGAGCCCGCTCCATAGCAGCGGCGCGGGCGTGAAAAGCCAGCCCGCCAGGAGAAGGGCCACGGTCGCCGGCGGCACTAGGCTGCGGCGCAAATTGTCGAAGATCTTCCACCGGTTGAAGGCGGAGAGGGGATTGGGTTCAACCCTGCCGCCGCCCACAGGCACGCGCGGCTTCAGCCAGTCAATGATTTGCCAGTCGCCGCGAATCCAACGGTGCTGCCGATTCCACCACGCGATATAACTGCTCGGAAAGACATCCAGCAGCTCGATGTCCGTCGCCAGCCCCACGCGGACATAACTGCCTTCCAACAGATCGTGACTCAACAAGTGCGCTGTTGGAAATCGTTCGGACAAGAGGCGATGAAACGTCTGCAGTTCGTAGATGCCTTTGCCGTGATAACTGCCTTCTCCGACTAAATCCTGGTAAACATCGGAAACCGCATGTGTGTAAGGGTCGATCCCGCGCGGATCGGCAAAGATGCGTGAAAACCATGTCGCCCTCGCGCTCGGAAGCGAGGCGCTGATGCTTGGTTGAATGATGGTGTAGCCGCGAATAACACGGCGGCCATCCGGTGAAAGACGTGCTTGGTTTAGCGGATGCGCCAGGGTTTCGATCATCCTCCGGGCGGTATCGCGCAGCAGTTGGGTATCGGCATCCAGCGTGATGACAAACCGAATGCCCTCGAGCTGTGCGCGCTCGCCCGCGCAGAGAAATCCTTCCAGCTCGGGCGCGGATTCGCCGATGAGGAATCGATTGAGTTGCTCGAGCTTGCCGCGCTTGCGCTCCCAGCCGATCCAGCGTTGTTCGCTCTCGCTCCACGAGCGTCCGCGATGAAAAAGAAAGAAGCGCCCTGCTCCGTGCCGGCGATTCAGTTCTTCGATCCCGCGGGCCACGATGTCGATATATTCTGCGTCCTCCGGCATGCTCTCTCGCGGCGCGTCGGCAAAATCGGTCACGAGCGAAAAGCGCAGATTCGCATCCGTATTTCCGAGGTAACGAATTTCGAGCCGATTGAGTTCGTTCTGGATCGCGTCCGGAGTGGTCAATAACAGCGGCACTACCACCAGCGCGCGGCAATCATCGGGAATGCCTTCTTTTTCGAAGGACATCTTCGGCAAAACTTGCGGCGGCAGGAGCGAGGTCACGAAATAATTCACGGCCAGCACCGCCAGCTCACTCGCAGGCAAGAGCAGCAGAAATCCCAAGGGCCAGTCTGACAGCCAATGAACCGACCCGGCAACGAAAAGGAGAGGCGCTGCCACCATCGCGGCCGTCAGCAGAAAAATGCTTCCGAAGTACGCGCCTGCCGCGTGCGCGCGAAGCCATCGGCGCGACCGTTCCGCGAGCGGAACCCTGGCGCTCGTCGCCCGCTCGAGCGCCGGTCGGCCCGCGTCGATCAAATAATAGCCGACATGTCGCGCAACTTCGTCCTCCGCGGCTTTCGCCAGCGCCAGCGCCTGGTCGATGGTTTTCTGTTCCGAACATCTTGACCATCGGGCCATTTCCTCCACTGCGCCCCGGCATCGATCACGCGTCTCAAAATCCAGGCGGGCGTAAACTCCCGCGGGATCGGCCGCCAATTCGTTTTCCGCCCAGCTGATCGATTGCAAAAGCTCCCGCCACTGGATTTGCGCAAGGCGGCGGCAACTATTGATCGCATTGGTGAGCGCGGTCTGCTGTACGGCTTGGCGCCGATGTTCCTGCTGAATGACTTCGAGCAGCGGCGCGCGTAGCGAGTGTTCCAGCCAGCCGCTCACCACTGGGAGCGCCGCCTCTTCGTCGTACAGATGCGCCACCAGTTCGCTCGCAAAATGCGGCGTCGGCTCCGGATACCGTTCCACCAGTCCTTCCATCATCTTGAGCAACTGTGGCGAACCGTGGCGCACGGCGGTAATGAGCCGATTTGCCCAAAAGTCACCCTCTTCGCTCTGGCTTTGCTGTTGCTCGACCTGGATCGCGAGCGTGCGCAGGCATTCGAGCAACTGCAATCGCAACATCAGCGGCAGAGCCCAGAGTTCTGCGATGTTCAGCGGCGCGGTCGCCTGAAAAGCAACCAGAAATTTCCGGATGAACTCGGGCTCCAAGGCGCCGCCGCTTTCGGCTACGATTTCAGAGGCCAGATGATAAACCCGCGGCAGTCCCGCCTCGGGGCCGCTCGCGATAAGAGGCAGCTCTCCGTACTGTTTTTGCGGGAGGCTCTCCCGCAGATCGGTTGCCTGTTCCCGAATCAAATAGGCGTTATCGAGTAGCCACTCCGCCGAAAGGGTGAAGGCGTGGTGCACCTCGGCCGACATCGTGAGACTTACGTTCGCCCATTCCAGCGCGCGCTCGATCTCGCGCAACCGGCACAGAAAGGATGGCCCACGCGGCTTCGCTTCACGCCTGACCGGGATCTCGTGCGCGAGACGGGCGGCATTTTCCGCGAGACGCTGAGCCGAAGGCAGTTCATGACCGAGCGGTCGTGCGGTCGATTCGAATGGAAAAGGAGGCGGCGAATGAAAAGCAAACGTCACGGGCGCCTCTGCCTCCACGTCCCGCATGATCGCCAGCAAGCGCGATGCTTCGCTGACTTCGACTTCAGCCAGGACCACCGTTTCATTCGGCAGGATCATGCTCGTGCACCTCGCCAGGCTCGCCGGAGCGACATGCTCTTGGAGCAACCGGACGAAAATCCAGCCGGCCAGAGCGCCAATTAACGCGAACGCTACGAAAAAGAGGGCCAAGCCGCCCCGCCGGTAATCGGCCAGCATTCCGCCCTGCCAAAAGATGAATGCGCCAAGGGCCAGCCCGAAAGCCGCAGCGACGGCCGCTCCGCCGATCTCCGATATCCCATTTTCCTCGACCCGCCGCCGGCCTTTCGCCGAGGCGTGGATCGCGGCGGCGCGCCGAAACCCGGCCCGATGGAAATTCTTCAGCACGGTCCGGCCTGTCTTCGTGCTCTGGAAGATGCCGACCACCAATGCGTGATCGCCCTGCCTCAGCCGAAATCTCATATCAAATCTTACTGTACTAATAGATAGCCTTCCGGGCATCGACGAAATTGGTCAAGCCTGACCGGCGACAGACTTGTTTCTTGAAAGTTACCGACGAGCTTCAAATTATCTGTAGCGGAGTCCAGGTGCCGGACAAACCGAAGCTCGAACTGGTGACGGCCTAACGAAAAGAGCGTCAAGGGTGCTTCGACCCTCCAAAGGCATTTCTGTCTGGGCGGTAACATGCGCAAAGGGCCAGCGGCGCAGCAGCTGGACAAAGCGATTCAGGTTCACATTGTGTTTGTGTGAGCAGCACACTTCCTACGAAAGGTAAACATGTTGGCGATGTTCTGTCGGATCGTCGTCCCATTCTCGAAGCGATGTTTGCGCCGAAATCGGTCGCTTTGATTGGCGCGAGTGAGTCTCAAGGCAGCGTCGGACGCGCGCTGATGGAAAATTTAAAAGAGTTTCGGTGCCGCATTTTTCCCGTCAATCCAAAGCACACAACGATTCTTGGACAAAAGGCATTTCCAACGATCAGCGCTGTGCCGGAAGATGTCGATCTTGCGGTTATCGCCACGCCCGCCGCGATTGTGCCGAAAATTGTTGCTGAATGCACCGCGGCGGGGCTGAAAGGTGTAGTCATTATCTCGGCCGGATTCAAGGAATGCGGACCGGCCGGGGCGGAACTCGAAAAGCAGATTCTCGAACGGCGCGGTCAAATGCGAATCATCGGGCCAAATTGCGTCGGCGTGATGCTGCCGCACATTGGCTTAAACGCGACATTCGCGAGGCCGCTCGCGCTGCCAGGCAACATCGGGTTCATAAGCCAAAGCGGCGCACTTTGCACAGCCATTCTCGATTGGAGCATGTCGATCCAACTCGGTTTCAGCGCATTTATCTCTATTGGCTCGATGGCCGATGTAAACTGGGGCGATTTGATTTATTACCTCGGCGATGCTGCTGGCAAACGGCATGACGATCCAAACACATTCTCCTGGTGTCGAAGATGCGCGGCGAATGTTGTTGCAATTGCTGGCTGCAAATTATCCCGCCGAAGCCGTCCGCGAATTTCCCGAGAAACAATTTCACAGGTATCTGACTCAGTACGGTATCTCGGCTTCTGATGGCGCATTCCTCAGGCGAGTCGCGCCTGATCCGTCGCATCCGTACATCCATGTGGACATGACGCAGTGCATCACCTGTTTTCGTTGCGTCCGCATTTGCAATGAACTACAGGGCCAGTTTGTCTGGAAAGTTTGGGACCGCAGCGACGCGACACGGATTGTTCCTGATTCTGGCACAACGCTGCGCGAGAGCTCGTGCGTGGCCTGTGGTGCGTGCGTCGATTCCTGCCCAAGCGGCGCGCTTGAAGACAAAAGCATTCTCGAACTCGGCGTCGCGGAGAAATGGACGCGCACCACGTGTTCTTATTGCGGTGTCGGCTGCGAGATGATGGTCGGCACGCACGGCAACCGCATTGTGCAAATAAGGCCCGCGCTCGATGCGCCGGTAAGCAAAGGTCATCTCTGTGTCAAAGGGCGGTACGCCTTTGATTTCGTGCATGCGCCGGATCGTATCA
>DASPXS010000338.1:0-10818 GCA_035637175.1 Haliangiales bacterium | reverse complement strand
GAGACTTCGTGGCGAAGCGGGCGAGCTTCGCAAGCAGCAAAAGGAACTCGAAAAGTTGCGAGTCGCTGTGGGCGTCCAGCGTTCTGCGGCCGCCGCACCGCCGTCCGAGGCGACCAAAGCGGATACGATTCCAAAGGAGCTCTGGGCGTTTTCAGGGTATGCCACCCCGGAAACCGCGCTTCAATCGGTGGCGTGGGCAATGAGCAAAGGCGATGCGAAAACGTTCCTGGCCAGTCTCACTCCGGAAACACAGAGGGTTTACGCGCAGCAATTTGAGGGAAAAACTGAAAGCGAGATTGCGATTCTGTTGAGCGAGGAGATCCGCCAGTTGCCGGCGTTGCGCCTGGATCGGAAACGGGTTTCCGCTGACGGCAAGGTTACGTTCGTTCTCTATTCCGAAGAATCAGACGATGGAACAACAAAAACGAAGGACGAAGCAGTGATGTCATTCAAACACATCGGAGACGCGTGGAAGCTTACTGAGCGCGATCCTTGACCCACGGATGACTCGCCACGACCGGCGGCGCGATAAATCCGAAAGTCTGTCGATTTCGCGCAGGTTCTGCGACTGCAGGACATTGAACATCGAACATCCAACAATCTCGGGTGAAACCCTCGCGTAACGGCGATTCGGTTTGGAGGCGGAGGGCTAAACCGCCGAAGCGGTTATGACGAGCCTTTGGCCTTTTTCCGGATATTGTCCTCCGCGCTTCAAGAGTTCGACACGAATGGCGCTGTAGATTTCTCCGTCGGTCAGTATCCTCCGCGCCATCACAACATAAGTCCGTTGATGGACTTCATCGACCACAATATTTTCGACATTTGGGGTTTTCATCTGCGCGTGCCTTTGGGTTTGGAAATTGAGAAGCCTGCCAAGCGGGTTCTTCGGAGACACGAAGAGAAAAAGAGCCTGGGGCGCTGGCAAACCTCCGTTTGCAATTCCGGTTGAATGTGAAATGAGCGGTTTCCATCTCGTAAAGAGTATCCCCGACGCGGGCGGACCTGGCGAGAGAAATAACCGACACCAAATATCGCCGTCGGCACCCGACAAACAAATCAGGCGATTGTTACAGACGGCGAATGATTTCCATGAGAGACTGTCTGTCGGCCTGGAATAGCCGAAATTATCGAAATACTATGCAGCGACACAAAATCGGCCCTCGTGCGGAATATCGACAGCAGGAAAACCTGCGAATCAATGCCTCGCCCAACCTCGCCGAGAGGTTTCACGAATTGAAATCCTTGAAGGTGGATCTCGCGCACTACGCCGCCGGAGGGGTTCACAAGACGAGTGAAATCAAATACACGGTCAATCTCGCCAACGCCAAGTCTGTGTTTTCGTTCACCTGTTCAAACAACGAATGCGTCGGCGGCGATTTTGACCTGAGCGAGAAACTGGCCAACGCGGTTGCCGCGCATCTCACCACCACAGCAGGCGAATTGTGCTGCCAGGGCTGGCAGAGCAAGACCACCATCGAGTCCAAGCATTGCCACAATGTCTTGCGCTACAAATTGAGCCTGGAGTATTGAAGTTGCAATGGTCCTCGCGTCCCGGGTGTGGCCTCAGGCCGCCGATAGCGCCCGCCGAGATTGTTCTTCGCCAAGTTGTTGTGAGCAGGGTCCCTGGCCGGTTTCGAAATAGTTGGGAATATAGGTTGCTATCCCCCCGGAATCGGTCATCCTAAGGGCCTGTTCGATAGCTTGTCACTTTCGAGACATGGCAAATCCTCAGGTGAACTCAGTTCAGTGATGATTTTAAACCCGACGATCGGGAACAGTCTGGAGAAAGCAACGGTTAGTCCAGGACAGCAAAACATCATATGAGTAATAAACTATTTGTCGGAAATCTTTCCTTCAATATCACCGAAAACGATCTGAACGACACGTTCGCCGCCCATGGCAAGGTCATCGAAGCCAACCTGATGATGGACCGGGCCACCGGCCGTCCGCGCGGGTTCGGTTTCGTCACCATGAGCTCGCCCGAGGAGGCGCAAAAGGCCATTGAGGCCCTGAACGGCAAGTCCATTGACGGCCGCGCGCTCACGGTCAACGTCGCCAAGCCACGGGAAGAGCGTTCGGGCGGCGGCGGCGGCGGTCGTCGCGAATATCGCGGCGGCGGCGGACGGGATCGCTACTAAATTCCGGAGTTCGACTCGATCGAGGCCCGGGTTCGCCGGGCCTCGATTTTTTCCGAACCGCGTCCCCGCCTGCCGGTCCGTGGGACGCCGTGCGTCACACCGGTCCGGTGTCCTGAGCGAACGAGCTTATGAAAGAAGAACACATAGAAGTGGAAGGGTGCGTACAGACGGTGTTGCCGGGAACGATGTTCCGGGTGGAGCTGGACAACAAACACCTCGTGCTCGCCACGATCTGCGGCAAGATGCGCAAGCGGTGGGTGCGCCTGACTGTCGGCGACCGCGTCAAAATGGAGATGTCGCCCTACGATCTGAGCAAGGCGCGCATTACCTGGCGCCTCAGATAGGGCCTATGCCTGCATTCAAGCACATGCGCCAGGCAATCATTCATCTGGTCAAACAGGCATGCTTGCTTCCCCAATCTGTCGTGATTGCCCGCAAGCAAAGGCGGCAGCAGGTCGTTCTGGGCGAACTTGAGGCCGAACGGCTCGACCGGATACGCAACCCGTCGAAGTATCTTGGGAAGGGATAAGATTTTTGTCTTTGGCGGTTGCCGCCGTCTCCATTCAGGCGTACCTTAAACCAGGAACTTCCAAGACCTGGTTTCCCATCTTTTGGCGATTGGTAGAAAGCAGTCTGTAATGTTATGACAAATGATTCAAATCTTACCGAAGGCAAGAGCCGGACAGACACTCCGGCCTGGAAGCAAATTGTGGCGCGATACCAGAAGCCGTCGATTGGGCGAAGCGTCTGGCAAATCGTTAACACGCTCGTTCCTTATGCGGCGCTCTGGTATTTGATGTACCTCAGTCTGGCGGTGTCCTGGTGGCTGACGGTGCCATTGGCGGTTCTCGCCGGTGCGTTTATGGTGCGGGCGTTCATTATCTTTCACGACTGCGGGCACGGATCGTTTTTCAAATCGGCGACGGCCAATCACATCCTTGGGGCGATCACCGGCGTGTTGACTTACACGCCTTACTATTACTGGCGCTGGCAACATGCCCAGCATCATTCGAGCGCGGGCGATCTCGATCGGCGCGGCACGGGCGACGTCTGGACATTGACGGTGCAGGAATATCTGGAGGCGTCGCGCTGGAAGCGTTTCGCGTATCGGCTCGCGCGCAATCCGGTGGTGCTGTTCGTGCTGGCGCCGCTGTTCCTGTTTCTGGTGATGCAGCGTGTGCCCTCAAACAAGGCGCCGTTGCGGGAGCGCTACTCGGTATATTGGACGAACCTGGGAGTCGGAGCCATGGCGGCCGGGTTGATCTGGCTGTTCGGCCTCAAGGCGTTTCTGCTGATTCAGTTGACGGTATTGATGGTGGCCGGCTCGGCAGGAGTGTGGTTGTTTTACGTGCAGCACCAATTCGAAGGAGTTTACTGGGAGCGGGGTGATCAGTGGGATTACGCCACAGCAGCGTTGCAAGGCAGTTCGTTTTACAAACTGCCCAAGGTGCTGCAATGGTTCTCCGGCAACATTGGGTTCCATCACATCCATCATCTCAGCCCGCG
Source organism: Haliangiales bacterium (assembly GCA_035637175.1). Classification (GTDB taxonomy): domain Bacteria; phylum Verrucomicrobiota; class Verrucomicrobiia; order Limisphaerales; family AV2; genus AV2. Next base: position 7,174 of record DASPXS010000338.1, on the reverse strand, counting down.
GATTCCGAATTATCATTTGGAAAAGTGTCACAAAGCGGAACCCCTGTTCCAAACCGTGAAACCCGTCACGCTGTTTTCCAGTTTCAAAGCGTTCACCTTCCGTCTCTGGGATGAACAGCGGCGCAAGCTGGTCGGCTACCGCCACCTGAGAACGGTTCGAAGGCAACAAAGACGCACCGTGCGGTGCTGAGCGGCGCTTGGCTGCAACGGAAAGGCCTCAGCGACGCCGGGCCGAGGGAGGCTGAATTTGAAACCGGGACGCTGAACAGGCCGGTGCCGGGTGCGTCCCGTTAATCGTTCAATCGATTCAATCGGAATCTTCTTCCTTCGCAGGAGCTTCGCTGATCAGGCACTCGGTAGTCAGCAGCAACCCGGCGATGGAAGAAGCGTTCTGTAGGGCGGCGCGAGTCACTTTCTTCGGGTCCACCACGCCAGCCTTGACCAGGTCCTCGTATTCGTTGGTTGCCACGTTGTAACCTTCGTTTCCCTTGCGGCGCTTTACTTCCTGCACCACCACGGAGCCTTCCACGCCGGCGTTGGAAGCCAACACGCGAGCCGGCTCTTCCAAGGCCCGCCTGACGATAGTGACGCCGATTTGCTCGTCTTCGTCTGGCAGCTTCATGCCTTCGAGCGCGGACAAGCAGCGGATCAACGCCACGCCACCGCCGGGGACAATACCTTCTTCCACCGCAGCGCGGGTGGCGTGCAAGGCGTCCTCGACCCGGGCCTTCTTCTCCTTCATCTCGGTCTCGGTCGCGGCGCCGACATTGATGACGGCCACGCCGCCGGCGAGTTTCGCCAGGCGTTCCTGCAATTTTTCTTTGTCGTAGTCCGCGGTGGTTTCCTCGATCTGCCGGCGGATTTGATTGAGGCGCCCCTGGATTTCAGTCGGTTTTCCCAAGCCTGCCACCAGGGTGGTGTTTTCCTTATCCACCACGATGGATTTGGCGCGACCGAGGTCTTCGAGACCGATCGATTCGAGCCTGATGCCGAGGTCTTCGGTGATGCACTTGCCGCCGGTCAGGATCGCAATGTCCTCCAGCATTGATTTGCGGCGATCGCCGTAACCGGGGGCCTTGACGGCGCAGACGTTGAGGGTGCCGCGCAGTTTATTCACCACCAGCGTCGCCAGTGCTTCACCTTCGACATCTTCAGCGATGATCAACAGCGGTTTGCCGGCCCTGGCCACCTTTTCGAGAATGGGGAACAGCTCTTTGAGGCTGCTGATCTTCCTCTCGTAATTGAGGACCCAAGCATCTTCCAGCCTGGCTTCCATTGTCTCCGCATCGGTTACGAAGTAGGGCGAAAGATAGCCCTTGTCGAATTGCATGCCTTCCACAACTTCAAGCGTGGTCTCGATCGACTTGCCTTCTTCGACGGTAATCGTGCCGTCCTTGCCCACTTTGCCCATGGCAGCAGCGATGATTTTGCCAATGGTCGCGTCCCAGTTGGCCGAGACGGTGGCGACTTGCTTGATCTCATCCTTGTCCTTGACCTTTTTGGTGATCCTGGCGAGATGTTCTACCGCTGCGTCCGCCGCCTTCCGGATGCCCCGCTGAATTCCAATCGGGTTCCCGCCCGCCGTGACAAATTTCAAACCTTCCCGGTAAATCGCCTCGGCGAGCAGTGTGGCAGTGGTGGTGCCATCGCCTGCGTCATCGCTGGTTTTGCTGGCGACTTCACGGACCATCTGCGCGCCCATGTTTTCGCAGGCATCCTCCAGTTCGATTTCCCTGGCGACGGTCACGCCGTCTTTGGTCACCGTCGGGGACCCGAATTTTTTGTCGAGCACCACGTTGCGACCCTTGGGGCCGAGCGTGGCCTTGACTGCGCGACTCAATTTCTCCACTCCCCTGAGAAGGGCCTGGCGCGCCTCTTCGTCAAAGATCAATTGTTTTGCTGCCATAGATTAGATTTTCCTTTGTTGATTTGAATTTGAATTGACCGTGCGTCTGGCCGCGCTTGCGCGCGGGAAAATCCTTGGTGCCGCCGCAACCCGCTTCAGGTTCGCGCGCATTGAGATGTTTGCATTAAGCGATCGCGAGATGGGACAATTCGCCTTTGCCAGCAGCGCCGCATCGATAAAGTCGCACTGCGCCACCTTGGGCACTGTGGCAATCACATCCAGATGAATCTGGGTCATCGTCCAGCCGGGGGCAATGTCCTCCATCGTGACCGTTGCCGTGGTATGAATCTGACGCGGGCAATAGCCGGCCTTCGCCAGTTCATTGGCCAGAGTCATCGAAAAACTGCCCGCGTGAGCGGCCGCGATCAGTTCGGGCGGATTGGTGCCCCTTCGCTTGATGTCGTTGCCGGAGGCGTAGGGGGCTTTCGTCAGGACAGCACTCGGTGTGCTGATGGCGCCTTTGCCACGCTGGCGGGTGCCCAGCCAAAGGACTGAGGCCTTCCGCGTATAGGGTTTCATGCCGCAACGAGCATCGCCCCCCGGACGCACCCATGCCAATACTTAGAAAATGCAATGACGATACCTTTGAGCTATGGGCTGCGCGCGAATTTGGAATCGAACATTGCGGCGCAAGGGACCGTAGCAAGAGCCGGGCCGATCCTCTTGATTTCTTTGTGGACTTCCTTGGCGACCTTGGGAGAGGTCCACCTCGACGCTTCGATCAAGGTGCTGGACGCGCCAAACGCCATTGACCGGTTGCCAATGCGATTGAAATCGCTAAGCTGGCGGTCACGATATGGAACTGCGTCACCTGCGGTATTTCGTTGCCGTGGCGGAAATTTTGAATTTCACCAAAGCCGCCGCAAAGCTGCATTTAGCGCAACCCTCGCTCACGCGCCAGATTCACAACCTGGAGGAGGAGATCGGCGTGCGTCTCCTGAACCGTTCCAAAAGCCAGGTGACCTTGACCGAGGAAGGGCGGGCTTTCCTCATTGATGCCAGACGCGTGCTGGCGCTGGCCACGGAAAGTGTCCAGGCGGTGCAGCGTCTGAGCCGGGGCGAAACCGGCCAGTTGAACATCGCGTATTCGTCCAATTTTAACTTCGAGCTGCTCCCCGAAACGCTCGGAGCCTTCCGCCAGGCATTCCCACACGTTGCGCTGAACCTCTTCGACATGACGCCGGCGGAACAGTTTCGCGCCCTGGAAGCGCGAAAGATCGATCTGGGCTTCGTCGGGCTGCGTCCTCCGGCATCCGCCAGGGGCCTGCATTGGGAAAGCATCGCCCGGCACAGAACGGTCGTCGTTCTGCCGCTAAAACATCCGCTGGCCAGGAAGAGCCGGGTAAATCTCGGCGAGCTGAAAACGCTGTTTTTTGTGGGCATGTCCGAGAAGACGCATCCGGGTTTTCGCGATTGGCTCTGCGAAACCTGCCAGCCGGCGGACTTTACGCCCAGAATTCTACAAACCGCCGAGTTGGAACCCGCGCTCATGACCTTCGTCGCCGAAGGTTTGGGCGTCACGCTGGCGCGCGAGCACATCAAAAAGTTGCCGCACCCCGGAGTGGCCTTCCGGCCCCTGGTCCCGCCGGTCAAGGCGGACTACTGCATTGCCTGGAACGGTGATAACGATTCCAGGGCATTGCAACAATACATTCAGATCGTCAAAAACCTCACCGCACATACCCTCCGCTCCTGAAATGGGTTTCCCTGAATTCAACCGCTCCGCTCCTCCGACGGCATCAGGGGTTCTCATAGATTTAAGCTATCGCAGGAATACCCACAAAGTATTGGAAAGGTTCGTCCTAAGCGTGCATAGTTTCATCGATTCGATTGGGAAAGTTGAGGGCAAACAGCGAGCTGGAGTTGACCACGCAAGATAACCGACCGCATCGGGGCATTTAGATCTGGCCTCTCCCCGGTTCCCATGCCGACGCGAGAAGAACTGCAAAAATCATTATGAGCACAAAACTGTACGTGGGAAATCTTCCCTTTGACGTCACCGAAACCGACCTCCGGGACATGCTTTCCCAACACGGGGCAGTGAACGAGATCAATGTTATCATGGATAAAATGACCGGGCGGTCTCGTGGTTTTGCCTTCGTTACCATGAACACCAGGGAAGGCTTTGATGCCGCGATCAAGGGCCTCAACGGCAAGGAATGGAAAGGCCGCGCTCTGACGGTGAATGAGGCCCGGTCTCGTGAAGAGCGTCCCGCCGGCGGCGGTTATGGTGGCGGCAGTCGCTCCGAGCGTTAAGGACGGGCGCGGATGGATTATTCATTGCGACGGGACTCTGTTGGACAGAAGCCCGCCGGCTTTAACTTATTATGACAGACCAATCAGCCAAAACGGACTTGGAAACAAGGCGGCAGAATTTCGAACGCGTTTTGTCCCGCGAACCCTTCAAAGGACTCAAAGCCATCCTCGACAGCCTGTCGGCCGACCGGGAGGCGCTGTTTGAAGGGGTGAACGGCACGAATTCTTTCGAGCAACTCCTGGTCAGGCTGGGCTATCGCATCACGTTGACCCAGCAAATCCACGTGCAGGATGCCTATTCCCGCCTGGGCTCGGCCGGCGGTATCAAGGCCGTTCTTTCTTATCACGACATTCCCACGCAAAGTTCGCTGCCCACCCTCGTCAATCTCGATTCCACCGTAACCACGACCCCCAAGTCCGCCAGTTTCTTCAACGCAATGCTGGCTGCGCTTAAGACCCAATTAAGCGTCCGGAATTGATGCGGCTCGGTTTCGAGATGGTGACGACTCGGGCGCAGGGGACAGATTCGGACCCAAATTGCCCGGAAGGATCGCCCAAACGGACGGTCCACAGTTATGGGCGACCTTCTTCCAACAATTCCCCCCTCGGTGATTCGTATCCCCGCTCGAACCCTCACCTCAGCGAGGCCAGGTCGATGACAAAGCGGTATTTCACGTCGCCTTTCAGGAGGCGCTCGTAAGCCTCGTTGATCTGCTGGATGCGAATGACCTCGATGTCACTGACGATTCCGTGCTCAGCGCAGAAATCGAGCATCTCCTGCGTCTCCGCGATGCCTCCGATGGCGGAGCCGGCGAAATGGCGGCGCGGTAAGATCAAGTTGAACGCCGCGACCGGCAACGGCTTCTCCGGCGCGCCGACGAGCGTTACACGCTTCGTTCAAGAGGCCAAAGCCGCCTGGTTCGCGACGACTTGTAGGGGCGTATTGTGGAATGTGAGCCAGTCGGTGCGAATTTTGTCCCAGTCTTGCAACGCCAACCCGTAGGAAGTGAATAGCTCGCGGATCTGATGCGCGTTCCACTTCAGGATGTCTTCCATGATCGGCACCAGAACGCTGAGCGTATTCGCGCTGAGAATCGTCCGTTTGGCGATGCGTCCGATGGATTTGGTTTCCGAAACCGCAATGGTATGCCCGTCGCGGCTGTTGACGTGATGCATGACGTAAAGATCGGAACTGCCGTCGCCGACGTAAATGGTCCGATCCGGACTGATCTGGAGTCTGGCCTGCAGTTCCTCGAGCACCACGACTTTGCCATAGCCGGCGGGTTCCATTAGAACGCTCGAAATCTCACCGGTGGAAGGGTCATAGCCGAACTCCGTCCCGAACACATTCTCCGGGGGAACAATGCCTTCCAGGGCCGACTGGACCAGTTCCCGCGCCCCGGCCGAAATCACGAAGAACCGGAAACGGTTGCCTTCCAGGCCGCGGTCAAGGACTTCAGCGAACCGTTTTACGTCATCTTTCAACCGGACGAGCTTCCCTGCTTCAATGAGATGTTCCCGGCGAACGCTGCGGAATTGCGGGTCATGACGCAACAAGTAGGCCAGTTCGGCGCCCTGCTGCACCAGGTTGGACCGCGACAGACCCGCAACCTTTTCCTGGAAGCCGGAAATCCCCAACATTTCGCTGAGGACGAAGCCCGAATCATTGAAGCTCAATGTCTGGTCGAAGTCGCTGGCCAGGAGATATTCGGTTGTCTTGTCAGAGTGAGGCAACGTGTTCATGGTTCTCCTTTGCCGGTACTTCTTTGCCGGTACTTTCAAGGGACGAGCGGAGCATAAGCCCAGGCCCAGAACCAGTTTCCGCCTCTGTCACCGATGCAGTCGTGGCGGGACTTTGCCCGCCGACATTCGACTTCCACCGGCGCAGGATTGGGACTTTTGTTCGTTCGTTCAGCCCGGCCGGCCGGGTTCACCCGTCTTATGTGTGACGCCGTCATCGTTTCATTTTTCATCATCTCCTACGTACGCTACATTCCTCAGTTGTGCCAACATTCGGCATGACAGATTGGCAGAAAGCTGATATGACAGATACAAGAGCTGTTACTAACAGATTAGCGTCCGCATGAGCCTGGCGCCCAAGCATCGCGAGATCTCACGGGAACTGTTGGCGGACATTGCCGGCGGCAAGTACGGGCCGGCCGGCCGCCTCCCCAGTGAAGCGCAACTCGTCAAAAAATTCGGCGTGTCACGCCCCACAGTTGCCCGCGCCTTGCGGGACCTTCAAACCGAGGGGCTCATCGAGCGACGGGCCGGTTCCGGAACCTATGTGCGCCGGCAAACGCCAAACTCGCCCGCCTCCCGTCAACTCGGCCTGCTCATTCCCGGGTTGGGCGCCGTTGAAATCTTCGGTCTCATTTGCGGAGAACTCGCCAGCCTCGCGCGCGCGGGCGAATACACCCTCCTGTGGGGCGATTCCGCGCATCCCCGGCAGGATCACGACATGAGCCAGGAGCACGCCGTCAAGCTGTGCGAACAATTCATCGAACGGCGCGTCGCGGGTGTCTTCTTCGCCCCGTTTGACCTCACCGACGGGAAGGAGCAGGCCAACCGCCGCATCGCCGAGCGATTTGGTAAAGCGGGCATTCCCGTCGTGTTGCTCGACCGTGACTTGCTGCCGTTTCCCCATCGCAGCAACCTCGACCTCGTCGGTATCGACAATCTCGCGGCCGGCTGCCTTCTGGCCGAGCATCTGTTCAAGCTCGGCTGTCGGCGCCTCGCCTTTGTGGCCATGTCGCACTTCCCGCCGACGGTGGATGGGCGGATTGCCGGCGTGCGCGAAGCCCTGGTGCGCCAGCAACTGGAATTGCGACGTGACTGGATACACATCGGGGACCCGGAAGATATTAAGTTCGTGCGTTCACTCGTTGGAGGGCGACGCTGGGATGCGGTCATCTGCGGCAACGATCTGACCGCCGCTCATTTGATGCGCACCCTGGAGAAGAACAATGTGCGGGTTCCACGCGATCTCAGGGTGGTCGGCTTCGATGACGC
>DASPXS010000337.1:0-6099 GCA_035637175.1 Haliangiales bacterium | reverse complement strand
CAGGAAAATTCTCGTGGTGGAGGACGACCGTATTTCGGCAACCATGTTGACCCACAAGTTGAAAGCCAGCGGCTACACCGTTGTCACTGCCGCCGACGGTACGGAAGCGGTGGCTCATGTTCGAGTCGACCATCCGGACTTGATCATCCTGGACCTCGGGTTGCCGTCCCAAAATCCTTTCGCCGGCCCGAACTGGGACGGTTTCGGCGTGATGGACTGGCTGCACCGCAGCCGGCCAACAGAAGCGATTCCCATCATCGTGGTCACGGCCTGGGACCCGATAACCGCCAAAAAGCGGGCGTTGGACGCCGGCGCCATCGCTTACTTCCAAAAGCCCGTCCAGTACGATGAACTGCTCGCCACGATCAAAAAGGCCCTGGGCGAAACCGACAACCCGGTTCAGAGCCAAACGTAGAATGGAACGGTCGGTTATTCAATCTGTCGGATCCGGTTGAGGTGTCGTCCACCGGCGAAACCGGTGTTGAGCCAGAGGCGGACAATTTCCAGCGCCAGTTCCGCCGGAATCGTGCGCTGGCCAATCGACAGGACATTCGCGTCGTTGTGCTCGCGGGCCCAGCGCGCGGTCTCCAGGCTCCAGCACAGCGCGCAGCGAATGCCCCGGACTTTGTTGGCGACGATGGCTTCGCCGTTGCCCGAACCTCCGAGCACGATGCCGCGGTCGAATTCTCCCCGCGCAACGGCCTCGGCCACCGGCCGAATGAACAGCGGATAATCCACCGGCTCGTCGCTGAACGCGCCGAAATCATGCGCTTCGTGTCCGAGGTCTTTCAGCAGGATTTTGATCTTTTCCTTGTAGGCAAACCCGGCGTGGTCCGACCCGATGCCGATCTTCATTGGATTCCTGAAAGTGTTCCGTCTGGCCACTCTAGTTGGATTGAGTGTGCGGCAACGGCCACACCGCAAGCTGCTTTTCGTTCCAACCCAGGCGTTGCGAAAGAGTGATCGGGTAATCCCATCGAGGCGCGTCGGTTTCAAACAAATGAACCTGCGCGCGCTCCGCCGCCATCGCCACGGCTTGCGGGACGTCGAGCACACGCAGCACGTTCAGATAATCCGGCCCCTCCTGGTGCGTCGCGGGCATTTGCCGGAGTTCCAGCCGGGTGATCCCTTTTTCGTAGAGCGAAGCGTAAAGCGCGTCCAGGGCTGCATCGTGATTCGCCTCCAGAAAAAGCGGCACGCCTTGAAAACTGTGAAACGAACGGACGGCCTGGATGGCGCGGCGAATATCCCAGACGCGCATGCCCTCGAGCGTCTGTCCCAGCAGCATGAAGCGCCGGCGGATATGGATTTGTTTCCTGGCATCGCCGCTCCAGGCAGTCGGGCCGATGCCGCTCAAGGGGAGGTAAACCAACACGCAGTTGTTGGTCGCCACCGCCCGGCGAATCTTCTGAAATTGTTCCGCGTCGCTTTTGAAAAGGGAATGTTCTTCGGGAGAATCGGATTCCAGTTCGGTGGCAAAAGCGTGGCGCATCCCCGCCGCCCATTGCCGCCAATCCTCCGGGTTTTGCGCGACGAGCACGACGCGCTCCGGTTTTTTGAGATGGGGGTGACGCGCCAGGAACAAACGCAGCCGGACGTTGGGCTGGCTGTTGAATTCATAAGCATCCAGATCCACGCCGCGATGTTCCGCCGAAAAAACCTGCCTCAGTTCCAGCGGGCCCGGATTCTCCGGCCAGCCGCCGAAGCATTTCTCCTTCAACGCCGCCAACCACTCGTTCCGCTGGCGCGTCCATTCCGCGATCGACTCCGACACTGCGGGGGGCTCCGCCATGGGCACAAAGGTTTCCTGGATGCTCGTGTTCCTCTGGTCCTCGGGCACCTTGGATAACACCTTCAATTGTTCCGGCTCGAAATGCTTTTTCGCCGCGGTTTCAATGAGCGGGTCTTCGCCCTTGAGGAAACGGTTGAACCAGCGGAACACCGGCAGTTGCAAATCCTGCGTGTCGTGGTGCGGCCCTTCGGTGATGAGCAGGCCCAAGTTCGTGCTCGCGCCGTACAGCTCGTAGATCCGGCGCACTTTACCGTGCAACCGCACGACGCCGTCGAGCGGAAAAATGGTGTCCTTGTCCGAGTTGCCGATCAAAAGCGGCCGCGGCGCGACCAGCGCCGCCAGTTGCGGATAGTCCCAACGGTAGGTGTTGAGGAAAAACATGCAGTCGCAATGGCCTTCGACCGCGCCGTCCACGACCTGGTTCTGCAAATCGGTGATGCCGGCGACCGGCGCGGCGACTCTGATGCGCTCGTCGAGCGCGGCGATTGTCCAGCTATAGGCGCCGCCGCCGGATCGTCCGGTGATGCCGAAACGGTTCGTGTCCACCTCCGGTCGCGTGCAAAGATAGTCGAGCGCGCGAATGCCGTTCCAGGCCTCGACGCCCGCGGGCGTGTAACCGCGCGAGTTCCACCACCACATGCCTTCGCGGTACGTGCCATGGTGGAGGCCCTGGATTTCGCCGAGTTGCAGCGTGTCGATGATGAAGCAAACGTAACCGTTCTGCGCCAACCACGCGCCGTGGTGTTGGTAGGAAACTTTGTTGCCGTAACTGGTGCCGTTTCGGATGACCGGTCCGTGGCCGCAGACGTAAAGTACCGCCGGCGCGGGCTTGTTGAGATTCTTCGGCAGATAAAGGTTCGCGGTGACGTAGAGTCCGGGAAGCGATTGGAAGCAGATTTTCTCGACGACGAACGAATCAGCCTTGACCTTGCCCGTGACGACCGGTTGCAAATCGGTTTTTTGCGGCAGTGGCGCCAGGCCGAGCATTTCGCGCAGTTGCTGGCGGTATTTCTCGCGGCGCGAAGTCCAGTCTTCCAGCGTCTTCACGTCGGCCAGGCAACGCCCGCTCAATTTCGCTGTTTCCGCGCGGAAATAGTCGGCCAGCATTTCGTCGCCGCGCGATCCCTTGGTTTCTGCGGCCCTCCCCGAAAATGGCCAGAACACAGCGGCGGCGAGTAAGAGGATGCCGAACCGCAGAACGAAATCAGTTTGCATGGGGCTTGACGCCAAATGTTGTTCCGAAAAACCGGCGGCGGCAAGCTTTATCGTCTTGTTGGCCTGGCGTCTTTCTGGTTGGGTTCATTGCCGATTTTGCGCGCGGAACGGGCGAATCTATGCGAAGCGTGGTTGCGTTAGTGTTGTTGTGTGGCGCGTTGGCGCCCGCGTCGAACGGCCAGATTGCCAGCCGGTCGGGTGCGAACCCGCCGCCGCCGGGCGCCGCTGCCGTTTCTCTCTCAGATGATCGCGCCCCGGTCCCGGTTCCGGAGCCGAGCGAAAAGGCGATTCAGTTTTACCGCAGCGGGAACGTACTCTGGTGCCTGCGCGCGTTGTGGGAACTGGCTGTTCCGGCGGCGATATTGTTCACCGGTTTTTCCGCCCGCATCCGGGACCGGGCGGAACGAATCGGGCGGAGATGGTTTTTCGTCGTGGTGATTTACCTCGTGACGTTCATGGCCGTGAAATATCTCCTGGATTGGCCCTTGAACTGTTATCAGGGTTTCCTCCGACAGCACGCTTACGGTCTTTCCAACCAGTCTTTCGGCCGCTGGCTGGGCAAATCCCTCAAACGTCTGGCGGTGGACACGAGCGGTTACGCGGCATTTCTCTGGCTTCCGTATCTGCTCATGCGCCAATGCCCGCGACGCTGGTGGCTCTATTCCTGGCTGGCTGCCACGGCGGCCGCCCTCTTCGTGGTCCTGATCACGCCGATCTGGATCGATCCGTGGTTCAACCAATTCTGTCCAATGAAGAACAAGGCATTGGAGGCCGACATTCTTGCGCTGGCGGAGCGCGCCGGCATCGAGGGCAGTCGGGTGTTCGAGGTGGACCAAGGCGCGGATACGAAGGCCGTGAACGCGTACGTGACCGGATTCATGGGGACGAAGCGAATTGTGCTTTGGGACACGATCATCGCCAAACTCAACCGGCGCGAGTTGTTGACGGTGATGGGACACGAGATGGGCCATTACGTCCTGGGGCATGTGGCGAAGGGGATGCTGTTCGGGGCTGCGCTGGGGTTCTTCGGCATTTACCTGTTCTCTCGCCTGAGCGGACGGTTGATCGGCCGGTTCCAGGGACGTTTCGGATTCGACAGCGTGTCAAACATCGCCTCTTTCCCCTTGATCCTGCTTTTCGTCAGCGCCGGCAATCTCGCCCTGGACCCGCTGATTCTTGCCTTCTCACGGCACCTGGAGCACGAAGCCGATCGGTTTGGGCTGGAAATCACGCGGGACAATCGGGCCGCCGCCAACGCTTTTGTGAAGTTGCAAAGCGAAAATCTTGGCGTTCCCCGACCGGGCTTGATGTACACGCTTTGTCGCGCGACCCACCCCTCACCGGGCGGGCGGATCGATTTTGCCAACACCTACCGGCCGTGGGCGAAGGGTGAACCTTTGAGTTACGAGCACTTGTTTAAGGCGGCGCGGTCTGACAAAGTGGCGACGCCCTAGCCGGCAAATTTTACACGCCGCGGAAGAAATGTCCTGAGCGGCCCAGGTCTTTCGTCGTACGTTTGTATGTGGACACTGATTAAACATCAAAACTAAAACCAAAATATGGCACGACAATCCAATGACTTCCTTTACCTGTTCCGGGGCGGCGCCGATCCCAAGCAGATGTCGCCCGAACAGATGCAACAGAACATGAACAAGTGGTTCGCCTGGATCGGCGAACTCCGCAATCAGGGAAGATTCAAAGCCGGAGAACCCCTGGGCGACGCCGGCAAGGTGCTCTCGGGCAGGACCGGCCAGACGGTGACGGACGGGCCGTTTGTCGAGGGAAAGGAGGAGGTGGGCGGTTACCTGATCGTTTCGGCCGAGGATTTGAATGAGGCCGTCGCGTTGGCCAAGCACTGCCCCATCCTCGAGAACAACGGCACCGTGGAGGTGCGCCCGATTGAACACATCTCCGGCCTGTGACCCTGGCATGCCGGCGGCAGATAAAAACCCGGCCCAATCGCCCGGGCCCCGGACCGAGTCCGAGGTGATCCGGGTGGTGGATCATCTTTTCCGTCACGAGGCGGGCAAGATGGTCGCCACGCTCACGCGAATCCTGGGTTTTCAAAATCTGCAACTGGCCGAGGACGTCGTCCAGGACGCCTTGTTGAAGGCGATGCAAAACTGGGCTTTCAGCGGCGTTCCGCGAAACCCATCCGCCTGGTTGATGCAAGTGGCCCGCAACCAGGCGCTCGATGCCGTCCGCCGCCAGCAGAATTTTTGGAGCAAGGAAAAGGAAATCACGGCCTTCTTCGAACAGCGCTCCGGCGAGGTGCCGGCATCGGTCCATTTCGACGAGGAAATCCGCGACGACCAGTTGCGAATGATGTTCGCCTGCTGCCACCCCGTTTTGCCGCCCGAAACGCAGGTCGCCCTCACGCTCAAGACGCTCTGCGGTTTCGGCGAGGAGGAGATCGCGGCGGCGTTCCTGACTTCCACAGCGGCGACGGCCAAGAAGCTCGTCCGGGCGCGCCAACGCATCCGCGAGACCGGAATTTCACTTGAAATACCCCCCGGCGAGGAACTGTCGGCGCGCCTCGACGCGGTGCGGCAGACGCTCTATCTGCTCTTCAACGAGGGTTACAAGGCATCGCACGGTGATGAATTGATCCGACAGGATCTGTGCGACGAGGCGATCCGTCTGACCACTCTGCTGGTGGAGCATCCGGCGGGCGCCGTGCCGAAAACACACGCCTTGTTGTCGTTGATGCTGCTTTCCGCCGCGCGTCTGTCGGCGCGCGTGGACGCCGAGGGCAATCTTCTGCTGCTGCCGGACCAGGACCGATCTCTTTGGGACCGGGAGATGATCCAGCGGGGACTGTCGCATCTCAACGCGTCGGCGGCGGGAGATGAAATCAGCGAGTTTCACCTGCAGGCGGGCATTGCCTGCTGTCACTGCATTGCGGAAAACTACGAGGCGACGGATTGGCCGCGCATTCTCACGCTTTACGACATGCTCGCGGAGACCAACCGTTCGCCGGTCGTGGCGCTCAATCGCGCCGTCGCCATTTCGAGGGTGCACGGACCGGAAAGGGCCTTGAAGGCCGTGGACGAAATTCGGGACCGCGAGGCGCTGGAGACCTATTACCTCCT
>DASPXS010000336.1:0-12664 GCA_035637175.1 Haliangiales bacterium | reverse complement strand
AGGAGTATTGCGTTCACAAATCGCGCGGTTGCAGGCCTCGGGCCAGTCGTTGATGCCCGAAGGCCTGGAGCTGGGCCTTACAACGCAGGACCTGGCGGATTTGATCGAGTATCTGGGCGTGGCGGATTAGAGGGATGGCCGGTTGGACTCAGCCATCCGCCCGGCGCTTGCGCCGGCTGAAGCTTCCTGGCGGGAGTAACCCGGACGGCGATGGCGGTGCGTTTCGGCGAGAGATCGGAATTTGCCTTCAACACCAATTCGCCTTTGTAAGCGTTGTCGTCCTTGGCAAGGGATTTTTCTGCGAAGGCGAGCGCGACGAAATCGTGCGCTAACACGCTGCCGCGGTTTTCACCGCCTTTGATGTTGGAACTGAGACCAAATCCGAGCAGCGCCCCGGAGACTTTGTAGGATGCTTCTTCGGCTTTCGCGGGACTGAATTGAATTGCCCATTTCTTCTGATACTGAAGAGCCGCAATGCCGCTGGGCGATTGATTACAGTGTGCGGCCCACGGCGACGAAGTTGGACGGCGACGACGTCGCGGCCAGGTTTGTTGCTGAGGTTCGCAAGCGCGCCGGAGACAAAGCAGTCATCCCTGTCTGGACCACCGAATGCGCGGAGGTTGATCTGCCTCCGGACAAACATCAGGAAATGTCGAGGCAGCGACTGCACGGGAGTTGGCAGCGAAGGCGGGCGCGGGAGCGGTGATTGTGGCGCGCGCCAAAATTGAGCAGTCGTACGAGCCGAGGATGCTTCGCACAGAGTAGCGCATGATGTGATCACTCTTGATGGTCGTCACCCGGCGGTTCCCTTCGAGAGCCAGACAGGTCGCCGGCTAAAAGCTGCGACCCAGGCTGAATAGAGTCATGAAATCCGCAAATGCCGCGTCGCCCGACTGTCCTGCGAAATTCCGTTCCCGGTTGCGATACACCGCGACCGGAGCGCTGAACGAAGCGGTCCAACGATTCCTGGTAAACACCAATCCTGGCTCAATGGACACCGCGAAACCGGGCCGGCGCCGGCCTCCACTGCCGCCGATGAGATCCGTGGACGGCGAGCCTTCCATGCGCCCGCCCAAGGTAAACGTCAGCCCCTGTTTCGGCAGAAACGTATAGCCCAACCCCGCTCGGACCAGATACGAATCGCCCACCGACCAAACCGTCGCGGTGCCGGGGGCGCCGGACAGAACGCCGGCGTCCTCCTCGGGCGTGGCGATGTAAGTGCCGGCCGCGAAAACAGTGAGGTTCGTGATGATCTGCTTGAACGCATAGATGTCGAAAATCATGCCCCACGCACCGGCGCCGGGTTGGATCGAATTGTCCACGTTCTGTCGCACCGACCGTATGAAGCCAACAGAATTGGTGTCGAAAACTTCAAATTCGTCCTGGGCGTCTTTTTCGCCGGTGGGGAATAGCACTCCCAAACCCACCGAAACGTTCTGCTTCTTGTTGTGATCGGGATCCAACAACCAGACCGTTCCCAGCAATTTGATGTCGCTCAGACCATTCGCTTCGGTGGTAAAGCGATCAAAGACTCTTTGATTGCCGAATTGATTGGTCATTCCCGGGCGGGTATCGCGGACCGTCTGCGACCGCGTCGCGAACTGGAACGGGACGGAGAGCGTGGCGCTGATCCGTTTGGACACCGCGTAGCTCAACGAGAGGTCCACCACATGGATGTTGTTGATGACCTGGCTGCCTTCCTTTTCGCGGACCACCTGCTCTTCGTCGCCAATGAAATGACGGTCGGAGTATTGCCAGCGATGGCTGACCGCCGTGGTCCACGTGCCTTGCTCCTGATATGAGGCTGCGCCCAAACTGAGCGAGTTTATTCGGGCGGTCACTCAGCCCTGACCCAAAGCGTCCGGTTTGAATCCGACAACACCGATAAGCACGGTGAGTGAACCGAGAAGGATTTTCAGCCGGTTGGAGGATGCAATGGATGATGTGAGGCGGTTCATTGATTGCGCGCATCGTGGCAAGAAATGTTTGGAAAGGAAGTTCTCAGGGACGAAACGCCCGTTTTGTGTGGTGAATTGCGGCTTGCAGAGAAGGGGTCAGTCCTCACTAATGACACTACCAAGTGGAATTGCGCTCAGCGCCGAGGATTTGAGTGCCCAGTCCACCGCCCGCGTGCTTGGCAAAGGCTACAAGCAATACCTCGTGTCCATCGGTAAGACCGCCTTGAAGCGCCACACGGAGCGCGAGTTGTCAAAACCAAGAACCGACCCCTTAGCTGTCGCGGGTCAGAAGCCGACCACTTGAACTTCGTCGGCGAACTGCAACAGGATGCGTTTTTTTTGCACCTGCACGAACCGCGGCGCTTTGGGTTGGTAATATTCCCACACCACCGTTCCCGGGGCGGGCTTGAGGCGGTAAATCCGGAAATGGACGGGAACACCGGTGTCGTTGTTCATCGCCGCTTTCATCATGTCCAATCCGGAAATCTGCGAGCGTGTGGCATAGACAAACTTTCCCGAGGCGAAACATTGGTCGCCGATGTGTTCCGCCCGCCAGAGGACTTTGCCCGAAGCCGGGTCGATCTTCAGCAGGACGGGATAGGCTTTGTCGTCAATCCTGATTTGTTGCGAGTATTGGATTGAGTCGGGGCTGGCCGAGGTCGTGGCCACGTAGAGCATGCCGCTGTTGTCGCGCGCGATCCGGGAGACACCGACGCTGGGGACGCGCCAGCGCGCGTTGCCCGAGCGGAGGTCGAAAGCTGTCAGCACGCCTTTGTCGAAGAAATACAAACTGCCACTCTCTTCCAGACAAGGCGCGGACGCGTTGTCCGTCGGGTATTCTTCCGCAATTTTGTCCGAGATCGGAAAGGTCAATTTGGATTCCCACAGTTTCGCGTTCTTTTTATTGAAAACCGTGAGAGATTTCCCGGCGACCAGGACGTCAACTGTCTTCTGCGGAAACACTGCGGGCGGGCCGTTGACTTCGCCGGTCCAGTCCGGCGCATCGGCGGGCGCAAATCGGCGCAGGGTCGCCTGATAGCGGCTCTCATTTTCGTAGGCGACACCCCCGGTTCGCTCCCGCTGCATTTCATTGAGCAATTCTGCCGACGCTTTCATGCTGTCCCGCGCCGTCAGAGCGGGATCGTTCAACGTCGATGCGCCGGGCTTCTTCAGGGCCTCATACGCCACCATTCGTTTCTCGAGCAATTTGGCCTTCAGTTGAATGACGTTCGCCCCGGCCGGCAGGAATTCCTTGTCGCCGACGGAGTCCAGCGCGGCAAAGTCTGCGGCGGCCGAATCGTCGCCCCGGTCCGGGAACCGGGGTTGTGGCGCCCGGGAGAGGGCCGGTGCGCCTTTTGCTGGCCTGGAAAGAATCGCTTCGGTGACTTCCTCCGTCCGCGCTGTCCCGGCCGGCAGAATGATGTGAGTGACGAATGTCCGTTTCGTCTCATCCTCCGCCAGCACCAGTAGCGATGCGTCGGTGAAGGTGACCTGCCGAACGGCGTTGTGAATCGGGACTTCGGTTTTGATTTTCCCGGTTTTCCGGTCAACACACGTTACCCGCTCGGAGGCGCAGACCCAGACATCCTCTCCGGTGATTTGCATCTGCGCGCCGGAAGACTCATCGTCGAGCAGGCCGAGTGGACCCGCCTTAGGGCGCGGGCCGGATTTGCCCGCGGTCAACGCCGTTGACCATATTTCTTTTCCGGAACCGGGATGGTAAGACGCCAGGCGATTATCTTTGAACAACAACAACTCGTCGGGCGTAACCAGCCGGGAAACAGCGGATGATCTCGCGAACTTGGGAATTTGAATGGAGAACAGCATTTTGGGCCGGGAGCCCACGAAGGCATACCATCCCCAGGCGATAACAACCGCCAGCAGCGCCAGCGCCGCTCCCGCCAAAATCCGTTTTTCCTTCCGGCGTTCTTTCTGCTGAACCACGGCCTTCTGGCCCTCGTAAACCGGCACCGGCAGCCGATGCTGCACCGCCTGGTTCTGACAATAGACCGAACACAAATATCCGAATTGTTCCAGGCACTTTGGACAAATCGGTTTCTGGCAAACGCAGCAACGCGACGTCGCCGGTTCCTGCCTGTGCTTCGAGCAGAATTCCGTGGCCGCTTCCTGCAGTGCCTCGGCGGGCAGTGCCCCGGAAACCGGACTCGACCTTGCGGTGGCCGTCGGCGTCGGCGCATCGATGCGCAGGCGCGGCCGGGTTTCGTCGGAACCGGCCGAGTGCCCCCGAATAATTGCGTTGGCGGCGTCCGTGCCATCGGCCCCGCACGTCGGGCAATTCACGCGCACGGGCATCCGTCCGTTAACCGGTTCGACATCGAAGGCGTAGCGGGTCCCGCAACTGCACGGAATTTTGACCTGCATAATCAGGGCCGCGGATTGAGCAGCGTCACACCGGCGGGTACCGCCAGGGGCGCGGAGGCTTGGGCGGCGCTGGATTGAACCTGGCCGTCACAAAACATGAGATTCCCGCCGAAACGATGATGATTGTTTCCCGGCTTCTTGCCGTCCGGGGAAAATATTTTTCGCCCGGCCTCCTTCGGGCGCGTGTCCGCCAGGGCATCCGACATCAGCAACTGGTCGCCGCCGTCATTGCTGGTCCGGCCCATCCAATAGGCATAACTGATTTTCCGCTGGGCGAAGGCTTTGGCTTCCGGCAGCTTTTTGTCCTTGCTCCCGGGGCAAATGAAAATTTCCGTGACGGCTGTGTAACGCGGAACCAACAAGCTCAGCGGCGCTTCCGAAGTCGTGGCGTTGGTGGCCACGGGAAACGCGCCGTTGTTGTCCAGGGCAAACGTTTTCAATGCGACGTAAATATTCTGGAGATTCTTTTCGCAGAGCGCCTTCTGCCTCGCCTGGTAGTGGCCCGAACCGGAGGTGAAATAAAGGGAGTAGAGGATCAGAATAATCGCGACGGTGCACAACAGCTCGATCAGGCTGAACGCGCCTCGACCTGAAACGCAAATTACGCGCCGCGCGGCAGACGGAAGCAGAAGCCTGGAATCGGGGAATCTCACCATGCCTTGCATATCAGGAACCAAGGCAAATGGCAACCAGAACCCGCGCACTTTCGCACTTTCGCCCCACAGCAAGTGCTCCCGTGCGGGCAAATAATGGAAGACATTGTTCGCTACAGCGGAACAGCGGAACCGGAGCGTTTACAAATCGGCCGGCAGGTGCTAATCGGTGGGGCGTGAACGCTTTTCCCGGGCCCATATTTTTCGGGCTGCTGTCAATCCTGTCCATGATGGCCGCTTCGCCGACGGCGTTGTCCGGCCCATCCCGACCGCTTGCGCTGCATCCGGAAAATCCGCATTACTTCCTGTTTCGCGGCAGGCCGACGGTGCTGATTACTTCCGGTGAACATTATGGCGCGGTGCTGAACCTCGAATTCGATTACGCGAAGTATCTTGATACGCTGGCGAAGGACGGTCTGAATCTCACCCGGACATTTTCGGGGGCGTACGCCGAGCCTTACGGCGCGTTCAACATCACGAGCAACACACTGGCGCCGGCGCCGGATCGGTTCATTTGTCCCTGGGCGCGCAGCGAAACGCCCGGATACGCCAACGGCGGCAATAAATTCGACCTCACGAAATGGGACGAGGGGTATTTCCGGCGGCTCAAAGACTTCGTCACCCGGGCCGGCAAGCGCGGCATTGTTGTCGAAATGAACTTGTTTTGTCCGATGTATGAGGAATCGCAATGGCGGCTCAGTCCGCAGAATGCCGGCAACAACGTCAACGGCGTTGGCGACGTCGCGCGCACCAACATCTATACGCTCGACAAAAACGGCGGCCTGCTCGCGGCGCAGGAGGCGCTGGTGCGCAAGATCGTCACCGAGTTGCACGGCTTCGACAACGTGTACTACGAGATTTGCAACGAGCCTTACTTCGGCGGCGTGACGAGAGAATGGCAACACCACATCGCCGACGTGATTGTAGAGACCGAGAGAGGGCTCTTGGGTGAACGGCCGAAGGGACCCACCCCTGACCCCTCCCGGGAAGGGAACACGACTTCGTCGCGCTCCAGAATGCTCCCCTCCTCAGGAGAGATTGGGGGTGGGTTCGAGCCGGCGGCGGGTTTCCATCTCATTTCGCAAAACATCGCCAACAAGGAAGCGAAGGTCGAGAACCCGCATGCGGCTGTTTCGATTTTCAATTTCCATTACGCTTCACCGCCCGACACCGTGACGATGAACTACGGATTGAACAAAGTCATCGGCGACAACGAGACCGGGTTTCGCGGCACGAATGATTTGCCGTATCGCGTCGAGGCCTGGGAATTCATTCTCGCGGGCGGCGGGCTGTTCAATCACCTGGACTATTCGTTCACCGCGCGGCACGAGGATGGCACGTTTGTTTATCCGGCGAAGCAGCCGGGCGGCGGCAATCCCGCGTTCCGCCGGCAGATGAAAGTGTTGAAGGACTACATCGACGGCTTTGATTTCCTGCGGATGAAGCCGCTGCCGTCGGTGGTGACCAACAAGGCCTTCGCCGGCGTCACCTCGCGCGTGCTGGGCGAACCGGGCAGGGCCTACGCTGTTTATCTGGCGCCCGGTGGCGAAAAAACAACGCCTCGCGAGGCCGTCATTGCGCTGGAGTTGCCTCCCGGTTCTTATCGCGCCGAATGGGTCAATCCCGTGAGCGGAAAAATCGACAAACGCGAGACGGTGAAGAGCGAGAAGGGCTTTGTTGTCCTTACGTCGCCGCCCTATCGCGAAGACATCGCGCTGAAGCTGATCAGGAAGTAGGGATGTGTTTCGCGAGGGCGCGGAACACGGCACGCGAGGCGCGTGCGCTCCCCAGGGCGCTCAATCCTCCGCGACAACCGTCCACATTCCCTGGGGCGCGTTGGTTGTGCCCCTGCCGACAGTGTCGGTAATCCTGTGTATCTGCACGTGGCTGTCGTGAAAGAGATAATTGAATCGTCGGCCGTGAAGTGCGTAAGCCGCGCCTCCATAACCGAGCTGGGTCGAGGCGATCTGGAAACAATCTGCCGTGAATCCGGCGGGGCTGCCCGTGCCTTGCGTTGGCGCCACGCAAAACGAGGGCCAGTCATTGCCGGCAATGTTTCTGCCGTTGGGCAACTCCGCGAGCAGGATCGTCCCCACGGGATCCTGCACAACACTCACTCTGTAGCCCGGTGGGTCCGTGGGCGGCAGCGAGCCGTCATTCTTCTGGATGTAAACTCCCACGCCGTGCAGCGGGGGCGGCAACGTGCCGGGGCCCGTGATGTTGGCGCCGTTCATGGCATACGTCCTTCGCTGGCCGAACAGCGCATAATTGATGGTGATCTGATTGCGATCGGCCGGGCATTGCAAAATTTTCGGGCAACGCGCGCCATCGGTAATGCCCAGCAGTAAATCCGCGTCGGAATCGGTGCCCCCAATGTCGCGGTGGATAAGATCGTCCCAGGTTAACTGATACTGGTAATCTCCCGTTCGATAGACGGTGGGCGGGTACTTATCTTCGTGATCGTTTAAAAAAAAATTGAAAGCAAGCCCAAGCTGTCTCATCTGAGACGTGCATTTCAGTCTTTGGGCCCTGGCCTTCGCGCCGGCCAAAGCGGGAAGCAACAGAGCGGCCAAGATGGCAATAATCGCTATGACCACCAAAAGTTCAATCAGGGTGAACGCGTGTGCCGGTGAAGGTTGCTCCGAGACCTGATGTTTCGCGCTCATCGTGGCCCTCCCCCTTGCGTTATTGCTTTACCAGCACGACTTGGATAGTCTTCGGGTCAATTTCAAATTTCCTGCCCGGGGGCGGTTGAGGCATGTTCTTCACGTACCCCGCCGCGACCACTTCGCTAAAAGCCTTTGGCAGGCGATGGTGTTCGAAGCTGTATTTGCGGAGCGCCTGGGTCAGCTCGCCGAGCGCTGCCGCCGACTCCGAGTCAGTTGCCCCGGCCCGCGCCACTGTGCTCGCCGCCGAACCGGCTGAAGCCGCGCCGGGATCGCTCTCCGTACCGTCAGCCACACGAGGCCGTTGTGCCGCGGGCGCGTCGGCGGACGGGTTATCTTGGGCCGGTTGGGCCGAAGGCGGGGAGGACGGCGAAGTCTCGGAGTGTTTTCCGCATCCGACCGGAAGGAGAGCGAGGGCCGAAGCCAGCAGCAGACGGGGTGTCATGCTGGAAAGTAACTCAGAGCCTGCGCCAAAAAACAAGTGGGAATGCGATCAACCTTCACCCGCGAGTCATCAGAGCCAACAGCCAATGGCATTCTCTGTGGAACTAAACTCATCCGTTCTTAATCGCACCCTTCGGTTCCTGCGAAGATAAATTTCCTTTTGCGGACGGGGCTTCGGTGTTAGAGGGTGGATCGAAAGCGCCCGACGATGTAAACCGTCGAGTAACGACGACGAAGCGTCGGGGCAGCTTGTCTGCATGACCTCGGCTGATTCATTCCCGCGCATGTTCGCGGTGCGACAGAAATTTCCTGCGTCGCCGCCGCTCGACATCGCCGCCGTCGTCCAGGGCCAGTTCAAGGCGCAGAACGTTGTGGCGCGACTGAAGCCCGGCGCGCGGATTGCCGTGGGCGTCGGCAGCCGCGGCATCAGCAAAATCAGGGAGATCGTCGCCGCGGTGCTGGACGAGCTCAAGGCGGCGGGCGCGCAGCCCTTCATCCTTCCGGCCATGGGCAGTCATGGCGGCGCGACGGCCGAAGGGCAAACCGGGGTGCTGGCCAGCTATGGCATCACCGAGCAAAGCATGGGTGTGCCGATTCGGGCGACGATGGATGTCGAGCGCATCGGCGCGAGCGAGGACGGAGTGGATGTCTTCTGCAGCGTCGAGGCGCTGCGCTCCGACGGCGTCGTCATCGTCAACCGCGTCAAGCCGCACACGGATTTTACCGGCACCCACGGCAGCGGCGTGATGAAAATGATCGTCATCGGCCTTGGCAAACGGACGGGCGCGGCCACTTGCCACGGCGCCGCCGCGCGGCTGGGATTCGAGCGCGTGATTCGAGGCATCGCGCGCGTGACGCTGGGTCGCGCGCCGATTCTTTGCGGTGTCGCAATTGTGGAAAACCAGTTTCACGACACGGCCCGGATCGCGGTCCTGAAGCCGGGGGACATCGAGGACCGCGAGAAGGAGTTGCTCGAGGAAGCGCGGCGATTGATGCCGCGGCTGCCGTTCGACGACATTGATTTGCTCGTCGTGGACCGCCTTGGCAAGAACGTCAGTGGCTCCGGCATGGACCCGAACGTGACCGGGCGCTGGGTGCATGGCTACTCCACTTCCCTGGCGGACGATAACCGGCAGTCACCGCGCATTCGCCGCATTTTTGTGCGCGATCTGACGCCCGAAACGCACGGCAATGCCATCGGCATCGGGTTCGCCGACCTCACCACCACGCGCCTCGTCAACGCGATGGACAAGGGCGTCACCTACGTCAATGCGCTGACCTCGCTGACTCCGCACGGCGCGAAGATTCCGATTCACTTCGACACGGACCGAGAGTGCATTTCACATGCCCTGGCCTCGCTGGCCGTTCGCGATACGCGCCGGGCCGGAATCGTGCGCATTGCGGACACGCTGTCGCTGGCGAACCTGGAGGTGTCGGAAGCGTACGCCGACGCGGTCAGGGACCGCGCGGATTTGGAAACGCTGGGAGACCGGCGCGAGCTGCAGTTCGACGCGGCGGACAACCTGCTGCCCCTGGCGTGACCGTTCGCCATCCGCCCGCGAATCACCAATGTCCGCCGGCGAATAAGAGAGCGATGAATAGATGGAAGTCTGCTGGCGCATCTTAACATCACCACCAGGACGGCGGAGGTTTTCTCCCTCTCCTCCCGCAGAGGAGGAGAGGGCCGGGGAGAGGAGGCCAGTTTTATTGGATGCCCCTCACCCCGACCCTCTCCCCACTCGTTCCTCGCGGGGAGAAGGAGAGAATTTCTGGTGGTTGCATCAAGATGCGCCCTAACTCTGCTGTTGTTCGCGGGCAAATTTCAGTAAGCTGCCTGCACAATGAACGCGCGCCGAATCATCCGGTTGCTGACGCTCACCGCGCTCGTGCTCGGTGGTGATACCTCGGCTCAAAACGAAAAGACGGCTCAAGGCAAGACCGGCGCTTCGGATGTTCCCCCGTTGGCTGACTACCGGTCAGTCGCCGACCGGTTGATTCGAGCGGCGACCGAGACGGACTTCGCCCATAAACGGCTCGCCGAACTGTGCGACACGTTTGGTCCGCGGTTCAGCGGCACGACCAATCTCGAGGCCGCCATTGACTGGGTATTGGCCCGGATGAAGGCCGACGGTCTCGAAAACGTGCGCGGCGAGGAAGTCCTGGTGCCGCGCTGGGTGCGGGGCGTGGAGTCGTTTGAATTGCTGGAGCCGGCGCGTGAGACGCTGCCGATGCTGGGATTGGGCGGCAGCATCGGCACGCCGGCAAGCGGCCTGACTGCGCCGGTGTTCGTTGTTCAAAACTTCGAGGACCTCGGGCAGCGCACCAATGAAGCGCGGGGCAAAATTGTCGTGTTCAACGCGCCCTTCGTCGGATACGGCCAGACGGTGGCCTATCGCAACAGGGGCGCCAGCGAAGCTGCGAAAGCCGGCGCGGTGGCCGGTCTGGTCCGCTCGATCACTCCGTTTTCCCTGCAGACGCCGCATACCGGCATGATGGTTTACGACCAGGCCGCGCCCAAAGTTCCCTCGGCGGCGATTACGGTTGAAGACGCGGAGAAATTGCAGCGCTGGCAGGAGCGCGGCCGGACCATCGTCGCCCGCTTGAAAATGTCGGCAAAGTTTCTCGACGACGCCCCGTCGCGAAATGTGATTGCGGAGGTGGCGGGCCGGGAGAAGCCCGATGAGATCGTTCTGGTCAGCGGTCATATCGACTCCTGGGACGTCGGTCGGGGGGCGCAGGACGACGGCGGCGGCTGCCTGGTTGCATGGGAAACCGTTCGCCTCCTGCACAAGCTCGGTCTGCGTCCGCGCCGTACCGTGCGCGTCGTTCTCTGGACGAACGAGGAAAATGGACTGCGCGGCGCAAAGCAGTACGTGGAAAAGCATCGCCAGGAACTGGCCAAACACGTGGTCGCCATCGAGTCGGACAATGGAACCTTTCAACCGACCGGGTTCGCCTTTGCGGGCAACGAAAAAGCCAAAACGACGGTTCAACAGATCGGCTCATTGCTCGAAGGGATTCGGGCGACTAAAATCATCCCCGGCAGGGGCGGCGCGGACGTCGAGCAACTTTCTGCCGCCGGCGTGGCTGTCATGGAGTTGACGGTCGAAAGCTCAACATATTTCTGGTTCCATCATACCGTTGCGGACACGGTGGATAAAGTGAACCCGCAGGACCTCGGCCGTTGCGCCGCGGCGTTGGCGGTGATGGCCTACGTTGTCGCCGATCTTCAGGAACCGTTGCCGCGCTGACGGGCGCCATCGCTTATCGGAACGGGGACTTTGTGTTCTCGAGAATTCCTGCTTGACTCTTTTACTTTGTAGTGCAAAGTGAAGCCATGACGCAAAATTGGGCGACGGAGCATCTCCAGGCCATCCGCACATTGATGGAGCGCTCGGCCATTTATCGCCGGGCGCTGGCGCCGATCACGCTGCTGGTCGGCAGCATCGGCGCGGTGGCGGCGGCGATCGGCTGGTTGGTTGGCATCGAGTCGCATCGGGGATTCGGCCTTTATTGGATCGCTGTTTGCCTTGTGGCTCTGGCGGGCGCGTTTCTTTTGGTCCGGCGCCAGGCGTTGAAAGACGCCGAACCCTTCTGGTCGTCGCCCACGCGGCGGGTGGCGCAGGCGCTTTTGCCGCCGTTTCTGGTGGGGCTGGTCGCCTGCGTGTTGATGGCCCTGCCGCGGTGGCGCGAGCCGCTCCAGATCTGGTGGCTGCCGCCAATCTGGATGGTTCTTTACGGCTGCGCGCTCCACGCCGCCGGCTTTTTCATGCCGCGCGGAATGAAACTTTTCGGCTGGGGCTTTGTTCTGTCCGGCTGCGCGATTCTGGCGTTGTTGAACCAGCGCAGTTACGCATCCGGCATGCCGGCCATCGTCAACGCCCATTGGCTCATGGGCGCGACGTTCGGCGGCTTTCACCTGGCTTACGGCGCCTACCTGCATTTCACCGAAAAGAGGAAGAATGAGGCGTGAACCCGGAACCGTTCTTACAGCTCGACCGCGTGATTCACGAAAAAGGGCGGCTCGCCATCATGTCGCTCCTGGCTGCCTCGCCCCAGCTTTCCTTCACCGAAATGCGTGACACCCTGAACATGACGGACGGCAATATCACAGCGCACCTCCGCACGTTGCAGGAAGCCGGTTACGTCTCGATGACCAAGGAATTTCAAGGCGGCCGTCCCTTGACGACCTTCGCGCTCACGTCGCCCGGCCGTAAAGCCTTCACCAACTACATCAACCTGCTGGAGCAAATCGTCCAGCAGACCAAATCGGGGAAATAATTTCTTTGAACGCTTGCGAACCCTTCCGGTCTTTTACTTTGCGATACAAAGCTCGAATGAAAGACGTTCCGAAACCGCAATGAGTCGAACCCCATGATCGCAACCCTGCCTGCCCCGACTCTCCTCGCCGCCCCGGGCTCTCACTTTCTCGTGATTGTCCCGTTGGCGATTGCCGTCGCTCTTTTGTCCGGCATTTGAATCTGGAGGAATAATGAAGATCATCCGCGCAGAACATCTGGGAATGTGCTTTGGCGTGCGCGACGCCATTGCGTTGGCGTTG